>NZ_CP178620.1:1271961-1589952 GCF_047305925.1 Bdellovibrio sp. HCB290 | reverse complement strand
TTCGAAATTTCCAGAACTTTATGCCATCGAAGCCGTGGAGCCCACAGTAGACTGTTACTGGCGCATGGAGGCTGACTACAATCCCGAAGCGAACAAGGCTTTTTTCGCCCGATATCCCGCAGGACAATTGGGTGATGATAATTGGAAAATTATGCGCGCTGAGGGAATCACGGATCTTTTGGCGATGATGGCCGAGATCAGTCACTCCCAAGGTATCAAAGCAGGAGTCGTGCAAACCTGGCCTGCTCACTCTGACGGCAGTTTATTTAAATCAGAAGAGGTTCGTGATGACGTGGGCTTTGATTTAAATGAAATTTTAAACCTGCAGGGCGCAAAGAAAATGGATTTTGTTGTGGGCGAACTTTTATGGCAGCAGTGGCTGGGTGAACACGGCACTTCTGTTTTCAATCCTGCTTGGACTCTGCCCGCTTCATTGAAATTTCAGGAAATTGTCGCCAACCGCAGCGAAGTGATTATTCACATCGAGATTTCCACTTGGCATGGACAACACAGCAGCGTCACTCCGAATCTTCAGCAGTTTCAAGAAAGTCTTGAGGTGATCTCGGAAGTTGTTCCGCATATTGATGTTTATGATTACAGTCAGATTGAAAATCGCAGTGCCTGGGATGAATTAGCAGCGTGGAAATAGTTGAGCTTCGGCAGTTTTCACGCTAATGTTTGTGAATGAACATTAAACATCTTGTGACATTCAGCGTGATTTTCACTGTGCTGGGCTTTACTTCCGCACACGCCCAAGAAGAGATTTCAAATCCACCACCGGCTTCTGCGCCATCTGCAGATTCTCCTGCGGCTCCTGTAACTGGATACCAAGGAATGCTGCCTTATATTAATGAGAACGCAGCGATTCGCAAAGAAGCGCAAAAGAAATACGGCACTAAAAAGTCCAAATCAAAGTCTAAGAAAAGCAAAAAGTCTAAATCGAAAAATAAGTCGAAAAAAGGCTCTGCGAAAAAATCCAAGACTTCTAAAAAAACAAGCAACTAAGTACTCACTGCCACCGTGGCGGCAGAAGAAAACAAAAGGCACAGGTAAAACTGTGCCTTTTGCGTTTAGATCACTGGAAGTTCAGGCTATTTCCGTGGTGATCCTTTTTCGCGGTTCTCGCTGTTTTCACTCGAAGAAGACTCCACCATTTGTGAATCTGCTGAGTGGTCCATTTGTTTATTGTGAGCCGCGCGTCTTTGCTCTTTTAGATTTCCCTCATAGCGTTTGCTGGTCTGGCTAAAGCCTCTTCCTTTGTTATGTCGAGACATGGCACACCTCCTTGCCACTCAATTTTACCAAGTATCGGCTTCCTTTGGATCCTCACCATGGACGAGGTTTGCTATACGAAGTAGCAACGATCCAGTGGTAATTGACCTTTTTTGAATTATTATGTCTCACTGTGAAACAAAACCTCCTATTTAGGAGGACTTTATGACTCCATTTTGGCTCAAATGAAACGCTTCTTTGACCGATAAGTAATGAGAACAAAGGGGATTGTTTGAACCATCACAGCGCGTTCCACAAGCAGTTGTTGCGCTCGCAACAGGGCTCCGTACTTCTTATGGCGATCATAGGTGGTGTGATCGTATGCATTATGTTCTTTGCTTCTATCGCGTATGTTGAAACCCAAGCGAAAATGATGGCGCGCTCCGCGAACAAAACAGATCGCCGTATTGTGATGGATGGTCTCTATGCATATACGGTCAACGCAATCAAACAAAGCTGGTGCCTGTCGCCTTCATGGGTGCAGGAACTAAACTGCAGCTTAACTCATCCACGAAACACACAAAGACTTTTGCTATCAGATGAGTCATTGCTTTTCATCCGCAACTCCGGCACTCCCCATGCTGAACCTCTTTCAGCAACTCGATTGAAAACACTTTCAACAACTGTTCAATTGAAAGACTTTACAGAAAGTCATCCACTTTACTCCATCGTTAGACCATTGAAGGAAGAATACTCTAGTGGAACCTTCACGATTGAACGTGATGCAACGGCGATCTCCGCAGTTCGCGGCAAAGAAGTGCCACTAAAAATCACCATCGCACTGAAACACAAAACAGATCGTCAGTATGATGAAGTCCTGGTCTCTAAAAACATCGTCTATCCCCGTGAGCTGAGTTATTTTTCTTTGATTCTTCCAAATGATCTTTACCTGAACGTGAATGGCAGTAGTGCTAAGAACGGCAACAATCGTTTGAATGCCCAATCTGTCGCGGCCAATGGCGGTTTGCGCTTTGAAAGCCCCGTCTTCGTCAATGGGGACTTGCATTTGCCTTCATCCTCCCACCGTCCTGCGATGAACAACGTGGTCTTCGTCGACAAAGTTGTGCTGGGTGGTGGTCGCATCATGATGGATAATAAATCCTTTATGGTCTCAAGCGCCGGTGGCACTGGCTCCATGTACAATTACGAAATGCAGAACTTTGCCGGCCTTTTAGGTGGCTACGAACTTGATCCAGGTCGCGATACGGGACTGGATTACCTGTACAATATTGTGGCTGGCGACTCTTCAAGTTTCGATGCACAAAAACTTTGCCGTGCTAGATTAATGGCGTCCTATGACTTGATCATCACCAACCCATCGCAACTTTGGGCACGCGCCAATTCGGCCTCCGCCAATCGCGCCAATGTCAGTTTTAACGTCGGTAACGTAGATAACTTTGTCGAACAGGCCAACGTTATGGGGTTTGAGGCGGTCACGACAGTTCCGAACGTGACAACTGCGGCGATGTCCTCTGCAACAACAACTACAGGAACTCCCGTCCTGAAAGCACGCGTTTACTATAACGGCTTGCAGGCACCGGGCGGCTCCCGTGGTGCTTATATCACTGACTTCCAAGTGCATCGCCAAGGAACCGTGACTTTGTATCCTACGGGCACCGGGGGACCAACGATCACTATTACAACGGCACCGTTGACGGTTTCAGGACGAACTCAGTTCAACCAGATTGACATGAACATTGAATTCTCTCCGGGCCTGAATGTGGCTCCCTACAAATCCAATGGCAGTGTTGTGATTAATTCTTCCCCTTCCGTAAAGTTCGTCTTCGAAGCTTATGACTATGGTTATTTGAATGGAAACAACCTGCGTGTTGCGGGTGGCTCGCCTTTCTTTAAAAACAAAATCAATGGCGTGACCTTTACCAAAGCCGGTAACGACATGGTGCTGACGGCCAACACAGCGAATCTGGGTGTGAACTTTAATAAATGGCGCACCAATTCAGGTTTGGAAGCATCAGATGACTATAACTACCCGCTTGATTCAACTTATATAGGTCTGCATGTACCAAAGGATAATCCAGAGAACTTAGCAGAATTCGACGACCGTTGCTTTGCCACTCCGGATCCAGGCAATCCTGGTGCGGATTTCTCGGCTTTCCCGGCAGCGACGTGGGATACTTCTTTTGCAAGACAAGCTCGTCATGCCTGGATGTTTAATACCGAATGGTCGACTCGTACTGAGCCCGGCTACTACGAAGGCCCATGGACCTATGGAACCAGTACTGCATTCACCGTGCATTCATTGGTGAAAGAATGCCGAATCAGCCCGAGTGCAACTTTGATTGCAGGTATGTTTGCGTGTGAGACCTTCACGATCCTTCCACGTACAGCTCCTTTGCGCATCATTGGTACTGTGATCACAAATCAATTGAATATCGATGCCTCCGCTTATAGAGCTGGTATTCGTTGGAGCAGTATCTATCATCCACAAGCCGCGCAAGAGCTGATTAATGCCGGTATCCTGGGCCGGGATAAAGCTGGTGCCGCTGTGAATTGCTCGCCAGGAGCTTTGGCGCCGTTATGGCAGTCAAACATCGGTATCACAGATCGTTACGCCCATTGGGTGTGCAATCCTGTAAGTTTACGCTCTGCGGATCCATTTAAATGGACGACTGTGGATCCTGATTGCGGCATTGTAAATGCCCGTGACACATTGGTTAAATGTAAAAAACAATCAACGCGCTTCCTGATCAAGGAAGTCAGCCGTGGAAAGGGGTTGTAGTATGAAACTCAACAACAACCGCGGTTACTCGATGATTGAATTATTGGCAGCGATCGTAGTCGGCACATTGGTCAGCTATGCAACCTATTCGTATATTACTTATATTTCCAATCTATCAGCCCAGTTACGCCTAACCCGATCATCGAATGACAACGTTCAGGCCATCGTGGAAAGCATTCGCTTTAACTTGTCTCTTTATCAGGTGTCGTTTGAAACCAATATCAAAAAGGAAGAGGAGTTGCTGAAACGCGATGCCCTGCCTTACGGTCTTTCAAACGGGACGATGATACCAAAATCAGAATGCGGCAGGAACCCATGCCAGGCATTTTTTGGCTATGTGATTGTACCGAGTTTATTTGTCAGAAACCTGTATCAAGTCGACTTAAGGGTCGCACTGCCCGCGGATAAAAGAATCATAGGCAAGCAGGAGGAACGGTGGAAACAATACACCTACTTCATCACAGTGAAGTAAAAAATAAAAATCCTCTGCGCAACCGTCGAGGCATGACCGTCACCGAGCTGTTGGTGGTGGTGGGACTTATTGGCTTCGTGGCCTTGGGTAATGCTACATTCCTGTTTGATTTCACGAAACAACTGAAAAAAATCAACCAGTCTTCCGATAGTGAAACGGAACTTTCTGTATTGAATATCGCGGCAGTCAATATTCTTAAAAAATCGGCGGCAAGCTTCAATAAAGTTGTTTTACCGGATGACAATAACCGCAATTTCTATGACTACTACCCTGACGTTCCATTCTCCACCCTGCAGAACGTGACTGCAGGATTTGAAGCCAGAACATTTACGATTACCGCTGGACAACAGAATCGCTATTTTTACCTGTTGCAATCCGAAGAAGCGGAATTTGATTCTGTTATCTTCGACCCCATGTTCGCCTACCGCCAAGTTGCCGAGTCTCCGAATCAGCTGGCTAACGGCACTATTCAGTATGTCGGTTTGAATTCTATTCCGAACTTAAAAGGCGCGACTGGTGGCTCCGCTCCAAACGGCTCCATGACCCAGATTTTTCAAAAACGCTGGGCTTCAGGCGAACTCTTCTTATTGAGCTGCCCAACTTATCTGCGCCCGCTAACAGGTGGAACTGTGAATGTCTTAACCGCACCACGGTTCGCCTCGTACTTGGGTAAAGTTGCTGGATCTGACCTTTCACTGCTATCCCTTACGGAATCAAAGGTTAGCGTCCTTAACAGACATCCCGTGACATCAGCGAACTACACGGGCATCGACAATTTTATGCGCACACTTCCGTCAGTCGGTGGCGCCGCTCCGTTTGTGAAAATTGAACCTGTAACCCTGGTGCGATTTGAACTTCGCAACAACACCACAACCAAGAAGACAGAATTGTGGTTCCAAGAACTTAAGAATGGTCAGTACAAAGACGTCAATGTCCTTTTGACCAACGTAAAGTCTGTCAAATTCTATCGAAAAGCAATTACCCTCCCCATCATTAGCATGGAGGTCGAACGTGAACTTTAAAATACTTATTGCTGCAAGCCTATTGGTTCCCAACGGAGTCTGGGCGCAAAACAAGAAAACCTCCACCACAAGCGTTTTGCCTTTTACGGGGCCGAACATGAATGACGTGGTCTTGGATTCACAACTTGTCGTGAATGGCTCCAACTCTGACGTCACGACATTGGATATGTATGTCAGCTGCTTCGGAACGAATCTACGTTCCGTACCAAATCCAATATCTGAGCAATCACAGATCACCGCGACCCTTTATTACCTGACAGCAGCTGGTGGGAAAAGAAAACTCGATATCACTTTCCCGGCAACTGCCACGATGAAAACCTATGCCAGCACGGATGTGGATCTGACCAATTCCACAGTTTTGGACAACAACACCAGCACTCGCCTGCGCGCGCGCCTGAAAGGTAATCTGATTCGCATCAACTTGGAAGGGGCTAAAACCATTCCAGTGGACGTCCTGGCGACAGGCACTGACTTTTCTAAATTGGAAGCTTTGGATGTAAAATCCGACTTTTTAAGCGGCATCACTTTCGTGCAGAATGTTCCGGATAGCACGACTCCACGTCAGTTTATGGCGTTTGATGGTCCAATCACGGCGGCTAGCAATTGGTATGCCTCTGAAAACGGCAAATCACTTACTATGCTGGCGGCTTTCCCCAGCGAAAATCGTTTTTGCGGTGGCTTCTTCTCCCCGCTGGTTTTGAAATTTGACGACGAACTGCCAAAGGTTGAAAAGACCTCCAAGTTCCCGCTTTTGCCCGACCAGAATGGCATGAAGATCTCGTGGCCATCATTTGATACCGAGATGTACTTCCTGACCTTGGATCAGAATAAAAACGGTAAGGTTGACGGTGGTCATGAGTTGTTTGGTGATATCAACAACTTCCAGGATGGATTCAAGAACCTTGAGATCTATGATAGCAACAAAGACGGCGTCATTGACTCCAAAGATCCGGTTTTTGATAAACTTCGCCTGTGGAAGGACCGCAATCATGACGGTAAAAGCACTGCCAGCGAAGTTAAAACATTAAAACAGCTGGGTGTTGAGTCTATTTCAGTGAAATACACTGATGCGACTCAGGATCTAGGACCTAACGCGCGCCTGGTTGGACCGGGTGAGTTCACCTACAAGGATAAAAAAGGTGTTCAAAAGAAAGGCCGCGTCTGGGATATTTTTCTTAAAATTGTTCCTTAATTGAGATAGCATTTTTTGATGGGAGGACTCCATGAAAAAGCAAACTCAAATCAAATTAGCATCAGGCGTTTTGCTTCTGTTTTCGATCGCAATCATTTCAGAGACCGGTTTCTCAAGACCGGGAGACAATGGCAATCGCTGGGAGTATCGCTTCAAAAAGGATTCTCCTAAAAACGAGGCGCCAAAGACTGAAAACCAGGGCAACGTCGGCACCCCGATCAATCTGGGTAATGACGGAGCCGCCTGCCGTGATGCTTTCATCATGATGAGCACGGTCTTTGATGACACTTCCACAACCGGGGGCAAGTCCCGCTTGTCAGTGCCGCCTTTGAATCACGGACAAACAAAGTCATTTAATTGCACCGAGCCAAAACCTGTGATGTCCAACACCGCGAAACAGAACGTTTTGGGTGGCACATTGGTAGTGCAATGCGTGAATGGGGTTGCAACTTTAGCTTCCGCGAGCTGTGAGCTTTCACCACCTCCGGCTGAAACGCCTCCTCCAGGAGGAACTCCGCCTCCAACTCCGCCGCCAAATCCTAATGATTGCGGAAATTGTCCGACTTTCATGGGATCAACATATGCAGAGTACCAAATTTCCAAAAATGCCAGCGGTACTCGCAAGGTGTCCTCAACATATCGTTGTGACAACGGAAACTATAAAACAGTTTACGAAAGTGGTGCGAAACCAGTCTGCAAACCGGGGAAACAATCTCAGTGTAACTCTCAGTGTGACACATACGGTGTGACTACCACTTCAACTTACCAGATTTCGAAGAATGCCAGCGGCACATCTACGTCCACATCGTATAAATGCGACAACGGAAAATATTATGTCGTAAGCTCCAAATCAGGAAGCTACTGTAAATAATTGAATTCATCTGAAGGCGCCCTACAAGGCGCCTTCTTTTCTTCCACGGACGTAGAATGATTTTACTTTTGGTCCTATTTTCAGGGCTTTTAAATCTTTCAGCTCAGGTTCTTTATCAAAAAGTCGTGTCCGTGACTTTGGGGGATCTTTATACCACTTTTATCTGGGTCACCTTGATTTTTATTGCTGGCGCCGCTGTGGGAAACCTGTTTTCATCACGTCTGCGCAAGTATCTTCCCCTGCTGGAGGTTCTGACCGGCATTTATAATCTGATTTTACTTTCCACTTCGCCAGCTCCTTACGTATTAATTGCAAGCCTTCTTCTGCCCGCTTTTTGCCTGGGAACGCAGCTGCCACTTTATAGTTACTATCTTAGACAGTTCCGCTTCCGGTGGATCTATGCCCTCTATCACTTAGGGGCACTGCTGGGTCTTTTGGGTTTCGAAGTCTATTTTACCCAGGGACTTTCTATTCACACGGCACTCGCAAGCCTAGGTTTGGCACAATTGGCTTTAGGTTTAGCCTTGTTTATTATTTCCAAATCCAATCACTTTCATTTGCAAGCAAACCCTTCCTTCCATTGGAAAGGATTCTTTAACAAGCAATTCAGCTTCAGTATTCTTGCGGTTTTGGCTATCTCCACACTTAGTTATTTCCAAGTATTTTGGGCAGTAAAGACACAGACCTTCCTAACAGAAGCTTTCAGACTTCAAGCAACCCTTATCACCATGGCCGTCTTTTTTTGGATGAGTGTAGCCGGCGCAACTGAACGCAGGGCTAAAACTATACCGCGATCCCTGGTTTTCACTTTTTGGGCGGGAACCGCACTGTTAATTCAACTTCTATTTGCATCCGTGCCGGTCTTCATTCGTGACGCCATGACTGGCACCCTGACGAACTACTTCGCCTTGTCGTTCCTGCTAGCACTGTTTTTAACTGCACCCGTTTATTTCTCAAGCTTGATGTTTATTCGTGGCGCCGAAGAAATCTCAGCGAAACTACCCATTGATGAAGCTGCCAGCTACTTAAACATCATTGCCAGCCTGGGCAACATTTTTGGAATGGGCCTTGCCGTGGCAATGGCTTCCCTATTGTGGTTTAATATTTACTTTGCAACAGCGGTAGTCGCAGCCGGGGCATTTGCTCTTATATTCAGTCTTTTTGAAGGACGTATTTTAAAAATCACCCCTGCTTTGGGACTTCTTATAATGCTTGCGTTCTTTGCTTTTCAGAATAGCCAGTCCAGTTCACTCTTAATCAATCGCGTCCCCGCCGAAATCAGAAACGCTGCGACTGTTGGCAGAACCGAAGTTCATTCAGCGGCGTTTTCGTCGATAGCGATTCATTATACTCAGTCCCGCGCCACAATTCCTGAACCTGTCAGAATGTATTACGTTGATGGACATGCCTCCCATGATTTGAATTTATACACTGAAAATCTGGTGGGCCTGCTTCCGGCGGCTTACTTTACCAGCACCATTCCCCGCTCGATGGTTATCGGCGTGGGCTCCGGCCAGACGTCCTGGGGAGTAGCAGCCATCAGCCAAAATACGGATCTGATCGAAATTTCACCCGCTGTGCGCGATACTTTAAAATTGTTTGACCGCGAGAACAATCATCTGAGCAACAGACCGAATGTTCAGCTGTACCTGGAAGATGGAATGAACTTTCTGCGTAAATGTAAATCTGGCAGTTACGACCTTATCGTGAACACTTCGACGTATCCGGGTAACTTCAACGCCGGAAAGCTTTTTACCGATGAGTTCATGGAGATGGCGAAGAATTGTCTGAATAGAGAAGGCGTTTACCAGACTTACTTTGATGTCGCGTCGGTCTTAAATACCGAGCAACGCGCCGAATTTCTGGCCCCGATTCACAAACATTTCAAATACGTGGACATCATCGCAATCCCATATCCGATCGTCATGGCCTACAATACTCCAAAGGATCTACGAAAAATCGCAATTGCAGAAATCCTTCAGGATGAGGATCGCAAGTTTTACACCGAAGTCATGACTGAAAAACCCGTGTTCAAGGAAACTTGCCATAAAGTTTACAGAAACATTCCCGCAGCCGAAAACCAAAGACTGAATACCTTGGATGAAAGTATTTTGGAGTCAAACTCCATCAAAAATATCGTCATGGCCATGGAACCACAGTTTTTAGGCGACCATATTCAGGATATCACCGCAGACTTAAAATCATCAGACTGCTGGCAATAACCCGGTCAATAGTCTTTCGGATAATTCAGGAACAAATCCCCGAACGAAGTCCGACTTTTTTCAACTGCAAGATTGTCATCAGTGACAATGCCCTCATTCACACCCGCCTCACGGCGGATGTATTCAATCCAGCTATTGACGACTTTTTCTGCCACATCAAAATCCTGCGGCGTGTGCAATCCGTCCTGATCCCAGGACTGGCTGGGCATTAATTTATCCACGCGACCCCACGAAGCGTCTTCCCAAGAAGAAAACGGTTCCATTTTACCCAGAAAGATAATCCCGTCATAATCATAGCCTGGTAAAATCTTGTAATAAGGAAAACTTTGTTTTGCGGTATTGATCAGTACTTGAATGGAATACTGCGAACCAAATAACAGCTGCGCATAGACTCCCCCAGGAGCCAGGTTTTCAGTCACGATTTTATAAAACTCTGCCGACATCAAATGCGTCGTGCCCACGCCGTAAGGATCTACATTCACGGTCAAGATGTCCCATTTCTTTCCAGACAGTGCGACGTAGCTTCGTCCATCAGTCGCGATGTTGTGCACACGGGGATCTTGTAGGTAGTCGTTATTCTTAAAAGACATTTTATCCTGAGCTTTTAAAACCAAGGGCAGCAGTTCAACACTGGTGATGTTCTGCGTGACAGGCAATTTAACAAAGCCTTCCGTGGTAAGTCCGTACCCCATCCCGACAACCAGGACATTATGCAGTTCCTTTGAAAACAGCGCGGGATAGAGAGCCAGATTTTTTTGAACCACTTGGGTTTTTGCGTATCCATAGGGCGCAACCAACGAGCTAAAATTATTGAACATCGCCCAACGTGTGACCTCGGGTTGGGTGGGAGCTGGTTTTAACCGCACCATGGACAGATACCCGAATTCATCCTCGGCTTCAAATAAAACATCTTCGGCTGAATTCAGGCTAAGTGGTTTGAAAACCACGAAACCCAATAACAACAAACCAAAAGCCACCGTCACGACCCGGCGCTTTTCGCGAGTAAAGATCAAGGCTCCAGCCAAGGCAAGCACCACCAAAACAGCACTTAACACTTTTAAACTATTCACAGTCCCCAGTACGCGAAACAAAACATAGGTTGCAAGCAAACTGCCTAGAACCGAAGCGAACGTGTTCACATAAATCGCGCGAGACAAACTGCGTGTACGGGAAAGCGCCGAGGTCTCGCCCGCTTGAATCAGTCTTAAAGACAAAGGAAAACACAAACCCAATATCACACCCGGCACAACCGCCAGGAATAACAACGAAAGCGCAAACACGGAGTGCAAAGTCTTATGATACGGACTTACCAAATCCACCGACAGGGACATGGTGTGATTGAAAAATAGAAATCCCACACCGACTGAAGTGACTGCCCCCAGCAAAAGATAGATCAACCGGGAAATCTGTTCTGGAACCCGCAAGAATTTCCAACGAGGACTGATACCCGCCCCCACCGCCAAAGACAATAGCAGAACGGCCAACACCAGGCTGTGTACGTAGACTCGTCCACCCAACATCAGAGAAGATAGACGAAACCACAACTGTTCCAGGCTTAAAACAAAAAAACCACTTAAACCACTTAGACAGATCGCCCAGATTTTAATAATCTTAACCGGTAGCCCTTCGGATTCAGACCGCGCGCTGCTCGCCTCAGCAGATTCAACACCGAGACCCGTTTGAAATCTGTGACGCAGAAAAATAACTCCGGCGAGCAAGTTCAAAAGCAAACCGACACGAAGGGTATTCTGTAATCCGAAATTGTAAATCAAAAGTGTATAAGACAGGAAGGCACCGGCCGCGCCCCCCAGGCAATTCACAGCATAAAGCCATTGATGCTGGCTGGCTTCAGAGAATTTGTAACTGATCACCGGAAACGAAAGACCCATTAAGAATGTGGCTGGGAAAATAAAAACGCCGGTTATCAGAAAATGTGAAATCAAAACCGGGCCGGAAAACCCCTGAAGCCATTGAGTCAGGAATTCCGTATTAAAGGCCAAAACAGAAAAGCTGCCAGCAACGACCAGAACAATGGCAAATTCACAGTAGGAATAAAGAGGAACTTCTTTACGAAAGCGCTGATTCAACAAACGCGGCGCCCAAGCGGTGCCAAGCCCCAACCCCAGCATAAAATGCGCAATCACGCAGGAGATAGAAAGTGTCGTCCCACCCAATAAAGTAGAAAACATCCGAATCCACAACACCTGATAGAGTAATCCAGAAAATCCCGTCAAAAACATAGCTATGATACCCTGACTGAACATTCCTGCGGCCTCCACCTTAGATGCTTGTAAAGATGCTACCAATCGTCTAGCCTTAAAACCAATGGAATTTTACAATAAAAGAAAGTCTGAACTCATTCTTATTGTGACTCTTGCACTGGTCTTCGTGATCAGCTTTTTCACCCGGCCACTTTTTCCAGTGCAACGCTATCCACTTTTCGCAGACGCTCCAACAACCTATGAAACTTACCACGCGTCTTTACCAACAGGAGAGCAAATCCCCCTGATCAGTTTGCAGCTACAAAACAACTATGACGGCGATCCTACTTATGATGTAGGCCGCCACCCCGCCACGATCTACACTTGGGGAAAAATACTATCCATAGAGCAGTTGCAAAATCACTTTTCCAACCTGAACAAAAAAAAACAGATCCCCGCAGAGTTTTGTCTTATCAGAACGATTTGGGGCAAACGCAGTGATCAACACTTTGGCGTGATAAAAACCTCCCTTTTTTGGTGGTCTGCTGAACATCTTTCAGAAAACAGCAACTCAGCGCCCCTCGTCTGCCGAGGAACCGTCATATGATTTGGCCTGTGGCTAACCGTTATTTTGATGGCTTCCGTAGATTAGTTCTGTTGTGCTCGATCTTTCTGGGCTTGGATCAATTGTTCATCCCGTGGCGCAGTGCTGGCGACATTCATCCTGTTTCGCTGGTTGGCTATTTACCGACAGCGCTTATTGAAAACAAAATGGCTTTTCAAATTTGCACCGGGATCTTTCTGATCAGCACGACATTGTGGTTGTTAAAGCTTGCTCCAAAAATACTTTCAATCGTTTCCGCGCTATTCTTTATTTTAAGCACTTCCTGGTATTTACAAAACGAACCCTTTGGTGATCATCGCCAATCTGTGTTCTCGTTATTGTTGATTTTGCTGGCCCTGCGCGAATGGGGACTGTTGCAGTACTACTTCTACAAGACTGCCGCAGTCGTCGTGCTATCATTTTACTGCCTGGCTGGATGGGAAAAGATTTTTTATTCAGGTCTTTCATGGCCGAATGGCACAACTCTACAGGTTTTTGTGCACTCCATGGGATACATGGAATCCTACTTGGGCAGAGCCATTCTTCATAACCACAACCTGGCCGTGTTCTTTCAATGGGCGATTTTGATCCTGGAATGCGGGGCCTTCGTCATCCTGACCGGCCCCAGGTTTTTGCGATGGATCTGGTTAGTCGCACTGGTGGGTTTTCATATCGGGATTGAAGAGATCTTTCACTATCGCTACTATCTGCATCTGATTATCGTCTTATATCTTTTTGCATTGCCGGCACTTTTGGAGCGAAAAAATGTTCAGTCCCGATAATTTCAAGAACAATTCCGAAAAACTGTATCTTCTGTGGTTCGGTATTCCCGTCTTGTTGTATCAGGTGTTGATCTCGCGCATTCTTTCGCAAATATTTGGCAGTTTGTTTTTCATCCAATTATTCCTGATCGCAGTGGCTTATCTTGGAACCTCTTTAGGCAGCTACTATGCAGATCGATGGAAGTTCACACTGAGCCGAAGCCATCTGGCCCTGGTGGGTTTGAATTTAGGCTTGTTGGCTTTTTATTCCAATGATGCCGCATTGCTGGGCGCACCCAAATTAAGTCTCATGTTGGGCTTTACACTGTTCTTCCTGATCTCGTTTTTTTCATCCTTACTCTTGCCGTTATTCTTCTTAAGCCAGTCAAAACTTGAACAAGCGTCAACTCAAGTGTTTAACCAAGTGTATTTTTATTTTCATCTGCTGGTCGTAGGGGCCCTGATTTGGGTCGAACTTGATTTAATCTCCTCCATAGGTATAACGCAGATTCTGATCGGACTTACAATTCTTGAAGCAATTTGGAGTGCTTTCTGGTGGCTTCAGGAGCGCAACCACAAAGCATTGCAACCAGCAAAACCGCCAATCACAATTTGGACTCTTAGCACCGATGACAAAAAACTTCTTCTGACACTTTTTTCCTTCTCGGTAATCAGCGGTATTATTCAATCCATTCTTTACAGACAGGTGCAAACCACTCTGGCGCCACTGGCCTTTCACTACACACTTTATCTGGCGGCTCTGCTGTTAAGTTGGGCCGCATCCAGCTTGTGGTTTCAAACTCGCTGGGGCTATCAGTGGCTGCAGTGGAAAAGCTTTAAATCCAAATCTGCATTGTTAGTATTCTCGCTACTGGTATGGACTCAAACCTGGCCGGTGTTTTGGGCTTGGGCTTTGGATGCACTACAACTAAGCACATTCGATGGTGTCGTCCTAAACCCTGCGGTGAATTCTGAAAACACTCCGTTTATTATTTTCCTGATTCGCTCCGTGTTCACACTTGGCCTTATTTTTCCATTTGGATTTTTCTTTGGCAGCCTTCTGCCGTTGGTGAAAAAAGAAAACGAAAAAGTTTCATTGGGAATTTACTTAAGTGTAAATTCTCTGGGTAATGCTTTGGGAATTTTACTGTTTATATCGATTCTATTTGAGAAAGTCGGAATTTTCCAATTATGGGCTCTCTTGGGACTTTTATGTCTTATCTTTGCCACTCGCGAATTAAAGTGGCGCATGATCACCAGCGCCTTGATTGTAACCATGGGCGGTATTTCTTACGGGCTGCTGAAAACATACTCCTGGGATCTGGGCAGCTTCAACATGCGGGGTCTCAAGCCGTGGCATCACTACTCAAGCGAAATCAGCAAAGTTCAAACTTTCAAACACAACAGCAGCCAGGTGAACTTCGTTGAGTTCGCTGGGAAATACTCTTTGATGTTCATGAACGGCCACACCTCGGTTTTCTTGCCACATCAAGAACCGATTCCCTTGATCGACACCTTGATGGGACTGACCCCGCTGGCTTACGTGAATAACTTTAATGAATCCCTGGTGATTGGCATGGGCACTGGCGCCACCGCCCTGGGTTCTGAATTACTCTTCGCCCACACCGACATCGTGGATTTGGATCCCACCATGCTGCAAGTGGCAGGAAGCTTGAAGTTTGTCGCCAATCGCTTGCTAAATAATCCGAAGGTGACCTTCACCGAGGCCGATGGTCTGACCTTTTTAAGAACGACTAAAAAGAAATATGACCTGATCTATAACAATGTTCCCTCGCCCGTGTATTTTGCTGCCGCAAAGCTTTGGAGCCGCGAAGCTCTGCAAGCCGTCTCTGACGCCCTTCACGACGACGGGATATTTGCTCAGTGGCTAGATGGTGAAATCTCGCCGGTGGCTCTGGACAGTCTGATTCGCTCTTCCGAAGATCTCTTCAGTCACTGTGATCTTTATCTGCTGAATATTGAGTTCTACTCTTTGGTTTGCTCCAAAGGACAGGCGCCACTGCATTTTAAAGGATATCCTGAAAGTCTCGCCCCTTTGATGCAGACTGGGCCCGCGGTGTTTTCTGACTTTTTACAAGCGTTGCGCTTCCCGGCTGTGCCCGTAAAAGCCCACGACCCGGAAGTCCCCATCAACACCCTGGATAAACCGTTGATGGACGTTTTAGTTTCACAAAATCCACCGGGCTGGCTGCACAACACCCGAAAGGACTCCGTCGCCGAACGTTTTAAACTTAAAGACACCGTCTCCGGTCCGAAATGCTCCCGCATTCGGGGCTGGATCTATAACCGCCATTTTGTGGAAGCACCGGGTGATTGCGCAGAGCTTTTCTGATTGCCCGATGGGGCTAATTTGATAGAGTTGCCCCATGCAAAACAAAATCGTCAAACTTGGCAATATCGAAGTCGCTAACAACAAACCCTTCGTCCTTTTCGCAGGCATGAACGTCCTGGAAAGCCGGGACTTGGCCATGCAAGTGTGTGAGCACTTCGTAAAAATCACTGACAAACTTAACATTCCTTATGTTTTCAAATCCTCATTTGATAAAGCAAATCGCTCCTCCATCCACTCCTATCGTGGACCGGGAATGGACGAGGGCCTTAAGATTTTTGCAGAACTTAAGAAAACTTTCGGCGTGAAAGTCATCACTGACGTTCATGAAGTCTCTCAAGCCAAACCAGTTTCAGAAGTGGCCGATGTGATCCAGCTTCCTGCATTCCTGGCGCGCCAAACAGACCTGGTCGAAGCCATGGCTCGCACTGGTGCTGTGATCAATGTTAAAAAACCCCAATTCCTTAGCCCCAGCCAAATGGGGAACATCGTTGAAAAAATCGAAGAGTGCGGCAACGACAAGATCATATTGTGTGAACGTGGTTCATGTTTTGGGTACGACAACCTGGTTGTAGATACATTAGGCTTCAATATTATGAAGAAAGTTTCCAAAGGTGCTCCGGTGATTTTGGACGCCACTCACGCTTTGCAATTCCGTGACCCAATGGGCGCGGCCTCTGCCGGTCGCCGTGGTCAGGTCGCAGAACTTTCCCGCGCCGGATTGGCAGTGGGCTTAGCAGGTCTTTTCATCGAAGCACATCCAGATCCAGCGAATGCAAAATGCGATGGACCATCTGCTCTCCCACTGGCGAAAGCGGAAGCCTTCTTGCAGCAGATGAAAGCCATCGACGATTTGGTCAAAGCCTTCCCGATTTTGGATACTGAATCCTAATTGATATTTGAGCGCCCAAAAAAATTTATTACAGGCGTTTAATTTTCTTGCAAATGTGTGGTGGTTCTATAAAAGGACCCCACACTTTTTTTTTGCGGGGAATAATAAGTTGAAACTACTTAATACCTTTTTAGTTTTCGTTGCATTCATCACATTGGGTTGCAGCGCCGTTGATTCCAACTTGCTATCTACGAACTCCAACGACCAAATTATCGGCGGTCAGTTGGTAAAAGCAGACTCAGCACTGGCTCACAGCGTGGTTGGTATTTACGATGACAACGGGGGTTTTACTTGCACGGGCTCTTTGCTTCCAGGAAATCTGGTTCTGACAGCCGCTCACTGTGTGGGAGAAAAAACTTCGGGCGTCTATATAGTTTTTCATCCCGACATGGAGTCGATCCTGAATCTTGGAAAAAACTTCAACACCTCTCCTGTTGTTCGCCGCGTCATCAAAATGAAAGCTCATGAGCACTTCAACTCCGGACAAGAAAACATGGCGATTTCTGGTAACGACATCGGCTTGATGATGTACGAGGGTGAAACACCTAAGGACTATACTCCCGCTAAGATTCTGACTGAGCCAGCAGTTCTAAAAAGAGACGCCGTGACGATCCTTGCGGGCTACGGTGTTGATTATGCCGAAGTGATCACGATCAATCCAAGAAAACAAAAAAACCTTCAAGAGATGATCGACAACGGCGAAGTATTCTGTGATCACGACGACGCTCGTAAGGCTACAAGCTGCGTTCGTGAAGAACTAAGCGGTCCCGCTATTTTGAAAGCTGTGACAGTAAAAGTTAAGTACACGCCGAACGAAGGCGAAGTTGTTTTGGATCAATCCACTGGTCAGGCAGCTTGCTCGGGTGATTCAGGCGGCCCTGCGTATATCCAGGTTGGCAATGAGTTCCAACTTTGGGGAGTTACAAGTCGCAGCGGACTTGGATGTAACACAGACATCGTCTATATGAACATCCTGCACTATGCGACTTGGATTACTGACACTGCAAAATCCTTCGGTTTAAAATAGTTGTTAATAAAAAAGCGGCCCCCTCAGCCGCTTTTTCATTACTTAACTGCGGTTTTTATCCACGACCGCGATTATGATCAGCAAAAAAGCCAACAGACGCATTGAAAAGATCCAGGTGTTCTCTTCGGCCTGACTGGGCATAAAGACTAGAAACCATCTCTCTGCCGCCAGAATAAAAAAAGAAATGGCAAACATCGCAAAAAAGCGATCTGCCGTTTTCCTCCAGAACTTCAGGAAAAACAATCCTGAAACGACCGAGGCCATCATCACTGCGCCATAAATAAATTGCTTAACAATATCCTGACTCATCCTACACCGTATCCCAAATCAACCCATAGACCATGGCAACCATTCCTCCCAGAATCGCACAGGCGCGGATCATTGTAAGGTCATAGTCAGGTCCCAAGACAAAATCCACGGATAAAAGAATGTTGTTCAAAGCCACGCCCACGAAGCAGATACTGCTCCAAAACAACAATCGTGATCGGCTACGAAAATAAGCCCGCCCCAAAAAAAGAGCGCAGCCGAAACTGGTAATTGAACACAGTAAATAGACGTAAAAAGCCACGATCAGTCCTTCTTGATTTTAAAGGCATTAGCAAAGCCGCGAATGCTTTCGATGGGTTGGGAGTAAATAAAGTTTGTTATCGTCGAACGTCGGGTGTTGTACAAAATTTCCAACTTGTCAGCGAGATCACCCAGTTCCTGGGTTTCATAACGAAAACGTCCGTCCTTTTCTGCCAGCATGTTCATTGTGACCAGTTCCAAAAGTTGTGAACGTGCATACCCCGGATTACTGCGCATCTCCAGACTGACTTCTTCAGGCGTCCAACTGCGCTCCTCACTGCTTTTTAATAAAAACAGAACATCTAAAAGAGTGACTGAATGAATGTACTTTTTGATGAAGGTCTTAATCTCGAGCGAGATGTCTCCGGAATCATCAAATGGCACAATGATCCTCCCCCACTCCTTTGTCCCGATGGATACTTGTCAGTAAATCTATCAGCTGATTAAAGTTAATTGGTTTGGCCATATGATACGTGCATCCTGCATTGATGCTTTTCACTGTCTCCTCCTTAAGTGCATGGGCTGTAAGCGCGATAATAGGTCGCTCATAACCCTGAGCCCGCAATCTTCGCGTGGCTTCGTAACCATCCATCACTGGCATTTGAATATCCATCAACACGGCATCGTACTCGCGAGCCAATGCGGCCTCTACGCCCTCTTGTCCGTTTTCAGCAAATTCAACTGTAACTCCCACAGCTCCCAGGAAGTGAGCCACCAGAGCCTGGTTGTCTTCCACATCCTCAACCAGAAGAACTCTCATTCCTTCCAGCTTTCGGTTTCCTTTAAAACTGAAAGCTTTGTCATCGTGAGTAGCTGCAAAGTTCAAAATATCAATAAAGAAGGTTCCCTCGATCGGATCCGCATTCACTTCAACCATGAATGTGCTACCCTGCCCGGGTACGCTGCCGGCCAGGATGACGTCACCGCCCATGGCCCGCGCGAGCTGTCTTGACAAGGCCAGCCCCAAGCCCGTGCCACCGAAATTTCTGGTCGTGGCACTATCTTCCTGAACGAAGGGCTGAAAAAGATGGCTGGCATGTTCCGGATGAATACCCACTCCGGAATCTGAAATATAGAAACGCATTCTATTATGCAGCTCGAATCCAGTGCGCGGCACCCATTCGACGTCAACATGCACATGGCCTTCACTGGTAAATTTAATGGAATTGCCAATCAGATTTAACAGAATCTGCCGCAATCGTGTAGGATCCGACATGATCATTTTTGGTATGCTATTGTCCAAATTAATACGGAAATCCAATCTCTTGTCCAAAGCCTGCAAACGCAAAAGTGAGTGGATGTCCTCCAGTACGCTTTCCAGGTCAACTTCAACACGCTCCATTTGCAAACGTCCGGCTTCCACCTTGGAAATATCCAGAATCTCGTCGATAATTTTAAGAAGCTGATCGCCGTTTCTTTGAACCGTGCGAATCCACTTCGCCCGTTCCTCTGCACTCTGTTCCTCATCCGCCATCAACTCCGTAAAGCCAAGAATTGCATTCATGGGAGTACGAATTTCGTGACTCATATTGGCCAGGAAGTTTGTTTTGGAAACGCTGGCGGCACTGGCCTTCTTTTCAGCATCGATCAACTTCAGCTCGACTGTTTTTCGGTCATGAATGTCAGTACAGGTTCCGATCCAGGAGCGCACCCCGTGATAGTTGGTATCCGATACGGCCCGCACCCAGAACCAGCGCAATTCTCCATTCTTATTGCGCAGGCGAATTTCAGTTTCAAAGGGACTGCCATCATCCATCGAATTCAACCAGACTTTTAAGAATTCACGCAGATCCGTTTCTTCTACGGCTGACTGCCAGCCATTTCCCAGACTTTGCTCTATAGTTAGACCGGTGTAATCAGTCCAGCCACGGTTAAAGTAATCGAAGGTTCCATCCCCCTTCGCCCGCCAGATGATGTGCGGTATTGCATCGGCAAGGCTGCGATAGCGACGCAGACTTTCTACTTCCAATTCCGCAAGTCTTAAAAATCTTTCGCGCGCTTCAGAAGTGCGGATCATCTCTGCCTGTTCCTCAAGCTGTTTAGTTTTCAAAAACAGCTCGATAAAAACATGGACTTTAGCTTTTACAATGTGAGGCTCAAATGGTTTAAAAATATAGTCTACCGCCCCTACTTCATAACCGCGATAAATATACTGATCGTCCTTGTTGATGGCAGTTACAAAAATAATAGGCGTCAGTTTGTGTCTTTCACTCAACCGGATTCTTTGGGCCGTTTCAAACCCATCCATTCCCGGCATCTGCACATCCAACAGGATCACCGCGAAATCATAACTCTCTACAAGTGCAAGCGCTTCCACACCCGAATGCGCCTGCACCAGATTCACACCCGGCCCATCTAGCACTGCCTGCAAGGCCAGCAGACCATCCAGTCGGTCATCAACAATAAGAATATCCACTTTGCTCATCATTCAAGACTCCTAAAGGGACGGATTCAATGTTGCTTTCGGCAACCACGAATACATAACTGACAACAAATAAACTTCATCAACCGGCTTGGTCACATAATCTGAAGCTCCAGCCGCAAGGCACTTTTCCCGATCGCCTTTCATTGCTTTGGCTGTCAGGGACACAATCGGCAATTTCTGGAATTGCTCGATTTTACGAATTTCGCGGATGGCTTCAAGACCGTCCATTTCCGGCATCATCGTATCCATCAGTACCAAATCGATATCAGGATTCTCGTTTAATGTTTTAATTCCCTGTCTGCCATTTTCAGCAAAGACCACATTCATGCCGCGCATTTTTAATACACTGCTCAAGGCAAAGACATTACGAACGTCATCATCGACTATCAGGATTTTGCGTCCGGTAAAGTCCGCATCACTTGGCAGAGGCGTCACCTCTGAATTTTCATCGCGAACGTTGATGGTCGTTCCTTCTGGAGCTGTATACTTCACAGGCAATATCAGATTAAAGCTGCTGCCTTGACCCGGATTACTTTCCACACTAATCACACCACCCAGTAGACGCGCAATTTCGCGACTGATGGTCAGGCCCAAGCCCGTACCGCCGTATTTTCTGCTGGTTGTACCATCCGCTTGCTGGAAGGCCTCGAAGATCAGCTTTTGCTTATCCGTCGGGATACCAATGCCGGTATCCTGCACTCGGTAAACAATCGCTCCGCCCGGGTAATTTCCGGCTGTATCATAGCTGACATCCAGATTCACATGGCCCTTGTCAGTAAACTTAAAGGCATTCGACAACAGATTTTTCAAAATCTGATGCAGACGATTTTCATCGGTCACCATGGCTTTAGGCAGATCCGGTGAAGCGGTAATCAGGAATTCCAGTCCCTTGTGCTCTGCCACCGGGCGGAATGTTTGCTCCAGGTACTCTTGGACTTCCTTAATTTCGACAACTTTCGGTGTGACCGGCATTTTACCAGCCTCCACTTTGGAAAGGTCCAGAATCTCATTAATCAGGGCCAACAGATCCTGACCAGCAGAATGAACGGTGCTGGCAAACTTCACCTGCTCACCACTTAGGTTTTTCTCGCGGTTGTCGGCTAAAGTTTTAGACAGAATTAACAAACTGTTCAGCGGAGTTCTTAACTCGTGAGACATGTTCGCAAGGAATTCAGATTTATACTTGGAAATAAGCGACAACTGTTCCGCTTTTTCCTCCAACGAGCGGCTGGCAAGCTCCACTTCCTGATTTTTAACTTCCAGAAGTTTCGCTTTGTCTTCAAGCTCTTTTGCCTGCGCCTCCAGCTCGACGTTAGAACGTTTCAATTCTTGCAGAAGTTCTTCCGTTCTCATACTTGACGAGATCATATTCAGGATAACCCCGACGGAATCCATCAGCTGATCCAGGAAGTTGATATAGTTCTGAGTGAAGGGGGTCAGGGACGCAAGCTCAATCACCGCTTTCAGCTCACCCTCGAACAACACCGGAAGTACGATAATGTTTCGTGGTTTTTCTTCGACTATGCTGGAACTGATCACAGCGTAATCACCCTGCGGGTTGGTCAGAAGGATGCGTTTTTTCTCGAACGCACATTGCCCTACCAGTCCTTCTTTAAGTTTATATTTATTCGAAACAGAACGACGTTCCGAGAACGCATAGCTCGCAATCAGATTCAAAGAGGCTTCTGCACCTTCACTTTCAAGCATGAAGAACGTGCCCTGACGTGCATCCACCAGCGGCGTCAACTCCGACATAATCAACTGCGCGACCGAAGCGATACTGCGCTGACCTTGCATCATCCCAGAGAATTTTGCCAGATTGGTTTTCAACCAGTCCTGCTCATTATTTTTCTGGGTGGTGTCCTTCAGATTACTGATCATCTGATTGATATTTTCAGACAGTGCCGCAACCTCGCCTTCGGCTTCAACCGAGATCGAACGGGTTAAGTCACCCTTCGTTACCGCAGTTGATACTTCGGCGATGGCACGCACCTGCGCAGTTAAGTTTCCGGCCAGCTGATTCACGTTATCTGTTAAGTCTTTCCAGGTACCAGACGCCCCCGGAACGCTTGCCTGACCACCAAGTTTTCCTTCGATACCTACTTCGCGGGCAACGGTTGTCACCTGATCGGCGAATGTTCTTAAGGTGTCGGTCATCGAGTTGATGGTTTCAGCGAGGGCCGCAACCTCCCCTTTGGCTTCAAGGACGAATTTTTGTTCCAAATCACCATTGGCAACCGCGGTTACGACTTTGACGATACCACGTACCTGAGTCGTCAGATTCGAGGCCATGAAGTTTACGTTATCTGTTAAGTCTTTCCATGTTCCGGCAACGCCCGGAACGCGCGCTTGTGCTCCCAGTTTTCCTTCGATACCCACCTCGCGGGCAACAGTTGTTACCTGATCGGCGAAGGTTCTAAGGGTATCGGTCATCGAGTTGATGGTTTCAGCAAGTGCGGCAACCTCCCCTTTGGCTTCAAGGACGAATTTTTGATTCAAGTCCCCGTTGGCAACGGCAGTTACGACTTTCACGATACCACGTACCTGTTTGGTTAGATTCGAGGCCATGAAATTTACGTTATCGGTTAAGTCTTTCCAAGTTCCAGAAACACCGCGAACTTCCGCTTGTCCTCCCAGTTTCCCTTCGGTACCCACCTCTTTCGCAACACGAGTTACCTCGGCGGCGAAGGAGTTCAGCTGATCCACCATCGAGTTGATAGTGTTCTTAACTTCCAGGATTTCCCCGCGGGCATCAACTGTGATCTTTTGTGACAAGTCCCCGTTCGCAACCGCAGTTGTTACTTTCGCGATGTTACGTACCTGAGCAGTCAGATTTCCCGCCAAACCATTTACGTTATCAGTTAAATCTTTCCACGTACCAGAGACACCTTTTACTTCGGCTTGTCCGCCCAGCTTTCCTTCCGTACCCACCTCTTTTGCAACACGAGTTACCTCGGCAGCGAACGAGTTCAGCTGATCAACCATGACGTTGATTGTATTTTTAAGTTCAAAGATCTCGCCCTTGGCGTCGACCGTAATTTTTTGTGACAAGTCACCTTTGGCAACGGCCGTGGTCACTTTCGCGATGTTACGTACCTGATCCGTTAAGTTTCCGGCCAAACTGTTTACGTTGTCAGTTAAGTCTTTCCACGTACCAGACACACCTTTTACGTCGGCCTGTCCACCCAGCTTACCTTCGGTACCCACTTCTTTTGCCACACGAGTTACCTCGGCAGCGAATGAGTTCAGCTGATCCACCATGACGTTGATCGTATTTTTTAATTCAAAGATTTCCCCGCGGGCATCAACCGTGATCTTTTGTGACAAGTCACCTTTGGCAACCGCGGTTGTTACTTTCGCGATATTACGTACCTGCGCCGTTAGATTTCCGGCAAGACCATTTACGTTATCTGTTAAATCTTTCCAGGTACCAGAGATTCCTGATACTTCGGCCTGACCGCCCAGCTTACCTTCGGTACCCACCTCTTTGGCAACACGAGTTACCTCAGCGGCGAAGGAGTTCAGCTGATCCACCATGACGTTGATTGTATTCTTAAGCTCAAAGATCTCGCCCTTGGCATCAACCGTGATCTTTTGTGACAAGTCACCTTTGGCAACTGCCGTGGTAACTTTCGCGATATTACGTACCTGCGCCGTTAGATTTCCGGCAAGGCTGTTCACGTTATCTGTTAAGTCTTTCCAGGTACCAGACACACCTTTTACATCGGCCTGACCACCCAGCTTACCTTCAGTACCCACCTCTTTTGCCACACGAGTTACCTCGGCCGCGAAGGAGTTTAGCTGATCCACCATGACGTTGATTGTATTCTTAAGTTCCAGGATCTCGCCCTTGGCATCAACCGTAATTTTTTGTGACAAGTCGCCGTTGGCAACCGCGGTGGTTACCTTCGCGATATTACGTACCTGTGCAGTCAGATTATTTGCCAGACCATTTACGTTGTCGGTTAGATCTTTCCAAGTTCCAGAAACCCCTTTTACGTCGGCCTGACCACCCAGCTTACCTTCGGTACCCACGTCTTTCGCAACACGAGTTACCTCGGCAGCAAAGGAGCGCAGTGTATCCACCATCGTATTGATGGTGTCTTTTAGTTCCAGGATCTCGCCTTTGGCATCAACTGTAATTTTTTGTGATAAGTCGCCATTCGCAACCGCAGTGGTTACTTTTGCGATATTACGTACCTGTGCGGTTAAGTTATTCGCCAGACCATTCACGTTGTCGGTTAGATCTTTCCAAGTACCCGACACACCTTTTACATCGGCCTGACCGCCCAGTTTACCTTCAGTACCCACGTCTTTCGCAACACGGGTTACCTCGGCCGCAAAGGAGCGAAGCTGATCCACCATGACGTTCATCGTGTTTTTAAGTTCAAAGATTTCCCCGCGCGCATCAACTGTGATTTTTTGTGACAAGTCGCCATTCGCAACCGCTGTGGTCACTTTCGCGATATTACGTACCTGCGCGGTCAAGTTATTCGCCAGACCATTTACGTTATCTGTTAAGTCTTTCCAGGTTCCAGAAACCCCTTTTACATCGGCCTGTCCGCCCAGACGACCTTCAGTTCCCACCTCTTTCGCAACACGAGTTACCTCGGCCGCAAATGATGAAAGCTGGTCCACCATGACGTTGATGGTATTTTTTAGTTCGAAGATTTCCCCACGTGCATCAACCGTGATCTTTTGTGACAAGTCACCCTTGGCAACCGCTGTTGTTACTTTTGCAATATTACGAACCTGATCCGTTAAGTTTCCGGCAAGACTGTTTACGTTGTCAGTCAGATCTTTCCAGATACCTGAAGCTCCACGAACGTCCGCTTGGCCACCCAGCTTTCCTTCAGTACCCACCTCTTTCGCAACACGCGTTACTTCCGAGGCGAATGAATTCAACTGATCCACCATCGAGTTTACTGTTGTACCGATACGGAAGAACTCTCCCTTTACCGGGCGTCCATCAATCTCCAAGGACATTTTAGAAGACAAGTCCCCTTTTGCCACCGAGGTGATGACACGGGCGACCTCTTGAGTTGGTTGAACCAGGTCACCAATTAATAGATTCACAGAATCAACGCTCGTCGACCAGGCACCTTTCACAGAGCCCATCGTCATACGTTCGTTCATTTTACCTTCTTGACCGACGGTAGAGCGCACACGCACGAATTCGTCGGCCATGTTTTCATTCAGTTCAATGATATCATTCAGAACCTCGCCGATTTCGGCGATGATACCTTCCTGATTGATCGGCATTCGGACTGCGAAATCTCCGCGGCGAACAGCTTTGACTGTAAATAACAGCTGACGTAACTGCTCTTTTGCGACGTTATCAAACCCCATAGTCTGAGACGAATAGTCCAAATCAACATCAATAGTTTTTTTCTGTTTTGTTTTTTTGGCCGAGAGAGCTTTTTTTCCCTCAGAAAATGGTTTCAATTTCGCAGCAATATTTTTTGCAGATTTCTCTTTTGATTCAATTGCGGAATCGACTTTCGCCACAAAGGCCCCCTCATTGTTCGATTCCTTTAATTAACCTTAGGCCATTTTTAATATGTAACTAAAATAATTTTATTACCGGGACTTAATCCCCTTAACTACACTCGGTCAATTACAGAACCGTCATTTGAATTGGATGCGCGAAGAGTTTTAAATTAATCCCCGAGAAATCAAGATGTTAAGAAAACGCAACATCTTACAAAAACTAAAAAACCGCAGTCTTTCTGCGGTTTTTTTTGGATGATTTTTTATTTTATGGTTTCAACAAAAATAGTTCTGACTCTTTGGTTTGTTTGTCATGAACTTTGATTTTGATTTCTTTTTTCAGTTTAACTTCATCTTTAAATTTGTAGCCATCAGCAACTGACACCAAATCAAGTTGTTGTTCTAATCCTTTGGCATCCGTAGTGGCAGCAGAAACGGCATAGCGTGATGAGCTTAAACCCTTCACTGTATTTCCGACCAAGGAAACGCGGAACGTTTTGGATTTCATATCGTAATCCACTGCGAACAAACGACCCTTACGTGGAACAATCGTGTTTTCAAAGTAAGGTCCTTCTTCCTGTGCATTCACAATCCCTGCACACAGAATCATGACTGAAAATAAACTGACAATCACTGCTTTCATATGAGTCCTCTCGACAAAATCATTGTTAGGCATCTTGTTTTAGAGAGCAAACCATAATTTTAAAGACATTCCGGAACCTCTCAAACACCGGCTTTTCCAAGACCTTTTGGACCGGGTGTCGAGATATTAGACATAAACCTTGTTCCTTTAGAAATAATTATCGGGGACTGGTAAAACCAGCAAACGGAGCTAAAATACATCCTTTACAAAGGAGCGAATCCTCGCATGAAATTCGCTGGTTTCCTAACCCTACTTGCATCTCTTTTTATTGTCGCCTGCACCCCAGGTGGACTTGAGTCGATGCGCGTGCAGGATGCGAAATTCATCATTGGTGGAAAGATGGTAAAAAAAGATTCGCCCATCGCAAAGAGCACTGTGGGCATCTATGACATCAATACCGCCATGCTTTGTACCGGAATTTTATTGGAAAATAATGTTGTCCTGACTGCTGCGCACTGCCTGAATCCAGACCTTACCGAAACTTTTGTATTCTTCACTACGGATATGGAATCAATCATCGAGAGCTATGATTCCATTCACAAGTCCTCAAAAACCCGTCGCGTTTCAGCCGCAGTCGTACACACAGAGTTTAAGACACCAGAGGAAATCAGAGGAACCTCGAATCCAGCAAATGATATTGCCATCCTAAAGTTCAAGGGCACTGTTCCCAATGGATACAAACCTGCAAATTTTCTTACCTCCCCTAAACTTTTGAAACCGGGGCAAGAAGTCATCGTTGCCGGCTATGGCGTGGATACTGATGAGGTCACTGAATTGGATATCGAGAAAACAGAAGATCTTCAGACGTTGATGGATGAAGGCGTCGCCATTTGTTATTTCGATGACGACACGAAAAAAGAACGTTGTGTCACTGAAGAGTTCTCGGGACTTGCGGTTCTAAAATCCACCAGCGTAAAAATTGGGAGCATTCCCAACCCCTTAGAATACATTGTGTTGCAGGACAAAACTCATGGCCCTTGCACTGGGGATTCCGGCGGACCGGCATTCATCAAATCCGGCTCCAAGTATTTTGTTTGGGGTATCACCAGCCGCGGAGACATTGGTTGCTCCACTCGCACTTACTACACAAATATCCTCGCTTATAAAACGTGGATCGTGGAAAACAGTGCTCGCCTGATCCCCTACAAGTAACATTCTCCAGCGCTCCGGCAGATTCCATGTGTCTTGAAATAAAAATCCACCTTAGTCGGGATCTCATGCAGATTGTTTGCTGACCGCCGATGGATGTTTTTATCATGAGTTATGAAAATAAAATTACTACTTCCCCTAATCATTTCCCTGACTTTGATCACTTCACAAAGTTTTGCTGCGTTCACCCCGCTATCTGTGGCGATCGTTCCGCCGATTCAGTTCCCGCCTGAAGACTTTTCCATCACTGGTCTGCGCCTAAGTGCCCTGTGGGGACAGCATCGCGATGTCTATGGAGTCGACTTGGGCTTAATCGGAAATATCACCGATCAGGATTTTGTCGGTATCGGCGTCTCAGGGGTTTTCAATGCCACTTACGGCAACACTCGCATCATCGGTTTGCAGTTGGCTGGTATGGGAAATTACAATCAACAAAAAACTTCCGTCGTCGGTTTGCAAGCGGCACTTATGACCAACTATAACGTTGCGGAAAGCAGTGTCTATGGTGTGCAGCTTTCTCTGGCAAACATCAGTGCTCATACGGACATCTATGGCCTGCAACTGGGACTTTATAACCGCGCTAAATCCGTCTATGGATTCCAAATTGGTTTAATCAACGTCACAGACAACTTGCACGGTTTGCAAATTGGTCTGGTGAATATGAATAACACGGGGCCATTTAAAATCTCCCCAATCCTAAACGTGGGGTTCTAATATGTCAGTCGCGCGCATCAATAAATTCATCGCGAAAAATAATTCAACTGATGAGCTGCGCGCGTTCCTTTCTGAAGTTTGCACCCATATTCGCAAATGTCCTGGCAACCTTTCCGCCGAGCTTGTGCAAAGTCAGGAAAACACCTCCGAGTTCCTGGTGATCGAACGCTGGACCACCAAGGAAGCCCATCAAAGTTCTGCAAATGAAATTCCCGCCGAGCAGCTGCAGAGAGCATCCGCTTTACTTGCAGACAAACCAACGGGCACCTACTTCAACGATTTCAGCCTGGAACTTTCCGAGCAGGACTACTTCTAACCTTCCCCAAGGTCCTGCTCTCGCATTTCTCGAATCATTCTGCATGGGTTCTGGTAGCATTATTATATATGAAAATGCTGGTCGTTCTGATTGCCTTAGTTCCCCAAATTTCCTTCGCCAAAGTCTCTTTTGGAAAACACGAAAATAAGGTCATGGCCTATGGCGATTGCAATGATGTCAAAGAAGTCATTCCAACTTTGTCTCAGTGGACTATCAGTAGCCAAGCCGGCAAGGGTTGTGAGAACTTATCACCCACTCGACAATTTGATGATGTTTGCTCCTATGACGTCACCACTTGCGTTCCTGAACACGTCGTTAAGTATCAGGATGCGAATCCCAATTCGCACGGGCCCAATTGCTGGAATCTTTCCCTGGTGATGAAAGGTATTCTTCCGCATCTGCGCTACACTAATCCGGAAGAGATGGCTTTTTATATGGCTCCGCCCTTGTGTCGACAACTCAAAGACGGCGAAGCTCGTCAGGCTGGTGACATCGGTGCCATCCGCAATGTTAACAAAGGAACAACATCCGAATCCCATGGATTCATCTATATCTCCGAGAAGTTGAGCTATTCAAAAAATGGCGCCGACAAAAGATCTCCCTACGCGCTTCAATCACTTGATACTGTTTTAAAAATCTATGGGGTCCCCAAGGACAGCGAATGTCGAAAAAACGAAATCACTGGCACAAACTGCAAAGCAGCGGTTTCCTATTTCCGCTGCCAATCATTGGATAGCTACATGGAATCCCATAAGGAAATCCCAGAAAAGGCCAAAAAGTTCTTCGCTGAAGCAAAAAAGGCTGAAGGCTGCGTATCTGAGCAGACCATGGGTGGCAAAGCTTTAAGTGCCGAGGCTATTCAAAATATCACTGACGCAGCACTGTCCTTAACGATTTTTGCCAATCAGTTAAAGCAGGATCCTGAATTCACAAAGCTACCCAAAGACGAACAAAGCTTTATCGCTAAAGCCCTGGTTTACCGACTCCATGGAGTCTCGAACCAGTTGTACCTGAACGAAGAAAAGTTCCTTGGCGACAGCACGAACTTACTGACCCGATCCTTCGCAGAAAAAATAAATGCCAATGAGGCCACTCGGTAACTTTCGGCCTCTAAGAGTGTTTTTTGCGTGGGTTGATGATTTGGAAGTAAATCATCGATACCAATAAGATCCCGGAGGTAAATGCCGGGATTAAAAATCCCCAGTATTTCGCAACTGGAAATACAAATCCTCCGACCACTGACCCCAGAACAAACATGAAAATAATCCCGAGACGCATGAAAGTGGCTTTTTGTTCATTCTCAAGAAGTTCGTGGTGCTCTTTTAAAAGAATGTTTTTGTTAAACAGGCGAACCAGACCAATTCCCAAATCGGTGGTAATCCCTGTCAGATGAGTCGTGCGAACCACTGATCTGGAAACACTGGTAATAGTTCCATTCTGAATACCGCAGGTAAAACACAACAGGATCAACAACAGGTATCCCAATCGGTCATCTTCCAGAGGAATTCCAAACTCGCCAAACCACCCCAACCAACCACCGACAGTCGCCAATAAGGTCAGAATAAAAATCACCGCATATGCCAGATAGTATCTGGGCTTTTTATGAAGCTTCAAACGAATGTCCACCAGATACCCGCTGACCATCGCTCCAAACAAGAAAAACAACGGCACAACCAGCATCCCCCACGCTTGGCCCCGATTGCGCAGGCTGTATTCATAACCGAAGAACGTCGCAAACCCCGTAACGTGGGAAACAAAGCGATGGCAGGCCATAAAGCCGCCCATATTAAGTACGCCCGCCTGGAACGCCATCAGCATCCAGATCGTGATATTACTGCGAGTATAGTGAGAGATGGATTCGTTACCGTAAAGCATGTTGCCCGCGTGCCTTCGAGATAAAAAAAGGGCTTCGTTTCCGAAGCCCTTTGAGGTTTTACATAAACATTCCGCGAAGTTTGCGGATATCCGTCAACAAGCCCTCGACCATTTCATTTACGTTGTCGAGTTTGTGATAGACCTGACTCATGTCTTTTTCTTTGCGCACATGAGCTTTCAATTCCTTCATCGCATTTCTAGCACCTTCGATCGAGAAACGATCACGATGTAAAAGTTTGCGAATCAGAAGAGCGTTCTCAACATCCTTGCGCGTGTACATACGCTGATTGTTGGAAGCCTTTTTTGGTTTTAGAACATCAAACTCAGTTTCCCAGTAACGAAGAACGTATTGTTTGATTCCCAAAATTTCAGCCACATCGCCGATTTTAAAAGCCATTTTATTCGGGATTGCCTTGATCTCATCCATCAGCTTTTCATCACAAAGCATGGCAGGGATTGAGATTTGCTGAGCTTGAACCGTCTCTGGATTAACTCCAGCAGATTCAGCCTCCACGAATTCCAGATGTTGATCACCCAAAGAAAGCTCAGAGCTATCAAAGCTCATTTGCCCATCAATGGATTGCTGATCAACGATCGGAGTCATCGGATACTCGGTGCGCTCGCTGGTTGCTGTCGCCGTATCCGCTTCAGGACTATTCATCGTCGCCGTAGTCATCATCGTCATCGTCATCATCCTTGAGATGTTCGTACTCTTCACCGTTCAACATTGCCTTCAGCACTTGCGAAGGACGGAATGTCAGAACACGACGAGCAGAGATTTTGATTTGTTCGCCCGTTTGTGGATTGCGCCCGATACGCTCATTTTTTCCACGCACGACAAAATTTCCAAATCCAGAAATCTTAACTTTATCGCCATTTTGCAAAACGTGCTTCAAGGTATCAAAGCACAGTTCAACCAGCTCAGACGCTTCTTTTTTAGAGAAACCGATCTTCTGGTAGACGTTTTCGACGATATCGGCCTTCGTCACAGTTGATTTACCCAAGTTTTGGCCAGCCATTGTGATCCTTCACTTTTCCTACCCCGATCAATATCGAGGGATTAATTAACTAAAGCGTAACAAGCATCTGAAAACAATCAACAATTTATCTCACGGAAAGGTCAAAATTCTTTTTCAAAGACTCTAGAACCTTGGTTGTCACTCCGGAGATCTGCTCTTCTTGCAGCGTGCCATTCTTATCCTGCAGCCACAAACGGATGGCCACGGACTTCTTACCCGCTTCCATCTTGTCGCCTTCGTACAAGTCAAACACATCCACGTTCACAAGTAAGGCACCCGCAGCTTTACGGATGTCTTTCAGAACATCGCCCACCTTCAATGCTTTTGGCATTACAAAGGCAAAGTCACGCTCGACCACCTGGAACTTGGAAACACTTTGGATACGGAATGGACGAGGCTGACCTTTGTACAATTGATCAAGATCGAACTCACCCACTGCCGCTGGAACACGGATTTTCGCATCATCCAACAAAACTGGATGAAGAGTCCCGATGAAGCCAACTTTTTTACCTTCTACAAGCAACTGAGCATATTGGCCCGAGTGCATGAAAGCTGGAACCTCAGCTTTATTAGCTGGAGTCACCCACGTGTAAGAAGAGATATTCAAAGATTTCAACAAAGTCTCTACAGACGCTTTCAACTCAAACACGATTGGATAATCCAGGGATTTATTCCAAAGGTTTTCATTGCGGCCCCATAAAGCGAAGCCCAAACGTGGATTTTCGCCGTAAGAACCATCGTCACCCGTAAAGAACGTGCTGCCGATCTCAAACAAACGCCCCATCATGTTGCCATAGTGGAAATTCGTCGTCAGATTTCTGAACAGACCAAAGGTTAAAGAAGATCTCATCACGTCCATCTCTTCATTCAGAGGGTTCATGATACGGATTTCTTTCGCTGTGGCGTTCAAGCCGGCTGCCTTCATTGTGGAGACATCACCCAAGAAAGATTTCTCAGCTTTAGAACCAACAAAGGCAAAGTTGAATGCCTGCTGGAAGCCATCAGCGCGAACCAGTTCGCTCACTGATTTATTCAGCAAGAAACCTTTGTCGTGATGAGCCGGAGGGTTTGTGAACACCGGCAACGCTTCAGGGATATGATCATAACCATTCAAGCGTGCGTATTCCTCAACCAGATCCATATCCTGCTCAAGATCGAAACGGAAAGTAGGTGGCAATACCTTGAAAGTCTCGCCACTCTTTTCAATTCCGCAGCCCAGGCGCTTCATGTAATCCACGAACTGAGCTTCAACAGCCTCATAACCCAAACGATCCGACACTGTTTTTACAGTGATAGAAATTGGATTTTTCTTAACCGGATTTGGATAGAAATCATGGTGATCAGCGTATGCTTCGCCACCTGCCACTTCCAAAATCAAAGCAGTTGCACGGTTCAAACCACGCAAAGCCCCGTCTGGATCCACCCCGCGGGAAAAGCGGTAAGCAGAATCAGAATCCACACCATGAGTACGTGAAGTTTTACGCGCACTCATCGGAATAAAGTAAGCAGATTCCAGAAAGATTTCAGTTGTTGCGTCAGTAACTCCGGAATTCTTACCACCAATGACACCCGCCAAACACATTGGATGAGAGGCATCACGGATTGTCAGTTCTTCACCAGTCAAAGTCTTTTCTGAGCCATCCAAAGTGATGAATTTTTCGCCAGCAGTCGCACGGTCCACGACCACTTTTTTACCACCGATGAATTTCGCGTCAAACGCATGAAGGGGCTGACCCAATTCCATCATTACGAAATTTGTCACGTCGACGATGTTGTTAATTGAATTCATTCCCACTGATTCCAGACGGTGTTTCAACCATGCTGGGGAAGGACCCACTTTTACACCCTTGATCACACGTGCTGTATAGCGCGGGCAAAGATCAAAAGCTTTTACTTCCAAAGCGATCTCTTTTTTAGAGGAAGCAGAACCCAATTTTGGTTCAGCCTTTGGAGTTTTTAATTCTTTAGAAAGCAAGCAAGCCACTTCACGAGCCAGACCGAAATGACTTAAGCAGTCTGCACGGTTCGGAGTTACTTTTAGTTCAAAAGTAATGTCGTCGTAACCACCGTACTCTGCATAGGACTTACCAATCGGAGCATCCGCTGGCAGAATTTCGATACCGTCAGATTCCTTCGCCAAGCCCAACTCTTTCAAAGAGCAAAGCATGCCGGCAGAATCCACACTGCGAACCGCAGATTTCTTGATGGCGAAATTACCTGGCAAAACAGCGCCCGGCAAAGCCACGATCACGCGGTCACCCGCTTTGTGATTTTGTGCTCCGCACACGATCTGGTGAACCACATCGCCCGTAGAAACGCGGCACACAGAAAGCTTGTCAGCGTTCGGATGTTTGTCTTTTTCAAGGATATGACCAATGACCACGTGATTGAAGTCTTTGGCAAGATTCGTGATCTCCTCAACCTCAAGTCCCGCGCGAGTCAAAGTCTCTGCAAGTTCTTCCGGCTTAGAAAAGAACTCTTTCACATCCACATATTCTTGGAGCCATTTTAGACTGATTTTCATTTTACAAACTGCCTTAAGAAACGAACGTCATTTTCAGGGAACAAACGAATGTCTTCGATGCCGTATTTGATGATAGCCATACGCTCAACACCAAATCCGAATGCGAAACCTTGATATTTTGGATACTCAATTTTCGCCATTTGGAAAACTTTTGGATTTACCAGTCCGCAACCACCGATCTCGATCCAACCTGTTTGTTTACACAGACTGCAGCCTTTGCCCTTACAAATTGGGCACGAGCAATCCACTTCCGCAGAAGGTTCTGTGAATGGAAAAAAGCTGGGACGGAAACGGGTTTTCAAACCTGGACCGAAATATTCACGAACAAAGAAACTGATCGTGCCTTTAAGATCCGCCATGGACACTTTTTCATCCACACACAAAGCTTCGATTTGATGGAAGTTTGGCAAATGCGAAATATCACTGTCGCAACGGAACACTGGGCCTGTACCAATCACGCGCAGTGGAAGCTTTTCAGTCTCCATCGTGTGAATTTGAATTGGCGATGTGTGCGTTCGTAACACGTGTGTTTTATCGATGAAGAAAGTATCTTGCATATCACGAGCTGGGTGATCCGCAGGAATATTCAAAGCTTCAAAATTGTAGTAATCTTTTTCGATCACAGGACCTGTGCGCACAGAATAACCCAGGCGCGACATGATCGTGAAAATCTCCTCGATCACCATGTTCACCGGATGCTGTGAGCCTTTTGCGCGCGAAGCACTTGGCAAAGTAAGATCCAGCTCTTCAGCCGCCATCTTTGTTCCGATCTCAGATTTTTTGAGTGCCTCTTCCGCTTCGTTGTAAGCCGCTTCAAGAACTGCTTTCACTTCATTGACCTTTTTACCGAAAAGAGGTTTTTCCTCTTTAGGCAAAGAAGCCATTTCTTTCATGATTTCTGTGAGTGAACCGCTCTTCCCGAGGTATTGAACCTTCAGATCGTAGAGTTCCTTAGAGCCGGGCGCCGCTTTGAAGGCCGCCAGTGCCGCTTCTTTGATGGAATCGAGTTTGGACGTTGTCATAGAGATCAGTTATCCCGCTAAAAGCCCCTATTTTCAAGGATTTGGCCTGCTTAGCCCACGGCAGCAAGGCGAACATGCTTTCGTTTTAAGCAAAAGCCCCCTCATAGACCCATAAAGTTGCCGTCTCAGGATGAGATTGTCCCTGCAAAAATCAACATTTGTACCATGAGAAACAGGTCCAGAACCGTTCAGTCACACTCTATCGCCGCCGATATATTCCCTATGGGAGTCGTTATGAAATACTTGCTTTTAGCTCTGGCAATCCTGACATATTCACACCAAAGCTTTGCTCAGTTGGATTCGGACATCGAAGCCGAAATGTCCATGGGCATGTCTGAGGAAGCAAAAATCGATGCTCAAGAACAGAAGAAGTTCCTAGAGCGCGAAAAAGTTCGCCGCGAACAAATGCGCCAACAAGCCGTGAAAACTGCGAGTGAAGCAAAAAACCTGGAAGCAGCCGCTTCCCGCGAAGCCCAAATGACCCGCGTGGAAAAAGAACGCCTGACAGTTCAGGTGAAAGAATACCAACGCCAAATCAAAATGAACGAAGAACGCAAAGCCAAAGCCCAAAAGGAAATCGCCTACCAAAAGGCCGAAGCTGAGCGCTATAAGAAGTTTGCGCAAGAGTACAAAGACAAGCGTGATGCAACCAACAAGGAAATCGAACGCCTGAACGAAGATGGTCGCAATATCGCCAAGTGGACTCAGGAAGCGAAACTGGAAGCGGCCCGCAGCCAACGTGATGCGGCCTATGCCGCTGCCAAGGCCAAACAGCAAGAGGCCTATAACGAAAGAGCCCGCCAAAACGGCAACCGCGTTCATCGCAGCATCAGTTCCGAGAGATAGTTCAATCTGAATACAGACATCCCAAGGGCAGCCGAAAGCTGCCCTTTTTTATTCCCAAACTTCCAGCCCTTTAGTGTCTAAAATCCCGACGATTCCCCCTTGGCCCGGGGGCTTTTTACAGGGCCCTTGACCATGGACTCCGCTTTTAAGAAAGAAATCAGCTAAACCCTTCTATCTTCACGCAAAAACGGCTATAACACCCCTTCCATGGCACATAAAAATAAAACGAATTACAGCCCCTATAAAGCCCGTCAAGAAGCCCGCGCGCAAGCGATGGGTGCCAAGTTCGCCGCGGCTCAACCCAGCGAACAAAAGGGCCGCCATAAAAAACCAGAATCCATTTTTGAATTGAATGAAGCCAATGATCGTCTGGCTGATATTTTCCGCAATCATGATTTCAATTTGGTCAGCCATCAACAACGCCAGCAATTGGCGCATTTCTATCGCCTGTTGATGCTGAATCAGGAAAAAGAAAACTTCACCCGTCTTCTGAAACTGAAAGATATCGCAATCAAGCATTTCATCGACTCTATCATCATCATGAAGCACACCAAACTTCAGTTCCCGCTTTTGGATGTGGGCACAGGACCGGGCTTCCCGGGAATTCCATTGAAAATCATGTACCCGAATGAACAAATTCTTTTGGGCGAGGGCGTGCAACGTCGTGTGGACTTCTTAAAACACGTGCGCACAGAAATGAATCTTCCGAAACTCGACATTCTGGGCCGTAACATCAATAAGCACTGCGTATATCCTGTGAATGGTGCGATCACCCGCGCAGTGGAAGACATCGGCAACACTCTGGGAAATGTCATCAATTGCCTGAACATCGGTGGCCGCGTTTATTTCATGAAGGGTCCTGGCGTTGATCCTGAAATTAAAATGGCCAAAGAAAACTGGTCTGAGTTCTTCAAGCTTGTAGAAGACACTGCTTACTCTTTGCCTCACACACCTCACGACCGCCGCATGGTGGTCTACGAGAAAATCAAGCACATGGATTTGCCGGATTACGATGAAGGCGAAGAAATGCTTTTTGAAGAGCTTACCCCTGAAGAAAAAAGACGCTGGGCGGTTTACAAATGATCGAGATCTCATCAAAAACCAATGATCACTTTCGCCGCTGGATTGATCTGGCTTCTTCCCGTGGAATCAAAAAACACGGCGAGTTTATTTTGATGGGCGAAAAACTCATTCAGGAGTTTTTGCAAAATCCCAATTTTAAAATCAAAGCCGAAATCGTACACGAAGACCTGAAATCCGTGACTCTGACTCACCCGATTTCAAAAACTCAGCGCATTCCTATATTCAAACTGCCGAAGGCCCTTTTCAACGAAGTGGATGTCGTCGGCACTCACTATAATCTTTTGGTGCTTGAACCAAAACAGATCGAACCCATGAATGCGTCAGCAAAAGTCGAAGGTCTGGAAGTCATCGCCCCATTGGGAGATCCTTCTAATTTGGGAGCTTTGGCCCGTTCTGCTGTGGCTTTTAAAGTCAGCAAAATCATTCTGACTGAGGAGAGTTCTTCCCCTTACCATCCAAAAGCAATCAAAGCTTCTGCGGGTGCACTTCTAAAATTGCCATTGTTCAAAACCGGTAAGTTTTTGGAATACGTTCAGGCAAATAGCGACATTTATGCTTTAGATATGAAGGGCGAGAATGTTGCAAAGTTCAATTGGCCCAAGAACCTGCGCCTGGTGATTGGCGAAGAAGGTCCTGGTTTTAGCGGTATTAAGGGATTAAATCGTCTGTCTGTTCCCACTGATGGCGTCGAGTCTCTCAACGCCACCGTAGCGGCTTCTATTGCGCTATTTAGCTACGCTCAGAAGCATTCTTAATTAGCCATGACCTGGGTTGCTGCCGTGACCACGATGTCCGCCGCCATGACCGCTGCCTGGGTTACCGCATCTGTAGTCACCATGTGGGCCCCATTTGCAGTTTTGTTTGCGATTGCAAGCGATACCACAATAATAGAATCCTTTTTTCCAACCGCCCCAACAATACTTTCTGGAGCGAGTGTAGTCTTCAGGACATGCTTTGCCCACGGGCTTGCATGAACTTGGTGGATTCACTTGATCTCCAATGTCCGGTGTACATTTAACCGCTAGCGGTTTCACTACGAATGAACCATCTGCTGCATATTGCAAAGTTCCTTCATACGCCTGCGCTGAAGCCGCAAAAATCGTAAGCGAAAGGATTAGCATTGATAGCAATTTCATTTATTCCCCTTTGTTAAGTTTGAAAGTACTAAACTTAAAGTTCAAGCAACTACTTTTGTCACCAAAGAATTTGGAAATGATTGGTCGCAAAAAAAAGGCCCCCTCGAGAGGGAGCCTTTGAAATTCAAAAATTGAATTCGACAAACTAGTCGTGGAAACCATCGTGGCCATAGCCACCGTTACCATCGTTCGCGTTGCGAGATCTTTCGCAAACATAACCACAACGGTAGATGCCTTTTTTGAAGCCACCCCAGCAGTATTTGTGCATGCGCTTGTAACCTTCGCCGCAGTTTTTACCATCAGTTGGACGACAAACAGTCCATTGCTCATTGTCACCAGCTGAAGGACCTTGGTCTTCACAAACTACTTTTGCAGTTTTGAATTCAACTGCGCCGTCTTGTTGAAGGTTCAAGATACCAGAGATTTCGCCAGCAAATGGTTGAGGGCCAGAACCCGCTCTTGGACGAGAGCATCTCCACTCACCGCTGTGATCCCAACCACATTGTTCTTTTGGCTTACAAGAGATACCGCATTTCTGGAAACCTTTTTTCCAACCGCCCCAGCAAAGCTTCGCGAATTGATCGTAACCAGCAGGGCAAGATTTACCTTCAGGCTTACAGTAGTTACCGTTAGCAACCGGTGTAGCTGGGCAAACGCCACCTTTTAGAGGTTGGATTTGCGCGCCTTCAAGTGTCGGAACCAAAGCACCTTCGAATGCCACAGTTGTCATTTCGCCAACAAGTGGTTGAGGGCCAGAACCCGCTCTTGGACGACTGCATTGGTAGTTACCGCTGTGATTCCAGCTGCATTGTTCTTGTGGCTTACAAGAGATTCCGCACTTCTCGAAACCTTTTTTCCAACCGCCCCAGCATAGCTTCGCGAATTGATCGTAGCCAGTTGGGCAAGAGTTGCCTGCAGGTTTACAGTAGCCACCGTTCGCAACCGGTGTAGTTGAACAAACGCCACCTTTTAGAGGTTGGATTTGTGCACCTTCAAGTGTTTGTACCAAAGCACCTTCAAATGCCATTGCCGTAGAGCCAACAAAGCCCAAAGACAAAAGAATCATCAAAAACTTTTTCATTTTGTTCTCCTGTTATTTTTATTGAATTGTGAAACGTTATCGGGCGCATCCTAGTGAAGACCACTGAACTACGCAAGGATTGTTGACTATCAAAATACTATCGACGCAGGAGATAATCGTATAGAATAACGGAATCATGACAATTCACTCACACATTTCGAAATTGCAAAGCAAATCGAGAGCAGAAATTCTGCAAAGATTCTTTAAAACCGGCCCTGGTGAATACGCTGAAGGCGATGTGTTTTTAGGACTCACAGTGGGACAAAGCCGATCCATTGCCAAGAATTTCAAGGATTTACCTTACAGTGATTTGAAAATACTCTTGAACTCCAAGATCCACGAGGAACGCCTTATTTCCTTAATTATTCTGTCACAGCGTTACCGCAAGGCAGATGAGAATGAGCGGAAAAAGATATTCACCTTCTTGATTAAGAATCGACAAGGAATCAACAACTGGGATCTGGTGGACACCATTGCCCCTGCGGTTTTAGGACCTTACCTCTTTGAGAAAGACCGCACTGTACTCTTTAAGTATGCAAAGTCCAAAAATCTTTGGGAGCGCCGGATTGCGATCATCTCCACATTTTATTTTTTGCGACAAAACGACTATCAGGACACGCTGAAGATCGCAGAGCTACTTCTGAAAGACGAACACGATCTTATCCATAAAGCGGTGGGCTGGATGTTGCGCGAAGTGGGCAAGCGCGATGAGAAAACCGAAAAGAAGTTCCTAAACAAACACGCCGCAATAATGCCACGAACCATGCTTCGTTATGCGATTGAAAAATTCCCCGAGAAAGAACGTCAGCGCTATATGAAAATAAAGAAGGCCTAATTTCACAATCCCTCACATCCACGGAAACCGCTCCTACTGCGACTTCCCCGACTATCGTACAAATTTTAGACTCTTCTCGAAGACATTCCTTCTAAGCCTTAGACAGTTTTCAAAACAGTAAAGGTTTTCCGGGACATGACCGATCATCTTGTCATGGCAAGATTCATTATAAAAAACCTACTTTTTATTTTGATCTCGGGATTTCTGGTTACTGCTTGCGGAAACAATTCCTCACTCAGCTCCAGTCAACTTTCCAGCACGACCGGCGACGACTCAGCAGCCGGAATTGAGACCCCTGATCCAACACCAACCCCTGCTCCATCAGTGGAGCCATCACCGTCGCCGACGCCACCATCCGTATCTGGACTGGCTGTTGCACCCATCTGGGAAGCGGCAAAAACTGATGGCAAACTATGGACTGCGCACGTAATGACCCAACTTGAGGTTATTGGAGAAGACCTTATTGATGTGATCCCGGCTGACGGCACAACTTTCTGTCCCAAATACAACAGCCTGACTCGTGATCAGCGCAAAAATTTCTGGGTCTATTTGATTTCCCAGATGACAAAGTATGAATCGAATTTTTCGACGACTATGAATTACACAGAGAACTTTAACGACAGCTCCGGCAACAACGTTATCAGCGCAGGCCTTTTGCAACTTTCTGTTGAAAGCGGCAACGCTTACGGCTGCGGACTGAAAAAGACGACGGACCTGCATGATCCATATAAAAACTTAAGCTGCGGTATTCGCATCTTAAACAGATGGATGGGTCGTGACGCTCGAATCGCAGGCAATGTCGGTGGTTGGAAAGGTGGAGCCCGCTACTGGGCGGTGTTAAGATCCACTAATTCTCCCTATGCGAAAATCGTGGCCGCGACCAAAGCGATCTCAATTTGCAAGTAACCATTCCCCGGCAACTCATTCCCTGAGACGCCCCTTTTTAAACAAAACCCCATCTGAACAAGATGGGGTTTTACTTTTTAGACAGAATTATTATTTTAAGAACACTTTCTCGCATGCGACAATCGGTCGGTCAGGTCGGGCTGATACAGCAAGCTTGATAAACTCCCAGCGCGACAAAACGCTGTTGGGCTTGATGGCATCCTTCTTTAAAAACAAATCTGACATGGGAGCGTACTTTCCATAGATCAGCTTGGCAGACTTCAACATGCGGAATGTAAAGCCACGAAAATCCCAGCGACACAAGTGCGACTCAAAACAATGAGCTACGGAGGTTCCCATAACAATAGAGTCCGGTCTCAACGCCGGCTCTAAAGCACTGACGATCGTGTCCACACCCTGGGGACCCACGTACTTGGGCTCCCAGGCATTACTTAAGTCCACCACCGAAATACTCAGGCCTTTTTGGGCAAGCTCTGCAGCTAGTCCCTTTAAGAGATTCTGATCCATCAGATTTCCCTGCAAGACCTGAATATGGCCCGAAAGGGCCATATTGCGGGCTTTATTGAAAAGACTTTCGTCTTTCAAATAACTCGAGCCCACAAAAAAGTCCGGGGATATCAAACGCTCTCGCGCCGCTCCTTCAACTTTCACATAAAAATCATGATTCAAGTGATTCTTCAGAATCTCCCGCTCTTGGGGATTTAAAGCGGCACTGCCTGCGCGCTCAATCCACGCTGTTGAATTGTCGGCTGTGCGCAGTTGAATAAAGTCAGATAGACTCTTTGAAACCTTCAGTAAAATGACATTGATTTGGTTATAGCGCACAACTTCTGGAACCAAATCCACCTGAACCAGATGTGTAATGCTCTCTGACTGAAGCGCCCCTAAAATTCCGCGTTCGGCACCGACGGAAATATAAACCCCTTCCGGTGCTTTTTGAATAATCGGTCGCGCCGACTCGGGATTGATTTCGTTGGGTATAATATAAATATGCCCCCGGGACTCTTTTCCACCAGAAAAATAGTCACTTGAATCAGAAACGTGACTTAGGGTTCCCGCACTTAAAAATTGTGCCATGGCGGGGCCTGCAGCAAGAACTATGGAAGCAACCATTACTAAATTCTTCATAAGTTTTTCCGATCACCTAATAGTGACTGTAATTTTTCAATTCTTTGCAAAACATCCTGAATACCTTCATCAGGAAGTTGATTTTTCATTTCGCTCGTAAAGCCCTGTTTATCAAAATTTAAAATCGCTCTCTGTAAGTCCTGGGGAATATCCTTCAAGGGAGGCAAATACGTTTCGTTGAAATCAGCAGCCCCCGGACGACCAAAGGCATTATCGATCAGGATGGCTTTGATCCCAGAAACCCTGGTCGTATTTTTGGGAATCATCAGGTTTTCAAGATTAGCGGCCTCATAGTGCGGGATTTTATATCCAGGGTTTTCAAATCGATCTGGATTTCCCAAAATGTAGTCAAGCGTGCGCACCCGCGCTTCCATGGCCCGCCACTCTGCCCCTTCGGAAATTCGGATCCACGAGTATGAATCCTGGGACTTGAATTTGGTGACGCCCTGATATCCTTCCACAAAAGTTTGCAAAGAGCCCACACCGTAAGCGATACCATCATGAACTAAAGACACTTCGACAGTATCGGGCACACTTAAGGGACTTAAATTCATCTCGCGTGATTGTTGATTTCTTAAGTACTTTTCCACCAGTGTGACGGCAGTGACTTCCCGATTGAAGGCCACGCGATTCACCCATTGTTCTGGCTGTCCCAAATTCTTCTGCCCCAGGAAGGGCTTGAATACAGCTTTTTTGCCGCCCACGAACTCTACCAACAAAGTTGTGTTCCAGCCGCCTCCCAGATTCGTAATCCTTGCTACTGGATCGTGGGACACTGGCGTCGCCAAAGCTAAATGTTTAAGCGCTGTATGAGCAAAGTAAAGATCTTCTGGCACCGTCAACCGAACTCCCCGCGCAACGGGCAGCAAATAAGCTTTCGCATCTTTGGATTCCAATACCAAGGGAACCAATTCGAAAAGTTTCTTTCTTAAATCTTTCCCTATAACAGAAACGGGTTCGTTAAGGAGTGAAAGCAATGCAACTTTGGATTTTGAACTGATCTTTTCTGGATGGGTGCGATTTATCCATGGCAGTTTTCCAAGCTCTTTTCCCAGCTTCAAGCGCACAGACCAGGGAATTGCCGTATCGGAATAAAGAGTTGAAAGGGCTTCACCCGCATCAAGAGCTGGCGTGCTTTCAGCAAAGATACCTTCACAAGCAACGACCGATGCACTTGAGAAGTAGGGAGTTAAAATCAAAGAAAGCACCGCCACCCACTGCATAACAGTGATGACTGGAAACTTAAAGTACTCACTCACCCTTAATGATCTCACAAGACTCCTCTTCATATATATGCAAAAGCAATCCGGATGCCGTCATGATGAGCTCTCCAGTGCGCATACACCAAATCCGAGACATTTTTTGCTCCCCACCTGCTATATTGCTGTACAGAAATTCGCCCTCACAACGAACCTAACCCCATGGTCTTCTTCTTGCTTTAGCTCAAGGCATGGAAAACCGAAAACGTCAGTCTCATTTTGATACATGGTTAAAAACAGCTCTGCTGTTGCTGGCACTACTATTCAGCACCCCGGCTTTTGCTAATAAAAAGGTTTTGATCCTTTACTCAACCGGTGGACACTCTACGGCTGCAAAGTCCGTTGAAGAAATGCTTAAAGCCCAACCGGAAAAATACGATGTCATCCGCAAGGATTTCGCTGAGGAGCTCACTGGATTTTCCCGCTGGTTCTATTTCTCTGGTTACGATCTGATTTCCCAAAAAGCCAACTGGATTAACAAGTGGGGCGTTCTTTCAAAGTGGCGCCACGCTGAAAAAGAACCTCTGTATGCATCCGAAAGATTCAACGCTGACTTCAATCAACCGGAAAATATCAAAAAATATATCGAAAGCGTAAAACCTGATGTTGTGATCACCACTCACTTCTCCCTTGCTGATACACTGGCAAGCTTACGCGAAGAGGGTAACTTTAAAAACATCCCCATGGCATGGACTCATCTGGATATGGTGGACAATGTATTTTTCAGACAAATTGGTGACCAGCTGGATATGTCCTTCCTGCCAACCAAAGAAATGGCTGCAGAGTGGGCCAAGGTCATTCCAAAAGAAAAAATCATCGCCACCGGCATTCCTATTATGCCAAGCCTGTTGCAACCAGCGGCCAACGCCAGCGAAGATGCTTTAACCAGAACCCGCGAAGCGCGCAGTGCCATCGGGCTTTCCCGCAACGTCACGACTGTGTTTATGATTGGCGGCTCGATGGGGGCACTCTCCTATGACAAAATCATCAAGGACCTGGCAAAGGTGTTTGCAGACAATGGCAACAAGCCCGTGCAGGTCATTGCGGTTTGTGGAAGAAATGAAAAAATGACGGAATGGCTGAAAGCCTGGACTGCCTCAGACAACTTCCCAAGAAATGTGAAGCTGCATGTTGAAGGCTTCGTGGATCAAAACAAACTTCGTGGCTTACAGGCCGCTGCCGACGTGATCATTTCAAAACCCGGTGGACTTACGACGTTCGAGCTTTTAACATCTGAAAAACCCGTGATCATGGCCGAAGGTATCGGCATCCAGGAACAATACAACGCCAAATTCGTGAACGACAAGGGCGCAGCCCTGTTCTTTCCCAAAACCAAAGGTATCGGTCAGGCCATCTACAATATTGCCCTTGGTGATCCCAGCGTAAAACAAAGTCTGCTGATTAATCAAAAGAAGCTGACAGAGAATTTCGACCTAAAGGCCATCGTCGATTGGACCCGCGACGCCAAGGTCACACAGCCAGAAAGACCAACAACTCCGATTCTGACCCGCATGAAAAATGCCGGCCAACTGGAAGCACCACCGCTGTGCCGTCATGTCTTCAACTAGAATCCATTAACAGACAATCGGATCAGCAATAATATAGTGATGGCCTGAAAACGGAAAACCCGTCAGTTTATTTGACGTAGTATGCCGCCTAGGCAGTCGCCACTTGCAGGAAATTCACAATCTAAAAAACCGGGATTTAACGGTCTAGCAAGGAATAAGTTTTTGAAGAACTTCCGCGTTTGGTTCCTGAGCCCACAGTGATAGTACATATCCACCGCCACCCGAGCCCGTGGGTTTCACCGCGATGGCACCTTGGGATTTCAACCACTGCAAATGACTGGACGGCGCCCCATCATTCAACGCCCACTGTTCAAAACAGCTTCCGGCTAATTCGATAGCTTCAACCAGGATCTTTTGCCCCGTGGATTCATCCAGAGTCAGAGCTTGTTCAGCCAGCGCCACAGCCTGGGACATACGCTGATCAATTTGATTTCCCAAAGATGGGTTTTTCTCAAGCAAGCTTTTCACTTTGTTAACCGCATCCACCGTGACACCACGCTGACCAGAATAAGATATATACCAACGCGGTTTCCATTTTGGAACGATCTGTTTGCGCTCGCCATTGCGAACAAAGCGCAGACCTTCACCAGACAGTGCTACTGCGATATCAATGCCACTGCTCTCGCCGTGGAAAATATCTTCCAAAGTACGGGCGAAATCAAAATACTCAGATTCTTTAACATGACCCAAATGCCCCAACCAACGAGTCAGCGCCACACACAGTGCTGCTGAAGCACCCATCCCCGCGCCCACCGGCAACGAAGAATCCAGATGCAAAGTCCCAGTCAATTGCTGACGATTCAGGTTTTTAAGCTGCAAGGCTTTTTCTAAGACTCCCCAGACCAGAAGCTGCAGTTCCTGTCCGTGATTCCCGTGCAGATCCAAAACCAAAGCATTATCACCCGGAGTGTATTTCAACTCCAAAGTGCGTGACGGAATCGGAAAGACCAATGAAGGATAGCCGCGAATCACTGCGTGTTCGCCGACTAAAATCCATTTGCCGTAAGCTGTGCAGTGAAAACTAGTGGACATTTTCTTTTACACCTTCAAATGCCAGGATTTTGAACTTGTCGCCAAAGTGTTTGCGGTACTCTGCAAAGCGCTTGATCTGATCGTGACGGAAAAGCATGTGCACATTCGCGCCTGCGTCCATGGTCACCAACGGACCATCCTGCCAGCGATTCCACAACGACTGACACTCTTCCAGAACCTGCTTGGAAGCTTCAGTCATATAGCTAAATGCCGGAGTGCTGGTTTCAAACAAGCGATGCATATCAATAAATTCATCCCAAACAATCTGGCGAGCCATGTCCCAGTCACCGTTTTGCAAAGCCATGGAAAGATCACGCAGGCGAATTTCTGCTCGTTCAACACGACCCTCAAAACGCGGGCTTGTTGTTACCAGTTTATGGGCTTCAGAAGAGGAAACTTCTTTCTTGGAATCTTCCACCACCACACAGATGTGATGCATATCTGCCAAAGGCAAATTCATGGGCTGAGCATATTCTTGCTGCCACAAAGCCCAAGGGCTGAATAATGAACGACAGGAAGAACCTGAACCTTGACGGGAAAGTTCAGACAAGGTTTTCTTGTCTGCGCCCCAAGGTTGAGGATTGATTTTCTGGAACATTTCAGCCGCCGCCAAAGTCAGAGCTGCGAAACTTGAAGCGGAACTTGCCAGACCACAATCCGAAGGGAAATTATTAGCGGATTCCACCAGGAAGTTTTTGGTAACTCCCCATTTCTCTTTTAGATTAGCCAGGTGTTTCAAGAAACGCTGTTGGCCTTTTTCAGACAGATCAATTTTCTCAAGGTCTTCACGAATCAAGGGCTTCCACAGATCAACTCCCCCATCGATTTCCGTCAAACGCACAAACGTGCGCAGGTTTTCAAGGGTATAAGACAAGGAAGCATTCGTCGGTTTGTTACCAGAACCTTCAATTTTTCCCATGTACTTGATCAATGCAATATTCGATGGAGCTGAAACTAAAACCTGATTCATAAACTAACTTTCCTTCTCACTGATATGCAGACCCGCAGAGATCGTGCGGTGAGAAGCTATAACTTTCACATTCACAGACTGACAGTATTTTTCAATGTTTTCTGATTGATTCTTTTCGGTGACCACAAACAAGACATCGGCACCCAGTGCCCCACAACCCTTGGCTGCTTTGACGAATGGTTGGGAACGAATACCCGCCAACAACTTCAACGTCGGCTCACAGGTAAATCCCAGATTCTGCAAGGCCTGGGCATAATCCTGAACTCCCGCAATCAGTTCTTCAGAATTGACGGAAGCAAAGGACTCCTGCACACGGTACGCGGCTTTTTCCAACGCAGAGGAGTCAAAATCCTTCAACGTTTTCAAATGCTCATGAGTCGCCACTTTGTTACCCGTGTGGATCAGAAAAAATTCCAAATCCTGAAACGGCCAAGCGTTCACGGACAATAAGCCTTTACGTTTTTCAAAGAACGTCAGGCTCCCCTTCATCTGCGCGATCAGGTCGGCACCACTTGGCGGCGCGCCCTCGCCGTTCCAGGCGTATTTTTGATAGACGGATAACAGATGCTTGAAATCAAATTGCGCTTCCATCCCAACAAGATGGGATTCCCGGTGCATCCAAAAGGCATAAACACCCAGAAACTGAGCCGTCGAGGCACCAAAGCCGCCGACCTTATAAGGGTCTTCAAATTTCAAATCGATATTTTTAAAGTATTCAGAATGATCCTGAATAAACTTTCCCGCAGGGGAATCAGGATGAATACTCCCTAAGGAGCCACTCCCTTTGGATTCAGTCACTTCAAAGCAAGGCTTGGTCAGAACGCACAAGGTCGGTCCACCGTGGAGGGCTAAATATTCGCCCACCAAAAAAGTCTTGCCAGGAATCGTGCACTTCAAAGCCAAAGGACACTCCTCTTAGTGAGGATGCTGGGTCGTGCTGGAAGCCTGACCCGCGCGAAGCTCTTTTAGAACCTCAATCGCATTGCTAAGGGAAATACGCTTACGGATGGTCAAAATCTCTTCCAGTTTTTTCTGAACTGCCGGGATTTCACGCTCTTCAGCGCCAGCTCCCAAAGCCAGATTTTTCGTGTGAAGTTTCATGTGGCCTTCGATGATACCGACTGTCGTCAGTGCCTTCAATGCGCCCAGATTCTGCACCAAACCCACGGCTGCGATCACACGGGAAAGTTCGTTGGCAGATTGAGTGCCCAACATTTTCATACACATCATCGCTGTAGGATGAAGAGTCGTAACTCCACCCACTGTACCCACAACCAATGGCGCTTCAAATACACCTGTCAGGCCACCGTTATCACGGTACCACTTGGTGATCGAGCGATACTGACCATCACGGCAAGCGTAAGCATGAATGCCCGCTTCCACCGCGCGCCAGTCATTTCCTGTTGCCACCAAAACCGGATCAATACCATTCAGCACACCTTTGTTATTGGTAGCTGCACGGTACGGGTCCATTTGCGCAAACAAGGAAGCTTCTTCAATTTTTTCTGCCAATGCAGGATCAATGTCTTTGATATGAACCACAGCGCGAGTCACTTTAGTGTCTACCAGGTTAGATAGAATACACATCGTCACTTTTTCGCCTGTGAATTGCTCGATCGGCTCTTTCAGGTACTCGCACACCTGATTCATGATGTTCGCACCCATCGCATCGCAAGGGTCCATAAGAACGTGAACCACAGCCATGTCAGAGCCATCACCACGAGGTACACGGCGCACTTGAATATCACGAACACCACCACCACGGCGAACCAGGCCAAAAGCCACTTCGCGGTTGGAGATTTCGATCATGTAGTTTTTTTGAGCCAATAATTGATTTTCGAAAGTCGCAAAGTCTTTTACCTTTGCGATTTGGATTTGACCGATGATTTCGCTGCCCACAACTTCAGTTGTGATCGAGCCGGATTCACGGATCCATTTTGCGGATTTACATACTGCCGCTACGATAGAAGTTTCTTCCACCGCCATAGGAATGGCGAAGTCTTTGCCGTCGATACGGAAGTTTGTGGCAACTCCCAATGGCATTTGAAAATAACCGATAACGTTTTCGATGAACTTTTCACCCAAAGTCGTATCGCGCAGACCGCCCTTGGAAAGATAATCAACGTCTGCTTGTTGCAAAGCACCCGCTTCAACCAAAGAATCCAAACGTTCCTGGCGAGTCAGTTTAGAGAAACCTTTAAAGATCTCTTGAAGTTGTTTTTTCATCGAACCACCTTCTTATCTGCCAGCTCAGCCAAGTTTTTGCTGCCTGTACAGAATAGTGCGATTTTAAGTTCTGTTTCCAAACGATTCAGCAAGTTCTCAAGAGCTTCATCGCTTTGCAAAGCCGCTTCTAAAAACGGTTTCGCAATTCCGACTTTCTTAGCCCCTAAGGCACATAGTTTAGCCACATCCAGCCCCGAGCGCACGCCGCCCGATGCCCAAACCTCGTAACTTACTTGGGCTGCCTCAGCATGACGTAAAGACTCTACTGTGCTGATACCCCAGTTCGCAAAAGTTTGGGCTACATGGTAAAGCATTTCGCTCTCTTGCGAGCGATAACCTTCCACACGGCCCCAGTGAGTTCCGCCTTTGCCAGCGACATCGACGGCAGCGATGCCGGTGCCTTCAAGACGCTTCAAAGTGCTTGTTGAAAACCCACAGCCAACTTCCTTCACTATCACCGGAACCTCGGCGAATTTCACCAGGTTTTCGATAGCTTGTAAGGAGTTCTTGAAGTCTGTCGTGCCTTCGGGCTGCAAAACTTCCTGCAGAGGATTCACATGGACAAACAAAGCCACCGCTTCGGTCGCACTCACCAGACGGCGAATGTCATCCAACGGGGTTTTGATCAATTGAGCAATACCAATATTTCCCAGCAAGCGGGCCTTCGGTGCGGCTTTGCGCACTTGGGTCCATTCCTGGGAGGCATTGGTATCATTCAATTCACGACGTTGCGATCCCACGCCCATCAAAATCTGACGGCGATCACTCAAACGAGCCAGGCGTTCGTTGATTTCGCGGCCGTGTTCATGGCCTGCAGTCATGGAAGAAATAAAAATCGGAGAAGAAAGACCGACGTGGGTCTTAGAAAAAGAAAAAGAGGTCGAAATATCGACCTCTTTAAAATTCAAATCAGGCAAAGCCTCATGAATTAATTCGATCGAATCCAATCCGGTTTGTCCCTCAGTCTGAGACCTTGGGTCCAGCGCGATCCTTATGTGATCACGCTTTCTGTTTTCAAACTGCGTATTGGATTCGTTCATTGCCGGTACTCCCGGGGCCCTAAGCCAAAGCGCCTATTTCAAAGCGTGTTTGCAAAGTGCTGCGAAACCAGCTGCATCAGTAATCGCCAAGTTAGCCATAACTTTACGGTCAACTTGGATGCCAGCTTTAATCAAGCCACCGATCAAACGAGAGTACGTAGTACCGTTCAAGCGAGCAGCTGCATTGATACGTTGATTCCACAAAGTGCGGAAGTTACGTTTTTTAGCTTTGCGATCGCGGTAAGCGAAAGCCATACCACGGTCATTTTTTTCTACCGCGTGGATGTATGCGCGAGAACCAGCGCTGTAGTAACCTTTTGCTCTTTTAAGAACTTTTTTGTGACGAGCACGATTTGTTTTACCAGATTTTACACGAGCCATTTTGAACCTCTGTTAGAGTCTCTACTGCCTTAATTTTACGGCTTAAGAGAGAAAATTTAATTTAAACTAAAAAACCAATTAGAATACTAGGCAGCGACGTGCTTGAAGCAAGTTCGCGTCTTCTACGTAAGATGTTTTACCAAGTTGTCTTTTTGTTTTTGAGCTCATGTGAGAGTTCAAGTGACGCATGCGAGTGCTTTTTTTCTTAACTTTGCCTGAAGCTGTAAGCTTCATGCGTTTCTTAGCGCCTGAGTGAGTGCGCATTTTCATAGTATTCCCTTGTCTCCGATAAGGCGTTCCTCCCGTTGGGGTGGACTCTTAGTTGTGCCTTAGTCAGTCATAAATACGGACTCATGGTTTTAGGTCGAATACTGTGGAAATGCAAGCATTTTAACAGGCCTGTAAAACGAAAAAAGGACGCCAAGGCGTCCTTCGGATATTTAAATGATTTTAGGCACTTAGAAGGCCCAGAAGGGTCCTGTAACCGAAGTCCCGTTAATAGTTGCCGGTCGATTATAAATACCCACATAAACCGAGCGCCCCAAGAAAAACGGTAGCCCCCAGTCAAATGGGTCTCCATTAAGATCCGATGAATCAAAGGCGATGTTACGATATACCATGCTGTATGGGTCCGCTGAGGCCAATGTGACCATATTACCCACTTCAAAAGAAATCACCGCAGAAGAACCATTTCCCGACTTCATTGTCGCCGAAATATTAACCAAGGATACTGGACAATAGAATCCTGAATCTCCCGAGCACAATACTGGATAATTACTCACTTGTGGGAATCCATTAAAATTGGTCCCACTATCAATAAACGAGTAGTTGTAATCAACTCCGTTGTAGTGAGTAACGAAGGTTGCATCGTGTTTTTGATTGAAGACGGTCAACCCTGCTCCTGAGTTGTTTGCATCAGTTCCAATCCCCAAAATCAAATAACCATAAGCGGCACCCGCACCGGAAAGAGGCACGCTAGGCAACTTCATCACAAGGCCATTGTTGTGCGTTTGAAGTTTCGCGACAGGATTTACAATTTGATCTGCGGCAGGCACAGCAACTTCGTCACAATCTTTAGGATTGCTGCTACATTCCCAATACTTGTTTGGCAACGTGGCGGGAATACCACTCTCACATCCGTTCTGACCAACAACCCCAAAACCAACGCTGCAATCCTCCACAAAAGACCCAACCCCGATGATTCCGTTAAAGCCGGCAACATCAGGTCCTGAATCGGGGTTACTTGCACACTGGGTATAGTCTGAATAAGAGGAATCCAGAGTGACGATCGAAATTCCTCCCGTGACAGTTTTAATACTCCCCAACTGCACATCAGCCTTTACAACCTGCCCCCAATGCCCTGATCCGTCGAGATATCTTGTACAGTTCGCTAAGCCACGATTCGACAAATTTGGTGATGGCACCTGATCCAAAGGAATGGAGATAAGCGATTTAAAAATTTTTAGACCATAGCTTCCAGTATCTACCAGGATATTATCAATCGTCTGGCACTGGGTTGTCGTAGGTCTACAGATTGTAACGCTGATACAAGGTTCATTTTCATATCCGTGCACACCACAGGCACCAACGGAAAGTGGGATAACGTTATTCCCAGTAAGGGTCGTTGGAAAATGAACAGAGGCTGCAAGCTTCCGTGATTCGCTGCCGCCGGCTGAACACCCAATCTGGTTCATGCTCACGACAAGTCCGCCCAAAAAAATAAGGAATGCTTTGAAATTATTCATTAAAGCTTATGTCCTTCAAATCAAAGCCCTCTGGCAAGATTGCCGGAATATATGCGCGCCCTCGCTGATCCGTCTGACGACTGGAACCTTCAACTACGATGTTTTCTGTTTTAATTTTCAAAGTTTTTCGCCCAAAGATGCGACCGCGGGCTGCAATCTTGTCCCTGTACTCTGGCAAATGGGTGCCAAGCAATTCTTCCAACGGGGGCAAGTCCGTACCTTTCCAGGTGATGGCGAATACTCGGCCTTGGGAGTTTACGAACTGACGAATCTTAATGCCTGCAGTTTCTGATTCCGTTACCGTGTAGGTAGCATCTACCGAAGTAGTTGTCTTGGTTTGCGCGGATCTTCCACCAGAGGAAGATGAAGTCGTGACAAGCTGGTCACCCAAGGCGGCGCTTGCTGGCAGCGACGTACAAAAATAAATGGCCCCTAAAAGGAGGCCGAAAAGCTGATATCTCATTAGAGCTCCCACTCCCTTATATTTTCGGCAAGTTCAGGCGGATTTGTAAGGGAAATCAGGTGTTTTTTGGCTTAATTCCCACATCATGACGATGCCTTCCCACAGTGGGACTTCTCTGCTTTTTGTCGAACTTTTTGGGGCTCTGCATTTGACTAGGAATCCACTTCTTAGACCTGCTACCATTCTCAATATGAAACATTTCGAAACTCTAACAAATTTCCGTGCGTATGAAGTTCACAACTTTCACATTGAGACTTTGCGAATTCAGAGTCAGTGCTTAAAAGAAAATCCACTTCGTGATTCTTCGGTGCGCTTTAATCCCCTGCTTTTGCCAAAGGCTGACGGACCTTGGCCCGTTGTGATGGTCTTGGGCGGCTTCAGCGGTAATGCACCTTTTTACTTCAATCCCAAATTCAATGAGCAAAACACCATTCAGGTCATCGACCAGGCTTGCACTCGTGGAGAGGCACCTGAAGCCCTGTACATTTTTGTTGATGCGCTTAGCACTTGGGGTGGTTCGCAGTTTTTAAATTCTTCGGCTGTCGGTAATTATGAAGACTACATCATGACAGAAATCGTGCCGGCACTTTCCCACTACCCGGTTTCTAAGAATCCTGAAGACTGGTGTGTGATGGGTGGTTCGAGTGGTGGTTATGGAGCTTTGCAACTGGCCAGCAAATATCCAGAGACTTTTGGATTGTGTGCCGCCATCGCACCGGATTCTTTTTTTGATGCCAGCAGTATGAATGATCTTTATCAAGCACTTCCTGTCTGGGAAAAATATGGTCAGTCAGGATTGCGAGTGCTGGAAGAATTGCGCAACGGGAAGCTTACCAAGTTTCGCAATTGGCATTCATTGCTGAACGCTTTTGGAATGTCAGCGTGTTATTCGCCGAAAGGTTCCTCAGGTGATTTTCATTTTCCACTGGATCCGCGTACTGGACACAAAAATGTTGAAGTTTGGCAGATGTGGCTTGAAAAAGATCCTATCCACTTTTTGCCAAAACGCCTGGATGCCCTTCGCAGCCTGAAAGGAATTTATCTGGATGTTGGCACCAAGGACAACTTTCATTTGCAGTATGGGGCCAGACAGATATCTACTCTACTAAGTGAAAATGGTGTGGCACGGGACTATGTCGAGTTTGATGGTAATCACTTCGATATCGGTGAACGCAGACCTGAAGTATGGAAGTGGCTGACAGCACATTGGCGTAAATAGCCAGGGGAAATTATGCACCACGATCGCATCGCCGAAAAGTTCCGTAAGAAAATCATCTCTGCTGACCAAGCGGCAGCACTTATCAAAGACGGCATGGTCGTGGGCGCCAGTGGATTCACCAAGGCCGGTGATGCCAAAGCCACTTTGATGGCACTGGCAGAACGGGCAAAAAGTCATCCCTTGAAAATCAATCTGATGACTGGTGCTTCGCTGGGACACAATCTGGATGGCCGACTGGCCGAAGCCGGTGTTATTGCACGTCGCATGCCTTTTCAGGCAGATCCAATCTTAAGAAAGAAAATTAATTCCGGCGAAGTCATGTTTATGGATCAGCATTTGGGCGAAACGGCCGAGCTTCTGGCCTATGGATTCTTGCCCGCGATTGATATAGCCGTCATTGAAGTGGCGGCGATCTATAGTGATGGTTCTGTTTTGCCAACAACGTCTATCGGCAACAATCTGACCTATGCCCGTCACGCCAAACAAATCATCCTGGAAGTGAACACCACGATTCCTCTGGAAATCCGCGGTTTCCACGATATCTTTGCGACGGGTCTTTCCCCCTATCGCCAGATCATTCCGGTGGTGGAACCGAGCTCTCGCATCGGCACGGAAGTCATGCCAATCGATCCAGACAAAATTGTTGGCATTGTGGTTTCCGCGATCAAGGACAGCCCTGCAGAGCTAAGTGCCGTTGATGATAAAACCCAGGCGATTTCGGATCATCTAATGGAGTTTTTCAATCAGGAAGTTAAAAAAGGACGACTGACTTCGCAGCTGCCTCCCCTACAAACCGGGATCGGCAATATTGCGAACGCTGTCTTTGGTGGCTTCCAAAAAGGAAACTTTGAAAACCTGCAGATGTATTCCGAAGTTTTACAAGACAGCACTTTCGATCTTATTGATTCGGGAAAAATGCAATTTGCCTCGGCCAGTTCATTTGCGGTAACGGCTCAGTGCTACGAGAAGTTCTTTGCGGATCTGGACAAATACCGCGGCAAGATTCTATTGCGACCGGAAAAAATCAGCAACTCCCCGGAAGTCATTCGCCGCTTGGGAGTGATTGCCATTAACACCGCCATCGAGTTCGATCTTTATGGCAACGTGAACAGCACGCATATCGGTGGCACAAAAATGATGAATGGCATTGGCGGCTCCGGGGATTTTGCGCGTAATTCTTATTTAAGTATTTTCGTGACTCAGTCGGCCTCTAAGAACAATTCAATTTCCCATGTGGTTCCGATGGTCACTCACGTGGATAGCAATGAACATGACGTGGATATTTTGGTGACGGATCAGGGCTTGGCAGATTTGCGGGGCCTCGCTCCTCGTGAACGAGCATTGCTTGTGATTGAGAACTGCTGCCATCCTGAATTCCGCGATCAACTAAAGGCTTACTACAAAGAAGCCCTCGCTCGCGGTGGCCATACTCCGCACATCATTGAGCGTGCCTTTTCATGGCATCAAAGCTTCAATGAGCGCGGAACGATGAAGTTGTGATTGCTTAGAGCGTACAGAGTTCATCCCGGATTTTATAGAAGACTTCTGGATAGTCCGTGATGATGCCGTCAGCACCGGATTCGATCACCTGCATAATTTCGACAGGTTGATTGGGTGTCCAGACGATGGCTTTGATATTTTGCTTATGCAACTCATAGATGAGCGCGGGATTTACCTGCCAGAAACCTGGAGTTACGGTTTTAGCTCCTAAATCCATAGCCGCTTTCAAAGCATTACGCGCGTCACCCACCAAGGGGACCACTTCGATATCTGGGGCTTTGGCTTTCAGGGCTTTTAAAATTTCGTGATTAAAGGACTGAACAAAGAAGCGATCATTGGACCAACCGCTTTCGCGGATGTCTTTTAGAATCAAATCCAAGTAATCATTCATGGCCGGATAGTATTGCAACTGATCCTGGAAGAATTTGATTTCGATATTTAAGCGTACCGGTTTACCGGTCGCTGTTTTGCGGTCTTTGAACGTCGCAAAGACTTCCTTTAATTCTGGCATCGGAGCTAAAGTTTTTTCATCAAAGCCTTTGATACCGCACTGAATTTGCCTTGCTACAGAATAGTCCAATTCGCGGAGTGAAGTTTTTAGCAACGACTTTCCATTTAGACCACAGCGCTCTACTCCCACATTCGGAACAGCGTCGTGAGCCGTCAGAATGTGATTGTCCTTGGTCACTTGCAGATCCAACTCGACAACGTCCACACCGGCGTCATAGGCGGCCTTAAACGACATCATCGTGTTATCAGGGTAACCGTTCATTCCACGATGGCCGTGGACTTCCATATTTTTCGCGAACAAGCACGCAGGCGTGGAAAGACCCACGCTGGCTAGACCTCGTCCTTTTGCGGGGATGGCTCCAGAGTAAGCGACAGCAATAAAAAAGGCCGTTAATAGAAAAATAGAAGACAAACGCATTCCTTAAGGATGACGTGACTGCCCTCTATTTTCCAATAATTTTGCTTAAAAAGAACTACTCTACGAACTTAAGCCCAAGAATGCCGGCGATAATCATCCCCAGAAAGAACAACTTCATCAAAGACAAAGGTTCTTTGAATATCAAAGTACCCATCACAACGGCACCGACAGCACCAATCCCCGTCCATACGGTATAGGAAACCCCGACTGGGAGGACTCGCATAGATAACGACAAAAGATAAAAACTGATCCCCATTGTCACCAGCGTGAAAATGGACGGAACCAATTTAGTAAACCCTTCGGAATATTTCAGGCCCGATGCCCAAATAAATTCCAAAATTCCTGCAATAACCAAAACAATCCAAGCCGTTGTAGTTGTCATAACTCAACCTCTTAGAAACCTTACGGTTCCTTCGTTTAATTTTATGCAAGTCGTTGCTGTAGATTTCACAGAGGGAGACTTTAATATCCCAAACGAGCGCGATGAACATCAAGCGCCAGATGAATTAATAGTCCCACACTTTGTTTTTCAAGAAAAGCCTAAAATTTCTTGCGACAGAAAACACATAGGATCAAAATGTCGGACATGAGAGCTTCCATCCTTTTACCTTATCGTGCTCCTGAAAACGTTGCGAAGCTCGCAACAGAACGCTTCGACGCTTTTATAGCGGATCGTGAATTAACAATTGATGAAATTATCACTCTGGCACACGAGCGAAAAGCTCGCGGCATCGTGGTTGTTCCAAAACAACGAATGAGCAATGAAGCTCTTGCGCAGCTTCCAGACTCGGTGAAGATCATCGCCACCAGCAGTGTGGGTTTTGATCATCTGGATATCGAAGCGGCGAAAGCCCGTGGAATTTTTCTTACCAACACTCCCGATGTCCTGACAGAATGTACGGCGGATCTAGCGATGTTGCTTTTAATAAATGCCTGCCGCCGTGGTCGCGAGTATCTGCAGATCATGGAATCCGGCTGGAGAAGAACTTTTAGCCAATCCGAAATGCTGGGAATCAAAGTCAGCGGGAAAACTTTAGGTATTTATGGCATGGGTCGTATTGGTCAGGCTGTGGCGGACCGTGCCCGTGGATTTGGAATGAAGATTGTTTATTGCAACCGCAAGCGCTTGCCGCCGGAACTGGAAAAGGGTGCGACTTATTTTTCTGATTTGAATGCTATGCTTCCGCACTGCCAGATTCTTTCCCTAAATGCGCCTGGCACTGCTGCCACAAAACACATTATGCATGACGGTGCCTTTGCGCTTTTGCCTGACAATGCCGTCTTCATCAATGTGGCTCGTGGGAGCTTGGTTGATGAAGAGGCATTGATCCGCGCATTGCAGTCCAAGAAACTCTTCGCCGCGGGCTTGGATGTTTTCGAGAACGAACCCGATTACAATCTGCGCCTTAAAGAGTTTCACAATGTTTTCTTAACTCCCCACATGGGAAGCGCGACTCAAGAAACCCGCGATGCCATGGGATATCGCGCCCTGGAAAACATCGAACAGGCCCTGAAAGGTCAGCGCCCGCAAGACAGTCTTTGGTGAAACCAATTCGATACGCATCGAATCATACCTATTGACAGCCTCTTTTTGTTTCGATATCTATCGAATCACAAAAGAGGTTATTATGTTTAATAAGGATGTTTTTAAAGAACGCATCAAAAAAGTTCAGAATGACATGAAGTCTTTCTCTCGCGGAAAATTGGATTCCGCGGTAGAGGGCAAAATTATCGATTCGCTTTCGAATATTTATCTGACAATGGCTGATAAGTACGTTGACGCTGTGACAAATGGAATCAACTTCCCTGCTCTGACAGAGATAGAGGATTGCCCACAGGAAGATCGCGCGTATTTTGCCTTGCAGAATTTGCTTGAGAAAATGGAATTGGATTTCACTCAGAAACTTGTGAATAGCTTCAAACACGATGTCACGAATGAAGTTGAAGTTGGCAAAATTCAAATTGCCTTCCTGGATCACGTTCGTCGCAGTCTTCATGGAGCTCGCACTCACTAATGCAAAGTCTGACTATTCTTAAAGCCCTATCAGATGAGTCTCGTCTTAATATCTTCCGTCTTCTTTTGGAAAGAGACGCCTATATCGAAGTGATCTCCGAGCGTTTGAAGCTCGCTCCTTCGACGGTTTCTTTTCACCTTAAAAAGTTGGTCGAGGCGGGACTCGTTTCCAGCAAGAAGGATCAGTATTATACTATCTATTTTGCGGTACCTGACTTTGCGGAAGTGAGCCTTAAGAATTTGGTGCTGGGAGCTGGAGTTAAGCTCAAAGAGCAGGACAAAGTCGAAGAACAATACAAAGAAAAGGTTCTGAAGTCGTTTTTCAAGTACGGAAAGCTGACCAAAATCCCCTCGCAAAAAATGAAACGCGAATGGGTTTTGGCCCGAGTATCAGAAAATCTTGCGAGCAATAAAACCTATTCACTCGCGGATCTTAAAAGCCTACTGAATGAAATCTATCCCGATCCCGGTTTGCTTATCACAGAAATGAGCGCTGCCGGGTTGATTGAACTTCAGAACAACAAATATAAACGAACCTAACGACACACCGAGAAACCGATATCGGTTCCGCACAGCAGTACAAAAAGGGAACTGTTACCTATTTGTTTGGAACTATTTACATGGTTGCTTAAGACCTGCCCAACCCATCGATTTCTATAGAGAATTGGTTCAATCTGAGGCTGGAACGATCCTCGCAGTCTGCCTTTCGAACGAATTTCAATCCAGGAGCCTCAAAATGCTTAAGCGCTCAATATTTAGCGGATTTGTCGCTTCTATTCTCACCGTTTCTGCAGCGATGGCGGCGAATGTAAACCGCCATCTTGAACACTCAGAACATGTCTGCGCAGGCCTGGTACCGGAAAATGATTTGAACATCCCAGCCAATGTATTTGCAGCAGGTGGAATCAACAAAGCACAATTCAATCAAATCCTGGATCGCATTGAATCTATCTACAGACCCGAAATTGAATCCCTGGGCGACACCCTCACCGTTAACCGCTACTGGGACGATGGAACTGTTAACGCCTACGCGAACAAGTCAGGAACAAATCGCACAATAAACATTTACGGAGGCATCGCCCGCTTTCGCTCCATTGGAGTCGAGGGTTTTGCTCTGGCAGTTTGTCACGAGATAGGTCATCACTTGGGCGGTGGGCCCAAATATTCAGGGCGCGAGTCTTGGGGCGGAACTGAAGGTGCTGCTGACTACTTTGCGACTTTAAAATGTATGCGCCGCTATCTGGCTAACGAAGACAACGCCAACGCACTTAAAAATCTAAAAGTAGATCCGGTAGCCAAAACGGCCTGCCAAAAACAGTTTTCAAATCCAAGAGACCAGCTGATCTGCCAAAGAGCTTCAGTTGGTGGCGAACAATTGACCCAGCTACATCAATTTATTGGTGGAATTCCGGTGAAACCCAAATATGGAACTCCGGATACTTATGTGCTGACTGAAGCTGACGAAAGTTATCCCCACCCGCAATGCCGTATGGACACTTACTTTCAGGGAATGTTGTGCGCACAGAATGAAAACACTCGCATGAGTGACACTGACTACAAACAGGGTTCCTGCTATGAACCTGTTCACCAAATCGGTGCACGTCCCCGCTGCTGGTTCGTTCCGAACTAATTGTATTTGTTTTACAGTATCAAGGTGACACCTTCATAATTGGCAAAGTGATTGCAATGCCCCACTTCGCCGTTGGGCATTTCAATTGGGGCACTAATTGCCCCACATGCCACTGGGGAGGGGCATTAACTATGAAATCACCGTTACTAATTGCTTTAGGACTCGTTACGATTTTTATCAGCCAAAATTCGAATGCGATGGCGAAACGACCATATATAGATTCTGAAATCCTGCACGAAGTTGAAGTTGAACAATCCTTTCAAGTGACTGCAAAGGACGGATCCAAAGTCAGCTTTCAAAAATATCAGCAGGAACTGGCACCTACGATCACATTTTCCCTGGATAAGAAAAAAGGGAACTTCCTGATTCTAAAGGCCCGCAACAAGGAAATTCCGTTCAAAATTCTGGGCTCTGTTGAAAACATCAAAGAGATCACGGATCTTAACAAGCTACAAATTCTGCAAAATTCTTCAGGACAAGGCTTAGGAATCAAATTCAGAATTACCGACACCAGACACTCGATGGGTGAAGACAAAGAATACACTGAAAGCTGCAGCATAGATAAAACAGTTCGCCGCTGCCGTGATGACTACGAGTACGACAAGGAAACCAACAGACGCCGCTACCGTGGTGAAGTTTGCGAAACGATCACGATCTCTGAACCGGGAATCCGTGATGTGCAAAAAACAGAATTCACAACGGTGACCGAAGTTGAAATGGAGATTATCGACAGCAGTCTGCGCACGGTACTTTCAGCACAAATCTCTGACTACCGAACGTGGGGGCCAGAATCCAAAGGCCTTTGTATGTCGCGATAACTATAGATCATTTCGACGCGCTGAAAAACCGAACGGTTCTGCAGCGCAAGAAGGATGGATATTAGTTTTAACAATATAACTCTAGAAAAAAAAGGCTGCCTTGGGGCAGCCTTTTTTTTTAATCTTCGTCGTCTTCTTCGACTTCTTTCAGCTCATCAAGCTGTTTGGAGTCTTGTTTAGACTTGTTCGGATGGGCTTTTTCGTATTCTTTGATTTTCAAAGGATCCGGTGCCAGCATCAGGAACATTTGCTTACCTTCCATTTTGGGCTGGGATTCAACCATGGCAAGGTCGTCAACGAACGCGATCGCTTTTTTGATCACATCCATACCAACTTCCTGATGGGCCAACTCACGACCCATGAAACGCAATGAAACTTTCACTTTGTCACCTTCAAGAAGGAAGCGACGAGCGTGATTCATTTTGGTTTCAAAGTCATGCTGATCCGTACGAGGGCGCATTTGCACCTCTTTGATCGTCACAACAGTTTGCTTTTTACGAGCAGCCGTTGCTTGTTTCTTTTTCTCGTACTTCCACTTGCCGTAATCCATGATTTTACAAGTGGGAGGAGTTGCAGTTGGAGCAATCTCAAGAAGATCGAGGCCGCGATCTTCAGCAATACGTAACGCCTCTGGAACAGTCATAACGCCCAACATGTTACCTTCATCGTCGATAACACGGATTTGTTGAGCACGAATCTCACGATTCACTCTCAAAGAGTCTTTAGAGTCTTTCTTGTTGCGATCAAAACGACCGCCACCGCCGCCTCCAAAATTTCCTGAAAACTTGCTAATGGTAAACCTCCGGGGTTTAGTTAAAATCCAGCGCCACTTAAATGTGGCAACTAGTTCGTGCTTGCAGACTTCGCAAGAGAGCTCTGCAAACTTCTGTTACTAATATCAGTTGTAATCAAATTCATCACCTGATCCACAGTCAGACCTTTGTGTTCTGAACCGTCTCTCAAACGCAATGAAACCGTTCTGGATTCCGCTTCTTTGTCCCCTACGATAATCATGTAAGGAATTTTTTGAAGCTGGGCCTCACGGATTTTATAATTCAATTTTTCGTTACGGCGATCAAACTCGACGCGAACTTTGCTTTCTTTCAAAGAGTTCTGCAACTCTTCACAGAACGTGTTCACACGGTCCGTAACGTTCAGGATCGCCACTTGTACTGGCATCATCCACGGTGGCAAGTGACCGGCAGTGTGCTCCAGATAAACGCCGATAAAGCGCTCCAAAGAGCCCAGAATCGCACGGTGAAGCATCACTGGACGGTGTTCCTTGTTGTCTTCGCCCGTGTATTTCAAATCAAATGCCTGCGGAAGATTTGGATCCACTTGAAGTGTACCCAACTGCCAAGGACGATTCAAAGCATCCACGAACATGATGTCCAGTTTTGGACCATAGAACGCACCATCACCAGGATTCAGTTCAAATGGCAAATTCAGGGACTTCAAAGCTTCCGCCAAAGCACCCTCTGCCATATCCCAGTATTCCTCACTGCCCATACGGTTGTCCGGACGAGTGGAAAGGAAGATTTTGTAATTGCTCATGCCTAGTTTGTCATAAACGCGGTTAAGCAAATTCATGAACTTGGCGATTTCAGCCTGCAACTGATCCATACGGCAGAAGATGTGCGCATCGTCCTGACAGAACGTACGAACACGAGTCAAACCGTGCATAGCACCCGATTTTTCATAGCGATGCAAGCGACCGAAGTCCGCCATTTTGATTGGCAGATCACGGTAAGAATATTTCTCAGAGTTATAAAGCAAACAGTGAGAAGGACAGTTCATGGGTTTGGATGCGAAATCACGCTCGTCCACTTTCGTGAAGAACATGTTTTCTTTGTAGTTCTGATAGTGGCCGGAAGTATGGAACAGGTTCACGTCGAAAATTTGCGGCGTGATCACTTCCTGGTAACCCGTTTCGAAATACAACTCACGAAGGTAAGTTTGCAAAGAGTTGTAAACCGTTGCGCCCTTCCCAGTGAAGAACGGCGAACCTGGAGCCAGTTCGTTGAAATAGAACATGCCCAATTCTTTACCCAATTTACGATGGTCGCGTTTTTTCGCTTCCTCGATATTGTGAAGGTAAAGATCAAGATCTTTCTTATCGTTGAACGCTGTCGCGTACACACGTTGAAGCATGGCATTTTTTTCGTCGCCTCTCCAGTATGCACCGGCTACGGACAACAATTTGAATGCTTTGATTTGACCAGTAGACTGGATGTGAGGACCACGGCAAAGGTCAAACCAGTTAGTTCCATTGAAGTAGATACCAACATTGGTTTCGCCTTTTTTCGCAAGGTCTTCGATCAACTCAACTTTGAAGCGCTCGCCCATTCCTTTGAATGTTTCAATTGCTTTGGCGATTGGCCAGTCTTCACGGTGAATTGCCAGATCTTTGGAAACGATCTCGGTCATTTTCTTTTCGATTTTTTCGAAGTGCTCTTCAGTGAAGGCAAACGGAGAATCGAAGTCATAGTAGAAACCATTGTCGATCACTGGACCGATAGTTACTTTAACTTCAGGCCAGATATCCTGAATCGCCTGAGCCATAATGTGCGCGCAAGAGTGACGAACAACCTCAACGGATTCCGGAGATTTTGTGGTGACCAGAGCCACCTTCGTTTGATCTTTCAAAACAGTGCGAAGATCAGAAATTTCAGTTGATCCATTTAGTTTTGCACCAAGAGTTTCTTTAGCCAAACGGGGGCCAATGGACTGCGCCACTTCCAGCGCTGTCGGTTCATGGTCAAAAACCTTCGTCGAGTTATCCGGCAGAATAATTGTAATTTGTGACATTATGATTGCGTGCTCGTGAACGAGCTATTTTTTAGAGAGATAAGTGATGATTCAAGTGCGATATTTTGCATCACATTATTAGTAATCCCCGGGGCTTACAGGGTCAAGTGTTCTCGGTCTCCACAGGGCTCAAAACAGATTTGCCACATTGTGTTAATCGTCAGCAGTTGCACTACAAAAACCTAATATTTTGCCCCTAGGTCTCCCCTGGGAACGATTCTGGCTCCCCCATGCAATTCGTTTGGAACGATCCTAGAGATAGATTTAATCAAGGGAGGATCCCATGAAAAGAGCATTACTTACACTCGGGATACTGATCATTTCTTCCAGCGCAATGGCAGCGGTTGGCAGCTCTGGAGTTGGCACTGGCCAAAGTTCTGGCCAAAACCCCACCGGCCAAACCCCAGCTCAAACCACTGTGACTGGACCGACAAACACTCAAAATCCGACAAATCAAAGTAGCAGCCCTACAACTTCACAAGCTCCACTTTCGACAGGTCGACCATCAACCACAACGGATCCGACAACTACGAACCGACTGCCTTCGTCTTCAGACCGGGCTATGCAACAACAGCAACAACAGCCGCAGCAACAAAATACGACACCGAGCTCGAACACTCGCAGCTATTAAAGCTGAACTTTAACTCCTAACCACAAGCGCCCACTAAGGGCGCTTTATTTTAGAACGCCTGATTGACCGAGAAATAACCAACCCAATCATCGCCGTAGGCCACATCCACGCGGAAGTCGACGGGATTTTCCCGTCCCAATCGATAGCGAATCCCGGCACCACCAGCCCACAAAAGATCAGTTAAAGTAAACTCTGAGACTTTCCCGATAACATCCCCGAACCCGCCGAAAACAACATACCCCCAATGAGCAGCAAAGCGATGACGATACTCTGATTGTGCTGCCCACAAAATATTATCCCGGTACTGTCCAGCCTTGTATCCCCGCATATCCTGTCCCTGACCGAAGACTGCCATGTTGTAAAACGGAACGTCCCCGATGTTGGCCTCTGTCGCAGCTCGAACTGCAATCACATCTTCAGAAAAAACCGTGAAGTATTGATTATAACTGACTTTATAGCGTTGAAAGGTGTGATCTCCACCGAAGTTCTTATCGAAGAACTGCCCTTGGAAATTTGAATAGATCCCGGTCGTCGGATAAAAACTGTTATTACGGCTGTCGTACTGCCCTTTGAATCCTGGCAGCCAGTTTTCATCGGTAATGGTTCTGTTTGAAACTTCCGGCGGCAGTTGATCAAACTCAAAGGAGGTCTTCATTTTGCTGTATCCCAAAGTGACCCCCAGAAAGAATCCTTCAGCCAACTGAGGGAGTAACTGCGCACTTCCGAAAGCAGCATCTTGCTCCATCAAGACATACTGATCCCGGACCCCCGCATCTTTTCCCGTTCCATAAAAGTCAGAGTTGATCCTGGCGGCCCCACCGAAAACATTTAGGCGCAGACGATCCTCATTCAACCGGCCAACATAACCAAGCACTCCACCGTAACTTTTCTTTTGAGTTCCAAATACAGCACCAATCCCCATCGAAGGCTTCACCCCTTTGGACGTGGGAAAAATCTTTTGACCCAACAATGCCAAACCCCAACCTTGAGAGGGGTTGTAATTGGGAACCGGCGCGAGCACCAATTCGCCCTTGGACTTCTTCTCCTTGACTCCCGGCTCAGGTTTATAAAGTGTGTCTTCGTCCGCCTCTACATCAGAGCCGGCGGTAGGCTGAAAATCCAATGGCGTTTTCTGAGTAGGATCCAGCATCGGCGGTTCGTGATGTTCAAAATCATTCACGTCAGATCCAAAGTTGCTGGAACTTTGAATCTCGGCCCCAGCCGACTGGCCGTTTACTAAAATAAGAGCCAGCACATAAAGAATCGACTTTTTTAACGGCATAATTCTGTGACTCGTCTCATGTCATTAACGTCATCGCATTCAAAGCGACCTAACTGAGAACAAATCCGATTTATACAGCTTGCGTCTTTCACGTCATAACACATACGCGTGACATTAAAGAGTTCACGTTTTTCATCACAATCAAATCGATCCATCTGGTTGCATACGGCCGTTACACACTCTCCGTTTACACCGTCACACTGACAGGCAATGTCTTTAATTTTGCTATCCGTACTGCAATCGTAACTTTGCATTTGATCACATACGGCACGCACGCAACGGGCGGTATCAGGATCCCTTGGATTACAATAAGGGGGCTTGGCTGGTGGACGAGGTTTTGGTGGCGCTGGCGGTGGTGCGGGCTCTGGAGCTGGCGCCCCGTCTCCAGGTTCATCAGGCAATGGCAGGGGCAGAGAAAATGTTCCTCTGGTGAGTTGCTCGTAAAGCTGCAGCTTTTGATAATTGGCACGAATTGGCCGGCTGTCTGAATCAGAACCCTTTGCCTGCAGACAGCCCAGAAAAAATATCAAACTCAACACTCTGACAAACGCCCTGATTGATTTCATTTTGATTCCTCTGTTATTTAAATTTCAACAGACAGAACCAGAATCGAGCAACCCTGCGATTCTCAGAGTGGAAAAATGCAAATACCCGCTTAGGAATACTTAGCTATTTGGATTCTTCCGGAGTCGTCACCGAGGCTGGCGTTGCCGCTGGTGCTTCAGATTGAGGAATGTTTGAATTCTTAAACAGATCCTTCAACACTCGAGGATTCCCCGCTGCATCGAAATCATAGGTCTTACTGCCATCATAACCACGCAAGTGATTACACTCGTAGCTAAGGGCATAGTCATAGGTTTTGCCACCCTTAACGACACGAATTCCATAACGAGGATTAAAACAACCCGGCAAGGCCAAACCTTCTTTGTAGGATTCAGCAGCGTCCTTGAACTCCAAAGCCGCTTCCGTCACGTCTTCCGGTTGCAACTTGATCTCGCCCAAAATTTTAAAACCATGAAAATCAGTGGCTCCGGTCCCCTTCTGAGCAGGGTCCAACGAATACACAGTAGCGGATTGAGGTTCCTGCAGATGATTCAAAAATGCCATCTCTGCTTTTGCCGCTTTTATTTCCTTGGTTGCTTCCAAGGAATCATACTTCCAATCGCACGCTGCCACGGCTGCGATAACAATCAAAGCTCCGACTAAATACTTCATGAAACTCCCTAACCAACGAACCGTTTAAAGAAACGGTTTAGATACTATAATGCATGAAACGACAAAAGCCACCCTTGGGGTGGCTTTTGTTAAGAGTCCAGCGTTAAGGCAGGACCTAGTAAGCTACGTGATGACTCAAAGCCTCGTGCATACGAGGATCTTTGATTGGCACCAGATTGTGCTTAGACCAGAAACCCATAATGCAGTGAAGGAACAAACCAGCGAAACCAGCGAAAATACCGATTTCCCAGAAGCCGAACACTACGTGACCATGGTTAAAGTTTGGATAAACCATCCAGTAGATATCCAGGTATTGCATTACCAATACCAGAGTAGAGATCAACAATACGTTCGTATCGCTTCTTTTTGCATCACGAGGAAGCAAAGCCAGGAACGGTACCACGAAACGGAAGATCAAAAGACCTACAGAGATCGGCATCCAACCATCCAAAGCTCTCATGATGTAGTATTCAGTTTCCTCTGGGATATTCGCATACCACATAAGCATGAACTGAGAGAACGCAATGTAAGCCCAGAAGATTGAGAAACCTTTAAGGTACTTCACAACGTCGTGCTGATGCTCAACGGTCACATAACCTTTAACCCAACCAGAACGTCTCATGAAGACGATCACGATCGCAAGGAATGCCATACCCGCCTGGAACATACCAGAGAAGCAGTAGATCCCGAAGATCGTTGAGTACCAAGTTGGCAACAAAGACATCAACAAATCCACAGAGAAGAAAGAGAACGCCAATGCAAAGAAGCACAGGAAGCCGACAGCCGGGCCCACGTTTTTGTGAGTCAGTTTTTCGTCGCCAGACTGGTCTTGCTTAATGGAGTTTCCAACCATCACCCATTTGAAAATCATGCAACCCACAACGAAGATCAACAAACGAATCACGAAGAATGTCGGATTCAGGTAAGCTGTCTTGGCTTTGATCACAGGGCTTTCCGCGATCACTTTTGGATCTGCCCAGATGAAAAGATTTTTGAAACCGAACAACAAGATCAAACCGAACACCAAAATGTACGGAATGAAAGAAGTCGTTGCTTCAGCAAAACGACGGATGGATACAGACCAACCTGCTTTTGCTGTGTTGTTGATTGCGATCCAGAACAATCCGCTCAAGCCCATGCAAGAGAAGAAAAAGAATGCAACCAGGTATGAAGTCCACAAGCGGTCCTGGTTTTTAAGCAAGCCCACTGCGAAAGTGATCAGACCGATCGCCATCAATACAAAGCTCAAAGTTTTAAGCTTTTGTGGCGCTTCGAATTTACCCAAATGTAGATCTACGTGTTTATGTTCACCCATACGTAATCCTATTTTCCATCACGCTTCTCAAGGAAGCGAATGTAGTTAACAACCTGCCAACGATACTTTTGCGGAATGTGAGAAGCATAAGGACCCATCACACCTTGTCCCACAGTAATCACGTGGTACAGGTGAGCATCTGGCCAGCCTTTCACTTTATCGCTCAACATTGGAGGTGGCTTCAAAGCCATTTTTGATGAAACAACAGACTTCGCAGCCTCGCCGCCTTCACCTTTATAACCGTGGCAAACTGCACAGTTCGTTTCGTAATACTTTTGACCTACCAACAAAGTCTCTTCATCCATTTTGCCAGCCAATGGATTTTTCAGGTTCTTGATAGCCCCTTCCAAATCAGTCGCATAACGGTATGGTTCGAAACCTTGTGGAACTGTTCCTTCAGGAGGTACACGCATACCGCTGTGATGAGGAGCACCCTCATCGTAGGATTGCGCTTTAACCGCCGGAGTCACCATCATATCCTGAATGATCTCAACGTTTGGTTTGTTGCCGCGAGGGCCACAGCTTGTCAGCGCCATTGCCGACAAACCTGCTGCTACAACAAGAGTCATTTTACCAAGTCTTCTCATCTCTAGTACTCCGTCTTCTTCACTTCAACTGCACCCAGCTCTTTGAACAAGTTCGTAAGCTTGGATTCGTCATAGATAGAATCGTTGTGAGGAACAAAAATCGCAAACTTATGGCAGCTCAAATCCGGATCAATGATCGGCGGATCGATGCGAGGCATTTTACATGCATAGAACAAAGCGCCTACAGATGAAAGTGCTGCGAACAAGATCGTCAATTCGAACATGATAGGTACAAATGCAGGCAACGAGAAGAACGGCTTACCACCGATGTTCACGGCCCAGTTCACTGCTGAAGTCCAATAAGTCAGACCCAAACCAGCAGACAAACCCACGCAACCAGCAACGAAAGTCACATACGGAATCCAAGAACGTTTGATACCGCAAGCTTCTTCCATACCGTGAATTGGGTAAGAAGAAATAGCTTCAAACTTATTGGAACCAGATTCACGCATCTTGCGTGCAGCCTTCAAGATTTTTGCTTCATCCAAAAAGATGCCAGCAATACCTTTAGTATATTGAGCAGCCATTAGTGGTGCCCTCCTTCAGTGTCATAACCAACGTGTAGAACAGGCTTAACTTCCGCGATAGAAACCGCTGGGAACAAGCGCAAGTACAACAAGAACAATGTCAGGAACATACCGAACGAACCTACAAGGACGCCCGTATCCCACCATGACCATTGGTACATACCCCAGTTCGCCGGCAAGAAGTCACGGTGAAGAGAAGTAACAGTGATCACGAAACGCTCAAACCACATACCGATGTTAACGAAGATGGAAACCACGAACATCACAGGGATAGAACGGCGGAAACGTTTGAACCAGAAAACTTGCGGAGACAATACGTTACACGAAACCATGATCCAGTATGACCAAGCATAAGGACCGAAAGCACGATTCACGAATGCGAAACGCTCGTACGGGTTGCCAGAGTACCATGCAATGAAGAACTCAGATGCGTACGCATAACCAACCAGCATACCAGTCGTCATGATGATTTTATTCATCACTTCCATATGGTCCAGCGTTACGTAGTTTTTGAATTCAGGGAAACCGATACGTACCAAAGTCATCAACGTCACAACCATCGCGAAACCGGAGAAGATCGCACCGGCAACGAAGTATGGAGGGAAGATCGTTGTATGCCAGCCTGGCAAATTCGAAACCGCGAAGTCGAAGGATACGATCGTATGTACGGAAAGAACCAGTGGAGTCGAAAGACCCGCTAGCAACAAGTACAACATTTCGTAGTGCGACCAGTTTTTCGCAGTACCTCTCCAACCCAAAGAAAGTGCGCCGTAAATTGTTTTACGCAATTTGTTTTTTGCACGGTCTTTGATAGTTGCAAAGTCAGGAACCAAACCGATGTACCAGAACACCATGGAAACCGTCGCGTATGTAGATACGGCGAATACGTCCCATAGAAGCGGAGAACGGAAGTTCACCCACAATGGACCACGTTGATTCGGATACGGGAACAACCAGTAGTCCAACCAAGGACGACCCGTATGTAGCAACGGGAACAGACCCGCAGTCATAACGGCGAAAACCGTCATGGCCTCAGCGGTACGGGCTACTGATGTTCTCCACTTTTGGCGGAACAGGAATAGAACCGCAGAGATCAGTGTACCGGCATGGCCGATACCGATCCAGAATACGAATGTAACGATCATCGTACCCCAGAATACCGGATGAGTTACACCCAGCAAACCGATACCGATACCCACTACACAGGCAAGGATTACGATGTAAAATAGAAGCAAAGTTTTTGCGCCCAGGAACATTCCCACCCAACCTTTGGATGGGAATCTTTCCAATGGAGCACAGATATCATCACTGACATCTTTCAAAGACTTATTGCCAAGGACTAAAGGGCTACGCTTAATCATGAGTGCTCACCTTGTTTTGCAGTACCGTGACCATCGTGGCCACCAGTTGATTCTTTATCATTGTTACGGATTTTGGAAAGGTAGCGAACAGATGGTTTTGCATGCCATTCTTCAAGCAACGCGTAACCACGCTCTTTCTCTTCAGCTTTCCAGATTTTAGCAACTTCACTGTTTGGATCGTTCAGGTCACCGAATACGATACCGCCTGTTGGGCATGAAGTTTGGCACGCAGTTTTAATATCGCCGTCTTTCAACTGACGTTTTTCATTGCGAGCCTGAGTTTTGCCGTCCTGGATTCTTTGTACGCAGAACGTACATTTTTCCATCACCCCGCGAACACGAACACCCACAGATGGATTCAAAGCCATGTGCATTGGTTTTTCGATCAACTTCGCGTAGTTGAACCAGTTGAAACGACGTACTTTGTACGGACAGTTATTCGCGCAGTAACGAGTACCAACGCAACGGTTGTAAACCATGTCATTCAGACCTTCATCTGAGTGAGCCGTCGCGATAACCGGACATACTGTTTCGCAAGGAGCATTGTCACAGTGTTGACACATAACCGGCTGGAAGATTGCTTCTGCGTTTGCGATATCACCTTGATAGTAACGATCGATACGCAACCAGTGCATGATACGACCTTCAAGAACGTACTTCTTACCAACAACAGAGATGTTGTTTTCAGATTGGCAAGCAATCACGCAAGCTGAACAGCCTGTGCAAGTGTGAAGATCTACAGCCATACCCCATTTGTGACCGGAGTATTGGTGGCCAGACCAGATGTTCCAAGTGTTGTGTCTGTGGATACCAGCGGATTTATCTTTATTGAAATCCTTCAAAGTCGCTTCAGCAGCGATTTGACGGCCTTCCATAGAGAAGTTTCCTGAAGTCCCCGCCAGGTCATATTTTTTACCCAGTTTTGTGAATGTCGCAGTTTGACCCGCGAAGATCACTTTACCCGCTTTATCAACAGCGATGAACTCGTTCATGTTTTTACCAACGCCATTCGCCACTTTACCAGCGCGAGTGCGTCCGTAACCAACAGCAACGGCCATAACTTCGTCATGAAGACCCGGTTGGATGTAAGTCGGAAGATCTACAGACTTGTCACCCACTTTAAGAGTGATCATAGAGCCTGTTTTCAAGCCGTTCTTTTCAGCCATACCGATAGAGATCATCACGTAGTTGTCCCAAGTCAGCTTCGTCACTGGATCTGGAAGCTCTTGCAACCAACCTACGTTGGCAAGAGAACCATCCATGATCGCCACTTTAGGGTAAAGAACAAGTTCCATACCTTCTTGAGCTTTAGCCGGCTTGATAGAAGTGAATGCATCCACTTTGAAATTACGAGCACCAGAGCCACGGAACAATTCGCCCACGTAACCTTTTTGCAAAGCTTCCAACCAGAAATCTTCAAAGCCTGCGCCTTTACCGTATTTCGGGTGGATGTCTGATTTCCAATAAACTCTCAAGTAGTCATAGAAAGTTTCGTAATCACGAAGACGTGATGGACCTTGTTTCGCCATGAACGCCCAAGTCATCAAAGACAACTGGAACGAACGAGTGTCGTACATAGGACGGATTGCTGGTTGGCAGATGGAGATAACACCTTTACCAACTTCAAGATCATTCCAGGATTCCAACGCGTGGTTGTCTGGAGTGATGTAATCAGCAAACACACCTGTTTCGTCAACACGGTCACCTGTGTAGATAACCATTTTAACTTTCTTAACCGCTTCAGCAAAACCCATTGCTGATGGCAAAGAATAACCAGGATTTACTTTGTGCATGATCAAAGTTTGAACTTTGCCGTCTTTCATATCCTGGATCAACTGAGCCATGTCAGCGTAAGACGCAGTCAAAGCCGTGTTCGCAGATTTGGAATCAACAGTTTTACCGTCATTTTCCAATACGGAGTTCAACATGTTCACTGCAACTTGAAGCTCTGTCGCTTTGTCAGTCAAAGTCGTGATACCACCGGCAACAACCAATGATTCACCTTTATTTGCCCAAAGATCAGAAGCCACTTTTGCAAACATCGCAGCATCGATACCCAATTTTTTTGCAGTATCTGCAAACGGCGCCAAAGTCGCTTTCACATTGCCGTTGCCAGCGTATGAAGAAAGACCTTTCACCACGATGATTTCGTGAAGAAGACCCATCACAACATCAAGTTGCTGGGATGGTTTGATTTTGAAACGAATATCAGAGTTTGCACCCGTCAATGAGTAGTTGGAATCAAACGACACCATACGGCTCATGTTCTTGATGTCTTTACGACCTTGTGTGAACTGATGAGTGTGTGCTGTTGGATTCAACCATGTACCCAGGAAGTCTGCATCGATAGAAACGATCATTTTCGCTTTATCGAACCAATACTGAGGAACTACGTCATCACCGTAAGAAGCTTTTTGACCATCACGGATTTCTTCGTGAGCGAAAGCATCCCAAACAACTGTTTTAGCTTTGAAACCCTGAGCGAAGTCAGAGATCACAGCGCGAGTGGAAGGAGACGCGATTGGACCGGAAAGGATCGCCACGCCACCTTTTGCCAATTGCTCAGCAACTTTTTTATCCAGCTCTTCCCATTTCACATCGATGATTTGGGAGTTTGATTTCTTTTCGTTGAAAAGATTGCGTTTTGGACCTTGCAGTCTTTCCGGATCATACAGGGACATCAACGTCGCTTGAGAGCGAGCGCTCAAGCCGCCTTGAGTGAACGGATGTGCAGGATTTGATTCAATGTGAATCGGACGACCTTCGCGAGTCTTGATAAGCAAGCCCATCGCATCGCTGCCGTCGAAGTATGCAGAAGAATAGTAATTCGCCTGACCAAGAGTTACCTCTTCAGGCATTTTGTTGTATGGAACGATTTTTTGTACTGGACGACGTACGCAAGACGCTGTCGCCATAGCCAAAGAAGCACCCATCAACTTCAGGAATTCACGACGTGCCCAACCGCCTTCATCATCGCTTTCGCGAAGTGGAGAAGACTTGAATTCAGTCTCTGCTCTTTCCTGAAACTCAGGACCACCGATTTTTTCTTCAATCGTTTCCCAGAATTTCGTGTCACGCACGATTTTCGGGCGCAACGCTTTTTTCATCTCTAATTCATTATCAGTATGCATTTCAGACATAATACCTTCCGAAACCCTTAGTAGTGACAAGTTGAGCAGTTAATAGGAGCTTTGTTCTCTGGTTGACGGTGACAGTTCACACACCAGCCCATAGAAAGGTCAGAGTATTGCTCCACGCGCTTCATCGTTTCAATCGGACCGTGACATGTTTGACAGTTCACGCCTTTAGCGATGTGTGCGTTGTGATTAAAGTGTACGAAATCTGGAAGCATGTGAACGCGAACCCACTCAACCGAGCCGCCGCTATCATAAGCTTCACGAAGTTTTTGAATTTCCGGCTTGTCTGTCGCTACTTGCAAGTGACAGTTCATGCACGTTGATAGTGCTGGAATATTCGAGTGTTTGGATCTTTCCACTTGGTTGTGGCAGTATTGACACTGAATTTTGTTGGTTCCCGCATGCAGTTGGTGATCAAACGCAATCGGCTGCTCTGGAGCATAGCCTTTGTTGTAACCCCAACCTGGTTGGAATTTACAACCTGTGAGAAGTGTTGAAAAAATCATGAGCGCGCTGAAACAAGCTAACACGCCCGCCGTCGTACTTCTAAATACCCGATGCATAATCATCCTTTTGCTAAACTCCTATCCTCTTGTTGTAACTGAGGATTGAGGCCAACAACGCTGTCCTATATTTATTTTGCCCTTATTTAATGACTTAAAAGTCCAGTTGTCCATATTCTTTTTGCAAGCATATTGAAAAAGCGAGAGGTTTCAAGGCTCTCGCTTACTTTTTGTGCAAAAAACTTTTCGCATCAAAACTAACTGATGCGAAAGTTTCTATGAACTTTTCGCTGATTTCTTAGTGCGGCCTTGGCGCAAAACCCACACGTACAGCACAAATAACAAATGTGCAGCCACAAAAGCAGACACGTATTCAACGCCGCCAGCACCGAATCCGTAAGAATGAAGCCCCGCACCAAGAACGAAGTTCACACCGTACCAAGCCATGATAACTAAAGAGAAAGTGATAATCGCTGTCACTACCATGCCGAAATTTTTGATCATCCCCGCGTATCTTGCATGAAGAACTGCCAAATAACCAAGAAGCGCAATCAGAGCCCAAGTTTCCTTTGGATCCCATCCCCAAAAACGACCCCAGGAATAGTCCGCCCAAATACCGCCCAAGATAATTCCCGGTGCTAGGAACGCGACGCCAATTTGCATAGATCTGTAAATCGCTGTCACTACCGCGCGAATTTTCTCGTGGTTTTTTTCTTCGCCGCGCAGATAATAATATAGACCAAGATCACCCAATCCGAACGCCAAGAAGAACGCGGCGTAACTGATAGTGATAGTCATCACGTGAATCGTCAGCCAATAATTGCTGCGAAGCACTGGCTCCAACGGTTGAAGAGTCGGATCCAAAACTGCCGGCGCAAAGTCAGCGATTACCAATCCAAACGCTGCAACCAAAGCTCCCGAGAAAAGCACGATACGGAATTTATAGATGAGCTCAAGAATTGCGGCGAAGAACACAGTCCCCCACGCAACCCATACCACGGTCTCATACATATTTGAAACCGGTGCTCTATCCATGATGAACATGCGCACACCGAAACCGTAAGTGTTCAGAATAAATCCAAGCCCCAGGAATACCCACGCTACTTTCATAAGGGATTCTTTGGACAAAGCCCAAACCAACAAAATTGCAATCGCCGCAAGGATGTAAAACACATAAGCCCAGCGGAAAGGATGGAAGCTGTTGTAATGAACCTCGGCCTTGATTTTAGTGTCGTGATCATAAAGCGCTGGGTTTTCTGCGCGAGCCGCTGTTTCAAATGCCACAACCGCTTCATCCAACTTCGTCGCGGCAGCATCGATATCTGCCTGATTGGCGCCACTTGCAATACCACCAATATAGCTAACGAAAGACGTCGTGATGCCCATGAATTTTTGCTGGAAGGATTCTGGCAGTTCTGCCACTGCGATCCAACTGTCACCCTCTTTCGGAGGAAGAACCTTCAACATGCGGCCCGCAGCCACTTCCTGAAATACGAAATACTGATTTTCCAGTCGCTGCAAAGCCTGGAAATAAGGATTCAGCTTTTCTTTGGTTTCACGTTTTGCCTGAAGCTCCTGACGAAGCAAACCAAAACGGTCATTGCCAAACAATTCCTGACCATTGAAATAACGTTGATCCTTTGGAAGTTTCATCGCCTCCAACACCTGGTGATTGCGCACTTCAAAGATTTTCTTATCGGCCCACGCTTGTGGCGATAACATCCAGGTCAGGATGATTTCCGTGGCCTTGCGCCCCTCATAGGTGCCCTTGCCGTAGACGATCTCCAACATTTCTTTGGCAAAGCTGTCGTAAGGCTTGATACGACCGCCATCTTGCACTGGCATGTATTTCAGTTGATCCCCAGGCTTTGCAAAAGCAGTAGCGCCCGAGAACGAAAGTAAAACCGCTGTCAAACAGAGCAAAAACTTATTCATCTATTTTTTCTCGCTGTCTTTCTTTTTGGCTAATCTAAAATCCAAATGTTTAAACCACATTAAAAGCACGATCCCCAAACTCAAGATCAAAGAACCTGCATACTTCCAAACTCTTCCAGGATCGGCATTGACGGAAAAGATCGAAGCCACGGGATGCCCGTTTTCCTCTTGGAAGGAAGCCTGGTAAATTGTGAGTCCGCGATATTTCAGCGGCTCGTTCATCGAAATTTCGATTTCACCCAAATCCGGAACTTCAACCACGCTCTTGTATGAGGCCGCTCTCATAGTGCCCTGGTAGCGATCCACGGCAAATGATTTCAGCTGAATTGGAAAGCCCACATCGATACGACGATTACCGTAAGTCAGCAAATAAACCGCGTTGTCAGTGAAAAGCTTGACCATATCGTTCAACAAAACCCAGTGAGGCTTGTCCTGAAAAATAATTTTCACAGCTGAAGTCGTCATCGGAGTTGGACGATCGATCTCCTGCAAATCCCAGTCTTCCAAAGCTGATGGAAGGAATCTAAGAACGCGGAAATCCAACGCCATCTTAAAGCCCGGATCAAAAACTTCGCCTTCTTTGATGAAACCTGATTTACCTACTTTGTCTGATTCCTTATAGAAAACAGCATAGCGCAAGCCGCCCTTTTCTTTAACGGGCTCAAGGTAAATCTCATTGCGCATTTGGCCTTTGGCAGGAATTGGGCCCAAGTGAACTTGTGCCGGACCAAAATCATGCGTCTGCAAAGCACCCGCTTTTTTCTGCACCAACCACTCGATCACATTCACGTTGGGATTTTGCACTTGAAAGCGCAATCCTGAACCCGCTTTGCCAGCTTCATCAGCGACAACCTTGCGCGATGGCAGGACATACTTTTTGTAGTCAACGATCTTGATATCACCCGCGTAAACCGGAATGACAGCTGGCTTGGCCTCTGTCGGTGGCTTGGTGAAAAAGTCGACCTCGTGTTCGTAGGTCTTGGAATAACGATCACCATCGAAAGAGCTGTATACCACCAGGTCCGTTTCCGATGTTTGTACCAAGTTGTTCTTCTGACCGATGTCGATTCTCATCGAACCATCCAGACCGTACTTCATCGTCAGCAATCCACCGAATAACAAAATGATGATACCAATGTGAGCCAACACGAAGGCCACGTGACGCTTCTTCCATGGCAGACGATCCACCATCACAGCGATCAAATTGATCACGAGCATCCCCATGATCGTGTACATGTACCAAGTGTCGTAGACGAGTTTTTTTGCCGCATAGGCATCGTACTTTGCTTCAACAAAGGTACCTACGGCCGTGATAACCGCAATGGAGATAATAATGAAAACCGCGAGCTTTAAACTCGCCAACGGTTTGTTCAGGCTTTTGATTACAGATTTCAACGAAACTTTTACCATAGAGCGTTTATCTTTAGATGAAAGCCCGCCCCATGACTATGCTTTTCGGCCTTCGACACCCTACGTTAGGTGCTGCAAATTGTTGCGGATATAGCTGAGTGCGAAGCTGATTTTCTCCTGCACTTTTTTAGCTTCTTCGGGTTTTAGCTTTTTGGTTTTTTCATCCATGTACAGTTCACGGTTCATTTCGACCTGCAAAGTGTGCATTTCGCGACTTGGATCACCGTACTGCTCCGTGACGCGCCCGCCAAAATACGGCCAGTTGTATCCAACTTTAAACCCTGCGGTCACATAGGCCGCGATGACCAGATCTTTGAATCTTGGATCACAGCTTTTGCCTTTGCTGTCGCTGACCACGATGTCAGCACGACGCTCTCCTGGATCGCGATGCTCGCTCGTGCCAACCGATGGCATGCTGTGGGCATCAATGTGAAAAGTTTTAGCATAACCTTTTGCGTGAAGTTTCGCGTAAAGGTCACGGATATTACTATGGAAAGGCTCATATACCAACTTCACCAGTTCGTCGTGAGCTTGCTGGCTCATCGGCTCTTTCATCAGCTGATGTTTGTAAGTTGTGATCACCCAGTGAAAACCACGATTGTGCATTCCTGCTGGATTCTTGTTACCGATCACCGATGTTGAATCCACATCTTCGGGAACACGATTCATATCTGCGGCATAGCGATGCCACTCGGTTTTCACATAGGGAATTTGCAGCTTGTGGAGTGTCGGCTCGTACAGAAAATCGACATAGCGATCCACGTCGCACATCACGATTTCTTCCGGCAGAGTGTTCAACCACGGAGTTTGTGGTGGGATTTTCTCTCCAGAATGCGGGATTGTTACCATTAACGGCGCTGTGATTTCCATAGGAACCTCTCTTGACCCCTTAACAGTAAAACGCGACACTTAAATTGAAAAGGGCAAAAGTTATGACGACACCTCCCAAAGCAAAGATCTACACGCGCACTGGCGACAAGGGCACGACTCGTTTGGTGGATGGCTCCTGCGTCGAAAAATTCAACCCACGCGTCGAGGCCTATGGCACCGTGGATGAGTTAAACAGCACCCTCGGGGTTTGCCGTTCTTTATTGCGCGACTACCCGCTTTTGCTTTCTTTGGATGATATCCTTGAGAAAATACAAAATGAACTTTTCAATATCGGAAGTTTACTGGCGACTGAAAAAGATGAAGTCTTTAAGATGTTGCCACCGATTACAGCCGAACAAATCCGCTTGATCGAACTTAAAATTGACGAACTGACGGCTGATTTGCCCGAGCTTCGCAATTTCATTCTGCCTGCGGGTCATATTGTGGCTTCACACCTTCATGTGGCGCGCACCTGCTGCCGTCGCAGTGAGCGTCGTTCGGCGGAAATCGCTGTTCGCGATGAACGCTATGCGATGAGTTTGCAATACCTGAATCGTCTGAGTGATTTTTTATTCGTGGCTGCTCGCTGGGCTAATCTGAAAATGGGACAGACCGAAGTCCTTTGGCAAAAAACTTAAAGGGCAACGACTGAATGAAACTTGAGATCGCCTCCCCGGATGATTCCGCCGCCTTAGTTGAATTTTTCAAAAGCTTTCCCCTGGATGGCCCTTTGCAAATCAAGATTGATCGCAACAAGGACTTCTTTAAGCCCTATGAAATTCATGGCGAAAAAGCCCTGACTTATGTTTTGAAGGACGAAAACAATCTGGAAGGCATGGCAAGCTTTGTGGTGCGCGATGTTTTACTGGAAAACAAAGTGCGCACAGTAGCCTTCGGCCGCGATTTGCGTATCGCCCCTAACCGTAAAGCCATTCTAGAGTGGGGGAAGCACTTTCTGCCTGTCATGAATGAAGTGTCTTCGGTCCTGGATGCGAAATACTTTTTCACAGTCATGAGTTTGAATGAAGCCAAGTCGATGAACGCCTTCGTTCGTCAGCGCAACACCAAGCGATCTCTGCCTCGTTACTATTTATTCCGTCGCTTGAATATGGTTTCATTGCATGGCCGATTCCCTTGGGCAAAGAATCCGTTGCCTCACTTGCGTATGCGCCATGGAAACGCCTCCAACGTTGATGCTTTGATTTACTATATTTCGCAAAAATCCCGCTCCAAAGACTTGGCGACCGTGTGGGATGCGCAAAGCTTTCATGACAAGTTAGAACGCTGGCAGGGTTTGAAACTGGAAGATTTCATTATCGCCTTTGATAAAAACGAAAACATTGTGGGTTGTTGCGCTCCTTGGTCTGCTGAAGGCATGCAGGATTTTATTCCGATGACTTACAACTTGAAGGCTCACAATTTCCGTCAGTTTTTGAAATTCGGAAAAATGCTGGGTTGGACCCGCACTATGACGAAGCCTTTTTCCCGTTTGAAAATTGAAGCCAGTTTAAATTTCAAATATTTGAATTTCCTGCACGCGGATAACGGCGATATTTTCGAGGCTTTGCTATGGAAGGCTTTTGATGATGCTCGAGAGAATGAGTTTTTGGTGTACAACCAGATGCGCTCGGAGTTCATCTATCGCAGGCCTATGGACTGGGTCTCTGCGAAGCTGCCATTTGGTGTTTACTTGATGTTGCCACCAGACCAAGAGCCGCCATCGTTCTTGCATCCGTCTAATGAGCGACCTATTGAGATGGAGCCGTTTTTTACGTTTTAGATTCTGATTTACTCCCGCGAATCTGAGTTGACGCAACTATTCTTGGTAGCGCGAGTTTTTTGATAGTATCTTAATAAACTTTTTCGAAAATTGAAAATACCGGGCCCGTTGGGATACGCGAAGGGATGCGCTTGCCGGTGTCTTGGTATCCGCATTTCAAGTAGAATCCCTCTGCTGGTGGATCCGGGAAGACTTTAATTTTTGACCAGCGATTTTCTGCTGCCAGCTTATCTATGAATTGTGAAGTCGCGGCGCCGATCCCCTGCTTGATAACTGACTTTCTTATCCATAGATGTTCCAAAAAGATTTCATCGCCATCTTTTAAAAAAGACAGGAATCCCACTAAGCCCGCGTTGTGAATTTCGTAACAGATCTCTTTATTCAGGAAGGCGGAGTCGACAATGATCAACGGCAATGAAGCTTCTGCATACTCTGGGGAATAGTTCCAAACAGATCGTGATTCTATGATCATGGAGTTGATTTCTTCCAAATTTCGAACTTCTGCTTTTTTGAACTCGATCATGATTTCTTCCTGAGGTTTCTTTATAGCAATTATGGCGTATACTGGCGAACTTGGGTCGAAGTGACTTTTAATTCCGTAACTTCAACCACGCAGTCAGTAAATGCAGAAGTTTTGGATTGAAATCTCACTTCCATCTTGCCCGTGGTGAATCCTGCAGATTTGGATGGCGAGAAAGTTCCTCTGTTAGCTGCGTTGACGACCTCACCCGCTGAATTTGTGAAAATCAAATTATCGAAGGAAGACACCCCAACCTGCTGCATGACTTCGTCGACAGTTTTTCCTGCTTGAATTGTTTTACAGAACTCTTCCGCCCGAGTTTGCGCTTGGGAAATACTCATCTGAGTATAACCAACCCCAATAGCCGCAAGTATTGCAGAAACTATAACCAATGTGATCAGCGGTCTAATAAATGTTTTTTTCATACACAACATCTATATGACTGCCAATTCTAGTCAAGGCTTTCGCCGTCGTTTCTTCAGGGAACAGCGTATAGTATTTATAAAGCACACCGGACCAGCGCAGCCAGTGCGGTCGGAACGATAGAGCTCACCACAGACTTGTTTTTCTTGGTTGCATATACTTCAGTGGTGATTTTCATAACAGCTCCTCAAATTAGAATCCCACCTGGGATGGCTTCAGGTCAAATTCTGCATGCGATGATAATTTTTATGGGCCATATAATATTTTGTATTGACTAGTCTTTAGCAAGTTCGTTCAATCAATCAATCAATCAATCAATCAATCAATCAATCAATCAATCAATCAATCAATCAATCAATCAATCAATCAATCAATCAATCAATCAATCAATCAATCAATCAATCAATCACGAGCATTTCCGCGCTACCAAGAAGCGTTGCTTCAATTGCAAAGATATTAGATTATTCCTCTTGCCATGATTTTCGACTTTCTAAACCTTCGCTCTTCAATCGATGGATTTTAATAAGCGGCCGCGGACTTATGGTAATGTTTAACTCAACACAAGCGATTCTCGTGCGTTTAAGCTGATGATTTCCGCTCAATTCAAAAACACTTTTCACATCTGATTTTCGCTAAATATTGCAATTTAAAACATGTGATACAACTCCTTCAACTAAGGAGTTTCGCATGAATCTAAAAACAATCACAAACGAAGAACTGACTGGTCGCCTTGAAAAATTGGCGCACTCTGAGCGGAAAATCACGCATCTCGTTTTAATTCATATCAACGAAATGGAATCCCGACGTCTATATGCAGAACTGGGATTTGATTCCATGTTTCGATATTTAACTCGCCACCTTAAATATAGTGAAGATGCCGCTTATCGCCGATTGAGTGCCGCCCGCTTATTGAAGCAATCTCCATCTATTTCCAAGAAAATTGAAAATGGCAGTATCACGTTGACTCAACTGACACAGGTTCAATCCGCACTCAAACTCGAACAAAAAAACAATCCTCACGGTGCAGATACCTTAGCGATAACGCTTCCAACGATTCTTGAAAAGATTGAGAATAAATCTGCTTTTGAAACAAAAGCGTGTCTTGCGAAAGATTTCAACCTTCCGGTTGTCACCCATGACTCCATTACTCCACAAAGTGACGAGACGATTCGCTTTGAAATTACTTTAACTCGCGAACAGCTTAAAACTCTCGAAACCGTTCGAGATTTGACTTCGCACATCGTACCTGATGGCAATTGGGCTGATGTTTTGACTTTAATTGCGGAAAAGCACATTCAGAAAATTCTGGGTAAAGACAAGCCAGAATTTACCGCCAATTCAACACCGATCAGTTCGCCAAAGCCTGCGACAGGATCAGATCAGCAAAACTCAACGCATGGCTTCTTGGCTACGCGAAAAAGAGGACACATCAAAGTAACCGCGAAACGCAATCTTCTGCTTAACGCCAACTATTGTTGTGAATTTCAGAATCCAAATACTGGAGTTAAATGCGGATCTAAATATCAGCTTCAGATTGATCATATTCAACCGGTTGCATTGGGGGGATTGAATGAAAATGAAAATTTGAGAGTTTTATGCCGAACACATAACTTGGCGGCCGCAGAAAAATTGGGATTGAAGACGCATTGAATGCGTGACTAAGAACTGGGAAAATTGCGGCTGGTTGGCTGGCTGGCGCAAGAGATCTGAACAAACCGGCAAAGCAGTTTTTAGAAATAGTAACTAAGATTCACACCATAGGAAGTAGAAGTAGTTTTAGCAGGATACTTTTCACCATTCATAAAAATACTACTCTCTTCTTCAGTTTCGGCAGTGGATTGAGAGAAGAACGCAGAGTAAGTTAATCCTTTATCAGAACCCCAACCAAAGTTGAACGACGTCTCTAAACGCTCATCGCTGGAAGACAGGTCATTATAAAGCAAATTAGATGGAATCAGATCTTCAAGATCAGCGAAGTTACCAAAGATTTGTCGCACCCGAGCACCGAGGGACAACTTACCAATGCGCACCTCGCCCGAAACGCTAAGTCTGGCGGATTGCGGTGGAGCCTTAATCAGCTCCAAAGGATTTTCTTTAGCATCAAGGTCTGACTCGGCCATTTGCTCCACGCTGCCCTCGATGCGAAAGCTCTTCGCCGTATACCCAAGCCCCATTCCAAATCCGATACTTTGGGTTTTCGCAGGCCAAACCTCCGTAGAACCTTGTGCGCCCGTTGAAGGATCATAGTAAGTATAAGTGTAATCAGCACTGGAAGTTCTTTGCATGGCATAAGCGCCAACCGTGAAACCACCAAAATTATAAGCAGAACCCGCCTTAAAAAGCAGATAGCTAATCTCTGCCTTCAAATCATTTGCAGAGACATTCGGCGGTGAGCCCACATGAAAGCGATTAAAAGTGTCATACTTGGCAGTAGCAACTCCCAAACCAATCAAACCAAAGTCAACAATCCCACCGGCATACATGGATTTCGCCGAGTTCGTGACGTTGCGAGTACCATAAGTAGTAGAATTAATATGCTCGGTCTTATCCCCGGTTTCATAGTCAAAAAGGCCTTCAAACGTAACTTTACTACCCTTTGTGGCACCAAAAAGAGAATTCTTCTGAAGCGCCACATCCGTCTGCACCCCACCAACGATTCCCCCGGTAGTGACTTCATGATCTTTATTAATGTCCTTTTTACTGCCATCCAACGAGATCAAACCTTGAGCTCTTTGATGAGCCACACCCGGATTGATAGAATGCACACTGGAAAAAAAGGAACTGCTGGCGATTTGCGCCACTGCAGAAGAACATACTGTAGAAATAAAAAAAGATGCGACCAGTCCCTTCATCAATTAAATGAAAGGCTGCTGATTTTCGCTGAAACTATCGCGAACCTGAGGCCAGAACCATCCAAGGTTCGGATCAGCGGCAATAACGTCTTTAATTTGAACTTCGATATCCTTACGGACCAGAACTTCACGGCGCAACCAGAACTCCACCTCGTCATAGCCAGGGCCAATAACGGTGATTTCAACTTTGTCCATGAAGTGTAATAAATGAAGATCTTTGGTAGCAACCTCTCGGCCTGCCACTTTGGCATTGATAAAATTGTGCACGACGTTCTTTAGTTCATCTAAAGAACGGTGATTGATTCTTCTCAGAATCAAATCCGCACGCTGATCTCGATTGACCCAGCGTTGGTGTAAGCCTCTTTGCACAAGGTTGATCAAAAGAGTGCGTAACACACTCGGTATCTGACGAAATTCATCATCAGATAGTGACATTACCTGCATTAAATCTACGTAGCGCGCCTGCTCCTGGCCGCGACGAAGGGAGGTAAGCACTTCTGGAATCCGCAAAACTGATTCGCGAATACCCATTAGATCAATTCCTGCTCCATCCGTGAAGTAGAGAATTCTCATAACTTTATCATGGCCTATCTTTTCGTATTTTAAATGGAAAATCAGAGCGTTAGGACCATGGTCTAGCATGTATTTTTTGATGCAGCCCTTCCTAAGGTTTGGTACGATAGTCTGAGGCCCAAGGACTAGGTGCCGGAAATAACAAAGGATTTGCAACTGTGATTTCACGCAACCAGAAAAATCAGCGTCCACCATTTGAAAAATGGTATTCGTATATTTTATTTATCTTCATCGGTTACTGCGTGGCAGATCTGGCAATTCTTTCATATCGCGATCGAATGCTTCCGCAAACTGCGCCTCCCGCACATCCCAAAGCACCACCCGTTTCCAGCTCTGTCAGCTCTGGGTTTTACAACAATATCACTTCCAGAAATATCTTTGCTTCCAACGGTCTCATCCCCGATCAATTGGTGGATAAAAACAAAGCCGCGGCAGAGCAAAAAGAAGCAGATCCGGTTCCATCACAGCTTCCTCTGAATCTGATCGGTACACTCGTGCATTCAATTCCTGAAAAGTCCATTGCCTCAATTGAAATCCGCGGTAAAAACCAGGTGATTTCCTACTCTGCCGGCAAAGAAATCGAAGGCATGGCCAACATCGTGCGCATCGAAAGACAGAAAGTTATCTTCCGCAATTTGAATTCCAATCGTCTTGAATATATCGAGATGAAGAAAGAAGGCGGAAAATTGAACTTTGCTGCAGCAAAAGCGCCGTCAACAGCCGGTGGCGAAGTTAAAAAAGGCAACGACAACACCTTCTCGCTTTCTCGTGCCACGCTGTTGAAATATACCAACGATCTTTCCAGCATCTTGATGCAGGCCCGCGCCGTTCCGAATCGTGAACCCGGCACTGGCAACATTAATGGTTTCCGCGTTTTGGATATGCAACCTGGCAGTATTTACGAACAACTGGGCATCCAAAGAATGGATGTTATCAAGTCCGTCGACGGAAACCCTGTCGACAGCCCTGCCAAGGCTATGGAGTTGTACCAAACTTTGAAGAACAACAACAAAGTTGTTCTTCAAGTTGAGCGCAACGGCAAAAACGAAACGATGACTTATAATATTCAATAACTCCCTCAGGAGGAGAGAGCCTATGAAAAAACCCGTCAGCCTAGGAATTGCGTCATTGATGACCGCACAACTAGTCACACCTGCCGCACTTGCGCAGTTTGAGTCATTTCCACCACCGCCACCTCCGCCGGATTTTGGCAATCAGGACAACAGCGGCTTCGCTGCTCCAGAGCCAGCTGGTGGTGAAGTTATGCATGGTGGCTCCCCGTCTCGTAGCGGCGGCGACGAATCAGGACAGGTTTTAACCAAGGCGCAACGTGAAAAGTTCGCCAAGGCACCAACTGAAGACATCACAAATAAGAATTTCTCCCAAACGATCGAGTCCTTTGATTACCCTAACGTGGAAATCACAGAGCTTGTTAAAGCCATGGGTGAATTGACCGGCAAAAACTTTATCATCGATCCAGGTGTGCGCGGTAAGATCACGATCAGCGCGCCATCCAAGATTACAGTGGCAGAGGCGTACAACGCTTTCTTGTCTGCTTTAGCGATCAACAGCTTCACAGTTGTACCTTCCGGTGGATTCCTGAAAATCAAATCCTCCAGAAATGCCCAACGTGACAATATCGACGTGTATTCTGGTGCATACTACCCGAACACAGATCAAATGATCACAAGAATCATCCACTTGAAGCACATCTCTGCTGCCCAAGTGAACCGCGACCTGCGTATCCTGCCATCCAAAGATGGTGAAATGAACATTTACGAACCAACGAACTCGATCATCATCTCTGACTACGGTGCAAATATTGACCGTGTTATGAGAATCATCAGTCAGTTGGACGTTCCAGGATTTGAAGAACAACTTGAAGTTATCCCTATTAAGTTCGCGAAAGCCAAAGACCTTGCGGATCTGGTAGACAAAATCGTAAATAAAGGCAGCAAAAGCTCGGGCTCTGCTCCAGGTACATTTACGGCTGGCGTGCCACGTTTCTCCCGTTCATCAGGTGGAACTTCAGCACAACAAGGTGCGAGCTTCTTTATGGCGATCCCCGATGACAGAACCAACTCGATCATCGTGGTGGGTAATAAATCCGGCATCGTGCGTATCAAAAAACTAATCAGCCAGTTGGATTTCAGAATCCGCGCTGAAGACTCCGGCGGAGTTTACGTTTATTACGTTAAGAACGGTGACGCAGAAAAAATCGCGCAAACCCTTTCTGGCGTAACTAAAGAGGCCACTCCAAAACCAAGCACAGGCCCAAGCCTTCTGTCACCGATTGGCGGTCAGATGCAGGCACCGCAAGAAATTTTCGGTGGCGATGTTAAAATCACTGCCGACAAAGCGACAAACAGCTTGGTTATCACTGCCAGCAAACAAGACTACGAAGTGGTCCTGAATTTATTGAATAAAATCGACATCGCCCGCGATCAGGTCTACGTCGAAGCCATCATCATGGAGATGAGTGCTTCTGACATCGACACTTGGGGTATTGGTTACTATCAATACGGCGATAACGGTTACGGCAAAGTGGGCTTCAACGGTGGTATCAACTTGCAGGACATGTTGAATCCAATGGGTGGTTCCGGTGCGATCCTGGGCTTCGGCTCTGGAAAAACGATCGAAGTCACTCCTCCTGGCACATCCACTCCAATCAAGATTCCTTCTTTGGTGGGTTTCATCAATTTCCTGAAACAAACCAAAAAAGCCAACATCCTTTCCACTCCGACGATCATCGCCTTGGATAATAACGAAGCGGAAATCGAAGTGGGTGATAAAGTCGTAACCAGCATGCAGCAAAACGTATCTGGTACGAGCGGAACTGTCACGACGACGCCAACGATGGAAGATGCGACTATCAAACTTCATATCAAACCATTCATCAGCCCGTCTTCGAACTCGATCCGCATGGAGATCAAACAACAGGTCACGCAGCTTTCATCAGCGGCGATTCCGAAAGATTTCCAGAATAACACTCAGCCACTCGCAAAACGCTCGATCAACACTATGATCAACGTAAAAAACGGCGACACGGCAATTCTGGGTGGTTTGATCAAGGAAGACGACATCGAATCCGTTGTGAAAGTGCCTCTTTTGGGTGACATCCCTATTTTGGGTTGGTTGTTCAAATCCCGCGACATTAAGAAAACAAAAACGAATATGGTGTCTTTCCTGACTCCGAAAATCGTTCGCAATTCAGATGATATGAGCCAGGTTGTTTCTAAGCGTCTGGATGAGCGCATAGACTTTATCAAAGGCCAGGGCGGAAAAGACCCATATGGTGCTAAGATAGACCCTATCTACAGAAAAGCAAAAGGCGAGCTTCCTGCAGAAGCTGCCCCAGCAGACCCTGAAGACGTAGAGTAAGATTTTTAATAAGGAATTTTAATGGCCACTGTGGATGTTCTGACAATTCTATCTAAAGCAACCTCAATGACACAGGACCAAGTGCGCTCTGTGCTTGCCAACCCGTCGGTCGTCAGACCCGTGACCGTCGGGGAAGCTTTAAATCAGAAAGAATTTTCCACAGCGGATGAAGTCGTCAGTGATCTGTGCAAGGAATTGGGATTGGATTTTATCCGCGATATTCCGGTTGCAGACATCAACGCCGACTTGATCCGGGAAATCCCGATCAACTACGCCAAACAACATCAAGTCCTCCCCTACAAGGACGAACCGGATCAACTGATTGCTTTAAGCAGCAACCCGGTGAACTTGAAATCTTTGGATGATTTGAAAGTACTGTTCGGTAAAAAAGTACGCCCCCTGATCACAACAACGATACGCATTCAGGATGCGATCAATAAAGTGTACGAAAAATCCACAGCAAATCTTTCGGGCCTGGATGAAATCGACGAAGAAGACTACGACCTGGATGATCCTATCGTGGATCTATTGGAGGCTGGCGAAGACGATGCGCCGGTCATCAAAATGGTAAACAGCCTTCTGTTCCGTGCGGTGAAAGAAAAAGCGTCAGATATCCATATTGAGCCCTACGAAAAAGACATGGTCGTGCGCTTCCGTACGGACGGTGTTTTGATGGATGTCTTTAAACCACCTAAAAAACTTCAAAACGCGATCACATCCCGTATCAAAGTTATGGCGAACTTGAACATCGCAGAAAAACGTCTTCCTCAGGATGGTCGAATCCCTTTGAAAGTCGGCGGTAAAGACATCGATATTCGTCTTTCCACTGTGCCCGCGGCTTACGGCGAGCGCCTGGTAATGCGTATTCAAGATAGATCCACAGTTATCCTGGAACTTGAGCAATTGGGCTTCTCAAGAGAGAACTTGGATCGCCTGGATGATCTGCTCTCCCGGAATGACGGCATCCTGCTGGTAACCGGCCCCACGGGTTCTGGTAAATCCACAACTCTGTATGGCAGCTTGATGAAGCTCAACAAACCTGACGTAAACATCCTGACAGTGGAAGATCCGGTGGAGCAACGTATCCACGGTATCGGTCAGGTGCAAACCAATGCCAAAATCGGATTGACGTTCGCGGCGGGATTAAGATCTTTCCTTCGTCAAGACCCCGACATCATCATGGTCGGTGAGATTCGTGACTTGGAAACTGCCGAACTTGCGATCCAAGCCTCCCTTACGGGTCACTTGGTTTTAAGCACTCTGCATACCAATGACTCTGCCGGTGCCTTCCCGCGTTTGATTGACTTCGGGGTTGAGCCGTTCTTGATCGCAACTTCAGTTATGGGTGTCGTGGCCCAGCGTCTGGTGCGTGTTCTTTGCCCACACTGTAAGGCTCCGCACGAACCGACAGATTTTGAATTGTCTTTGCTGGGAATTTCCCGCGAAGTCGCAAACAAGAGCCACATCTGCAAAGCCATGGGTTGCTCTGAATGCGGGCAAAAGGGTTATTCGGGACGAACGACGATCAGCGAACTGATGGTGGTAACCGATGACATCCGCTCGTTGATTATGCAGCGTAAAGACGGCGCCACTTTGAAAAAACAAGCTTTGGCCAACGGGATGAAAACTTTCCGTGACCATGGTATTGCCAAAGTACTGGCAGGTGTGACTACAATTGAACAGCTAACTACGAATACGCAACTGGATCTATAATATGCCAATTTTTGAGTACAAGGGCCTTACCCGTGACGGAAGAAACACCAAAGGTGTAATAGACGCAGAAAATCTGCGTGCGGCCCGCACTAAGCTCAAAAGAGATGGCGTTTACGTTGTAGATATTCGTGACAAGAAAAAATTAGATACAAAAAAATCCAAGGGCACCCCGCGCGCCACTAAACAAGTTCAGGTCAAAGACTTGTCCTTGATGACCCGTCAGCTGGCGACATTGGTTAAAGCCAATATCCCCTTGGTAGATGCGCTGACTGCCATCGCCGAGCAAGTGGAAAATCCGACTCTGTCAGAGGCGATTGCTGACTGTAAAAACATGGTCAACGAGGGTTCTCCGTTCCATAAGGCCCTGCAAAAGTATCCAAATATCTTTACCAAGATTTATATTTCAATGGTGGAAGCCGGCGAAATGTCAGGAAGCTTGGATGTCATCCTGATGCGTCTTGCCGAGTTTACGGAAGCTCAGGCCGATCTTCGCGCCAAAGTTTCCAGTGCCATGACCTACCCGATCATCATGTTGGTGGTGACGATGGGTTTGCTTTCTTTCTTGTTCATCTTTCTTATTCCAAAAATGGTTACAGTGTTTGAGTCCGCTCCGAACCTGGTTTTACCTTGGTATACGGTGGCCTTGATTAATGCCTCCCAGTTCATGGTGAACTATTGGTACATCATCTTCGGTATTATCTTTGTGGCGATTGTGATGTTTAGAAACTGGAAAAACAGCCCCACCGGCCGCAATCAATGGGATGCGATCTCTTTGAAACTTCCAATTGCAGGTCCAGCTGTGCGCATGGTTGCTGTATCCCGCTTCACTAGAACTTTGGCGACACTGTTAACCGGTGGCGTTCCGATGCTAACGGCCCTGGATATCGTTAAAAATGTCGTCGACAACAACGTTCTTGCGATTGCTATCGAAGAGGCCCGCAACAACATCGCCGAAGGTGAATCCATTGCAGGTCCTTTGAAAAAGTCCAACCAGTTCCCACCGATCGTGATCCACATGGTTAACATTGGTGAAAAGACCGGGGATCTGGAAAACATGCTGTCTCAGGTTTCTGATGCCTTTGACTTCCAGGTTAAAAACAAACTGGAATCTTTGACGTCTTTGATGACACCAGTCGTTACCGTCCTGATGGGTTTCGCCATTGCGATGATCGTATTTGCGGTCATGGTTCCAATGTTTGAAATGACCAATATCGCCGGCTAACCTAGCCCCTGTAAGTTTAAATCAAGACACATACAGGAAGTTAATTTTTTACTTTAACTTCCTGATCAAAACTCCGTTTTCAAGTAAGAATTCTGAGATTTAACAAGACAAAAGAATGTATCAAGTCAGAAGCATCCCTTTACCAAAGAAAAGGCATCTGTTAGTATTTCATTCGGCAACAAGGAGTTTTAAATGTTAGCTATCAATAATCGCAAGGGTATGACTTTGATCGAGATCATGATCGTCCTTGCAATCATCGGCGGTATCTCTGCACTTTTGCTTCCACGTCTAACTGGTTCCATGGACAAAGCTAAAGTTAAAGAAACCAAAATCCACATGGGTCAGATTTCAAACGCTTTGCAAATGTACTACACAGATTGCAACAAGTACCCGCAAACACTTGAAGGTCTTACGACTCAAGATGCGAACTGCAGCAACTGGGGTCCAGAGCCTTATATCAAAAACATCAAAGACCGTTGGGAACATGACTATGTTTACGAACTTAACGGCAGCGAAATTCATTTGAAATCTTTCGGTAAAGATGGTCGCGAAGGCGGTTCAGGCTACGACGCTGACATCTCCTTGGATGATCTTTAATTCTTGATGAATCGTCGGGGCTTCACCCTCATTGAGGTGATGATTGTACTTGCCATCATTGGCGGTTTGGTTGTCATTGGGGCCCCACGACTTTTCAAAACTCAATCGAATATCCGAGCCACCACCCGTCAATTCATGGCTCTGACCAAAGATATTCGCAACAAAGCACGCATTTACAATTCCACTTATCGCCTGGTCATCAACATCGATGGCAAAAAAGCGGGACAATATTGGGTCGAAAGAGCCAATGGCCCGATGCCTATTGATCCTGAGGCAGCCGAAAAAGAACGCGAAAGACAAGGCAGCAGCTTCAAAGATGAAGATGCTCCACCTCCGAAGTATGCGATGGATACTACCGTTCTGAAGAAAGAAGCTGAGCTTCCTGGAGCTTTCAAATTTTTACAGGTGGAAACAGTCTCCAGCAAGGATCCAATCACATCTGGCACTGCTTATATTCACTTCTTCCCCGAGGGCTTCGTAGAAGCTTCTGCAATCCAAATTTCCGGGGGAAATAATTTGGTTTGGACTCTTGTTTTTAATCCTTTAACGGGTCAAGCTGATATCATAGAGAAAGCTCAATCGTTAAAGGGAATTCAGCGGTGAGAAATAAAGGCTTCACATTGATCGAGACCGTGCTTGCACTGGTCATCCTCTCCTCCGGGTTGCTGTTATTGGCAAATTCTTGGGGCGGAAGCTTTGCCTATGTCCGCAAGGCTCAATTCGCAACCGAAGTCACCGCACTGCTTGAACGTAAAATGGCCGAGATCGAAATTGAATATTCCGGCAAATCCCTGGATTCCATTCCTGAAGAAAAAGAAGATGATTTTGGTTCCGAGTTTCCACAGTATTCGTGGAAAATGGAATCCAAGGAATTTGAAGTTCCGGATATCTCTGCCACCCTGACCGCTCGTGATGGTGGTGCTGATGAAATGTCCCTGACCATGATGAAGACGCTGACTCAGCATCTTTCCAAATCCATCAAAGAAGTTAAAGTCACTGTTATCTTCAAAGGCAGCAAAAAGCCCATGAGCTTTTCTGCCACTCAGTACTTCGTCGATTACGACCGCGAAATCCCGATGCCAGGAGGCATGTAATGCCAAACTCGCGTCGCGGTTTTACCTTGATTGAAGTTCTGATCACCATTGCGATCCTGGGCACCATGACTGTTTTGGTTGCACAGTCCATTCAGCAAAGTGTGAAGATGAAGAATAAAGTCACCACGCAGGTAGATGACGTTTCCCATCTGCGCGATGCGGTTCGCCTGATTCAAAAAGATATCAACCTGGCCTATCACTATCGTGACGTTGAAAAAGAACTGACGGACCTTTTAGCAAAGAAAAATCAAGGTGGCCAACCAGGATTTGTAAATCCCGTAAACCCAGGCGGCTTTGGACCTCCAGGAGTGGGGGGCCAACCGTCTGCCTTTGAACAGCAGCAACAAAACCGCGAAGTCCCACGCAAAAATCCCGAAACTCATTTCGTGGGCAACGAAGAAAGTCTGAACTTCGTCACCATGAACAACGCCCGCACCGTTCGCAACTCCCCACAGGCAGATTTCATTGAAGTTGGTTATGAACTGAAAGAATGTAAAAGCCTGAGCGAGGGCGGTGGCTCTTCAAAATGCATCTGGCGCAGATCCGCTCCGGTCGCTGACCTGGATGTCACCAAAGGTGGCAACGAAACTGTTCTTTTGGAAAACGTCAGTGAATTCAAATTCCGCTACATGGGTAAAGGCAAGCAGGACTGGGTTTCCGCTTGGCGCACTGATCAGGGCGGCGATGGAGCCACTAAAGGAAAATTTCCGCAGGCTGTGGAGCTTTCCATCACCATGCAAAAAAAAGAAGCCGGCAAGGATCGCAAGTACTCCATGCAAGTGATCATTCCGATTCATTTCACCAATAATCCTGACGACACCAGCACGGGACAAGCCACACAAGGTGGCGCGCAAAACCCTCAGGGACAGGGGTTTAACTAATGAACATATTTAAACCCCTTCGCAATAATCGCGGTATGGCATTGATGATCGTGACGGCCTGTTTGATGTTCATCATGTATTTCGCAGTGGAACTGATTGCGGACACCCGCATTGAGTACGAAATCAACTCGTCAGGCATGAATCGCATTAAGGCTTACTATGCCGCCAAATCCGGCATGCAGCTTTCGTTGCTTCGAGTGAAAATCTATCAAACAGCGCAAAGTAAGTTTGGACAACAGCTGGGTCCTAATAATCCCCTGCTGAATATGATCTGGCAGTTCCCGTTTGCGTGGCCTTTGCCGATCCCTGATGAACTTACTGCCATCGACAAAGATAACTTCAAAAAATTAGTTAAAGATTCAGCGATGGATGCGAGTTACATCACCACCATCGAAGACGAGGGCTCGAAGATCGATATCAATGACCTGATATCCCCGTCCGAGTCATTGCGCAAAATCACCAAGCAACAATTGATGAATATCTTCCTGCAAAAAATGAAGGAAGATGAAAAGTGGGCCCGCGAAAACTCCAACACCAACTTTGAACGGGTCATCAACAATATCGCAGACTTCATGAGCGACAAATCGCAGTCACAAAACGGCGGCGACAAGCGCGCAGCATATTCAGCTTTAAATTCTGAAGCCCAATCTGATTACTTCCCGCCAAATCGCAGCTTCCGTACGATTTCAGAACTGCACTTCGTCCCCGAGATGACTGACGAGCTTTTTGAAATCCTGGAGCCGAAAATCACTATCTACGGCATGAAGGGCATCAACCCCAATATCGCCACGAAAGAGGTTTTAAAATCCCTGGATCCAGGCATGACCGAAGAAGTCGTTTCCGAAATCATCAAACGCCGCGATGACAAGAACCTGGGTGGTCCGTTTAAGGATGCCGCTGATTTCTGGAACTTTGTGACCAGCAAAAATGCACGGCTTGAAGGCAAAACCGACGAAATCCCGCTGGTGTTTGAATCTGTATTCAACTTCCGCATCCGCAGTACAGGCGAGTTCGCCCGTTCAACCAGCGAGATCACAGTGATCACCATGGATTTGAACAAAACCGTCGCAAAAATCAAAGATTACGTCGACAAAGACAAGAAAGCCGCGAATCCAGGTGGCACTGATCCTGGCGCTCCAGGGGGGCCAAGCGGACCTGGAAACCCTGGCAATCCCGGCGGCTCTGGCAATACACAAGGCAAATCCGATCCCATTCCTAAAGGCCCGCCAAGAATAGTATTCTGGGGCGAAAGATAGTCTTAGGTCGAGTCCTCTATTCGAGGAAAGATTTTACTTAAGACCAAAGGCAACATATACTTAGACCAATATCTCGTTCATGGAGGAACGGTCTTTGAAATCACTTGGAATCGACATCGGGTCAAGCAGCATTAAAGTTGTTGAAATGCAATCGACGACGAAGGGCTTTCAAGTCGTTCAGTTCTTCGAGCATGTTCTTAGCACTAATCCTCAGAGTGATGCGGAACTGGAGATCATTGAATACCTTCGTGATTTACTGGGGAAGTATGATCACTCACAAACCCGCTTCATCATGGGGCTTCGTCAGGATCGCGTGGCGATTCGCAATAAGTTTTTCCCCTTCTCCGACCGTATTAAAATTTTTAAAAGTTTGGCATTTGAACTGGAAGAAGATCTTCCTTTCTCCAGTGACAACGCCGTCTTCGATGCAAAAGTCATCCGCACTGTCGGTGGTGGTGCCGAGGTCCTGGCTTGTGCCGCCCCGAAAGTTCACGTTCAAAATCTGATCGACCGAGCCAAAGACATTGGTGTTGAACCGTTTTTGATTTCTGCAGAGGGCACGGCTTTCGGGAATATCTTTGAGCGGTGGAACGAAGCTCCTCCGGCAACTATCAGCAATCCGCAAAACTATGATATTGGCGAATACAAACCTCTTCGTCATGTGCGCCTGGTCTTGAATATCGGCCACACGCGAACGATTGTTTGCGCTATTGAAGGCAACTCCCTGACTGGTGTTCGCTCTCTTCTTTGGGGCGGAAAGAATATCGCTGAAGCCATCGCGAAAAAGTATGAAATCCCTTACCAGGAAGCTTTGCGCGAATTGCAAACCAAAGCATTCATCCTGACTAATAAACAAGGCGCCACTTTTGACCAAGTCACGTTTTCAGAAACGATTGCAAAATGTGTTCGCGAAATGACCCGCGACCTGCAGCTTTCCATTCTGGAATTCAAAAGTGAATTCAATGCCGAAATTCTGAATATCGGTCTGACCGGCGGAACTTCCCAAATTCAAAACCTGGGTCCTTTCCTGACTCAAGCTTTGGAAATTCCGGCAAATCGTCTTTCCGTACTGGATACGATTCCGAATGTTTCCTTTGAACGCTCTCAAGCGAACTCTGCAAAATTGGGCGTGGCAATTGGTCTTGCGATTGAAGGTTTCAAAAAGCCCCGCAATCCCCCGATCAATTTCCTGCGTGGTGAATTTGCCCGTCAAAATCATCACTTCAAAGCCCTTTGGGAAAAATGGGGCCACACTGCAAAGATCGCGACAGCAGCACTTGTTGTATTGTTTGTTTATTCATACTTACGCGAAGACTTTGCACTGAGCCTCGCGGATCGCTCGCAGGAAGTTCTGAAAACTCAGGCTAAGAGTGTCGCGAACCTAAAGGGCCGTAATGCCACTGAAGCCGGAATTAAAAAATACATTCTGGAGAATAAAAAACGCGCGACTGATTTGAAAACTTTGGCAAGTGTCGCCAACATGAACTCCGCCCTGGATATCATGAAGAAAGTGACAGATGCGACACCGGCTAAAAATGCGGTGACCTTGGATGTGCGCACTTTCAATATTCGTGACACTCACGTAGTCCTTGAAGGTTACGTCAGCTCCCCGGCCGAAATGAATCTGCTGCAAAAATCCCTTTCCAATATTACGGTGGATGGTCAGATTAAAAACCAAACTCCGGGCTTGGGAGCTTTACCAGGACGCCAGGCATTCTCATTCAGCTTTAACGTGGACCGCGGTATTCAGAAGGTGACTCGATGAATTTAGATGATTTGAAAGACAGAATTTCCTCTGAAGCCCGTGCAACCTGGGATCGCATCCAGGAAAGTGGTGCATTTAACCAAATGCGCGACCGCTACGAAAACATGACACCAGGAATGCAAAAGCTCACCATCTATGGTGGCATTGCACTGGCGACATTGATGGTCCTTTCCATTCCTTACGGATACTTTAGCGGCTCCAGCGATGCTGTCGGTGAATTCGAAGGTAAACGCATGACCATTCGCGAACTTTTGAAAGTATCGCGCGAGGCTTCTGAAGTTCCCGCGATTCCCCAGGCTCCCCCGATGGATGCGATTCGCGGAACTGTGGACAGCATGATTCAAGCCGCACATCTTTTGCCTGAACAAATCAAAGGCACTCAGTCCACGGGTGGATCGGGTTTGATTCCTACAAATTTAAGCGAAGGTGGCCTGCAAATCACTTTGGCCAAGCTGAACCTGCGTCAGATCGTGGATCTGGGTTATAAATTCAGTAACATTTCCCCAAGTGTGAAAATGGCCGACATGACAATGACGGCAAATCGCGATGACAACCGTTATTTTGATGTGGTTTACAAATTGGTGGCATTGGCCGTCCCTGCCCCACCGGTGATTGCAGCAGAACCGGAAGCTCCGGCGAAAAAAGGCTTCAACCGCGGCAGAGCCCGCAACTCTGGAGCGGATGAATAATGGAACACATCATTAAGTTCTTCAAAGCGCTGAAAGAAAACAAAGGACGACTTTTCGTCATGGTTCTTTCAGCTATCGTATTTTTGTTTGTGCTGTTTCCTTTTGATGACCTTAGTGATTTGATTTCCTCCCAGGTCGCAAAGATGACTAACAACTCTGTGTACGTCACCTTTGATCGCTTGAAAATGAGTCTGATTCCGCAACCCGGTGTTGAAATGGAGCAGGTTTATATTGAGTCCATCAGCACTCCCGCTTTGACAGCAAAAGAACTAACGATCACTCCGAGCATCCCAGGTCTTATTCAGCAAAAGCCTTACGGCTCTGTTTCTGCTAAAGGCTTACTAAAAGGTGATGTCGATGTTTCCATGGGTAAAGGCACTCGCAGCGACAACGGCGTTGAAAGACAACGTATCGAAGTCAGCGCTAAAAAAGTGGCGTTGAACGATGTGCGCGAACTTGCGAATCTCCCAATTTTGCTAAAAGGTCAGTTGAATCTGGAAACCACAGCGTTGGCAGATTTGACTTTCCAGGAGCAACCCGACGTTGAAGTGAATTTGACGATCAATCAGTTTGAGCTTCCCCCGTCGAACGTGAACACACCGATGGGTCCTTTGACTTTGCCAGAGTTAAAATTGAGCTCTGTAGAGCTTAAAGGCCGCCTGGCTGCGGGTCGCTTCGTGATCGAGAGTGGAACCATTGGTAAACCCGGAGACGAGCTTCAAGGCACTGTTAAAGGCGATATCGGCATCATGATCGTGAACCGTGGCGGACGCTTTGGTCAGCAAATCGGTGCTTACAATTTCGAGATCGATTTGCGCGCTAAAAAAAGCTTCCAGGACAAGGCGACTTTGTTCCTGACCTTCATCGATGGCTATAAAACGCCAACCGCTGATGGGGCCCAATACAAATTCAAGCTTACGGCCACAAATCCAATGATGCCGCCAAGCTTTGGCGCCGTGCGCTAGTCCGTTCCCCAGTCTACTCCCCATCTCAATTTGAATTAACCTGACACAGGGCTGTGCTTAAATGTTGCTCAGCCCCAAATCCAAATAATTTGAGAAACCTGTCGATTGTTGACATAGCTCGCAATCTGGCAAAAAACCATAGGGTCATTCATTGGAGGGTATAATGTCTGGAGTAAATAAAGTTATTATCGTAGGTCGTCTTGGTGCTGATCCAGAAGTGAAAGCAATCGGAAGTGGGAGCACTGTAGCTCGCCTTAACATCGCAACTAGCGAATCATGGGTTAAAGACGGTCAACGTCAGGAAAAAACTGAGTGGCACCGTGTAACTGTATGGGGCAAATTGGCTGAAATCTGCGGCAAACATCTTGCTAAAGGTCGCCAAGTTTATGTTGAAGGTAAACTTCAAACTCGCTCATGGGAAGACCAACAAGGTCAAAAACGTTACGCTACAGAGATCGTGGCGAACACTGTTCAATTCCTTGGCGCTGCTGGTGCAGATGCTGGTTCACGTTCAAACAACAATTCAGGTGGCGGCGACGATTTCAATTTCAATGATTTCGGTCCAGAACCTAGCTTCAACTCTAACGACGAAATTCCTTTCTAGGATTTTGTTTTAAATGAGTTTTACGGAACGGGCTTTTCCCTTAGTCGGTTAAGCCCCTTTCCGCTCACCCGGCCATCCTGGCCTTGCCGGGCTTGGGTACCGCATCCTGCGGGCCCGGAGGTTCGCTCCACGGAGCTTACCCGCCTAAGGGAAAATCCCGATACGGCTCTCTTTCTTGCATAAATCTTTAAATTGGAATTTCGCTTTTGAGCCTTGCTCGGGAGATGCTGTGCTTTTGCGTGGGTTGTTCTTAAATAGATGGTTTGTTTGGCTTACTTTTGCTTGATGTATTTTGTTGGACGAAGGCCCTGAATGAGATTGGGGTTTTGTTTTTATAGGGTGAGGTCTTTATACTGAAAGACGTATGAAGACGATTGCATCAACATTGATTTCCATTGTGTTTTTAGCGGGTTGTTCGGTTTATAAATCGGATGGGCGTAATCAATTTGAAGCGGCAGCTCCGGCTAAAATTTCCACTTCTGCTTTGGACACGTCACCCGTTTACAAACTTACTGGCTGTCGTAATCAGAGCTTCCTCGAAACGTGGTTTAATGATGAGTTTCCACGCACCAACTATGAATTAGTATTGATGGAAAATGACCTGGAAATCTGGCGCACCACTCATGCCGGTGTTGTGCAAGTGAAGGCTTTCCAGCGCGATGAAAAGACTGTGCAATCCTGCTCCTATGAGTTTGCCAGTGCCGCGGTCTGGGACCTTTATAAAGATCAGTTTATCCGTGAACTTAATAACAACCTGATGATCAGCGAATGAAGAATACACTCCTTGCCTTCTTTATCAGTCTTTTGTTTGCACTCCCCGCAATGGCTGCGAATGTAACGGCTGTTAAAGGCAGCAAGGTCATGGTTGATCTGCAAGGCGCTGAAGTTCAGCCCGGCGATGAATTCTTTTTGATCAATCCTGCCACTGGAAAAAAATCAGCGATCGTTCGCGTGAAACAAGTCAAAAATGGCCGTGCCGTGGCCGATGTCGTTCAAGGACGTGGTAGTGTCGGTGCCGGCCTGCAAGCCAAAGCTTCCAGCGCCAAATCAGCAAAGGCAGCGAAGACGGCTTCCCCAACTGCAGCCCATGAGGAAGCATTAGCAAAGGCTTCTTCCCCTGATGAAGAGGCTGCAGCTTTTGATAGAGCCCGCGATATGAGCTTTTTGCGCACGCTTAGAAATTCTTATGGTCTACTTGGTCAATATGCCATGAATTCCATGACTCCCACGATTACAGATCCTATCAATCCGACAGAAAAACCCGCTCTAAAAGGTTCCGGCCTGGGCGCCGGCGGATTTTATGAATGGGTTCTCACTCGCAACATCACAGTTCGCACCTCTGGAATGCTTGAGCAATTCAATGTCTCTGGAAAAACAGAGCGAAACGTGGGATGTAATTCGACGACCAATTGTTCTGCAAATATCACATATTTATCTGGCTACGCATTGGCCAAGTACTACATCACTACAAATCAGATTCGCACCTGGGCTGGCGTGGGCGGTGGCTTCTTGATCGCAATGTCCAAATCAGCAACTGCCCTTGATGAGAATCAAATCGCTACCAATCAAGTTTTGAATTTAGCAATCGGCGGCGACTATCAATTGAATCGCAAAAACTATGTCCCGTTCAGCGTCGAGTACATCTACTTCCCGCCTTCAGATACCGTCACTGCAAGTTCTATTCTTTTCAAAGTGGGATATGCCTGGCAGTAACTAGTTCGGTAGCCAGATCGTAAACTTCGTCTCTTTCGAGTCCGCATCGAGATAAAATTTCCCATTATGAGCTTCAATAATACCGGCACTAATACTTAATCCCAGGCCCACACCCTTCCCGACTTCCTTCGTCGTAAAAAAAGGCTGCATAATGCGATCACGCACTTCCAAAGGAACACCGGGACCCGAATCCGTGACACTGATGTCGACACCGTTGTCTCTGTAGTTCGCCGTAATTCTTACCTTCCTAAGAGCTGCATGCTCAACAGCGTCAAAGGCATTGTTCAGCATATTCAAAAGCACTTGAGAAATCTGATACGGGCGACAATGCACAATCAAACCTGGCTCCACCGATGCTGACAGCTGAATCCCGGCCACTTTAAATTTTTCATGACAAAACGCCAGTGTGTCGTCGATGATTTCCGCAACTTCCACAGACTGCAATTCATCCAGGGCTGATTCATGGGCGTAGCTGCGCAGACCTTTTACAATCTTCGCGATACGCCCGACCATGGACTCTACGGAATCCATGCGGCGATTTAATTCAATGTCTTCGCCCAGGCCTTTGTTGGATAATGACTTTCTGATCACACTTATATAGCCACCCATGACAGCCAGTGGATTATTGATTTCATGGGCGATGCCTGCCGCCATTTCACCAAGGGAGGCCAGTCGGGAAGAGACAATGACCTTTTCCTCGCGCTCCTTTAAAAGGCGTTCACGTTCCTTCTTCTGAGTGACATCCTCACCGACCACAAGATAACCACTGATCTCATTCTGCTCACCGTTCACACGATGCAGGGATAAGGCCATGTTCAGACGCTTGCCATCCTTCGTTACAAAAACCCGCTCGTAGCCTTTGGCTTCACCAGATTCAAAGATGGCTTCAAGATAGTCGGCGCCCATCACCAGGCGGCGCTGCACCAACTCTTCCATGCGACCGCGATACATCATCGTGTCGTGATGGTCAGCCAGAACAAATACTTTCTTACCCAGTAGCTCTTCCTCTGTATAACCCAGCAAATCTACGGCGGCCTTGTTGATGTTTGAAATGTTACCAAATTGATCTAGCTGCAAAAGCAGTAAGGAAATACTGTCACGTCCGGCTTTGTGCCAATCGTTCAGCTCGCGCATTTTGCGTTCTGAATCCCGTGAACGGGCATAAAATACCAAATTGACCGATAAAAGGATCGAAACACTCAGACCAAAAAACATCAACAATGCTGGCAAGCTGGACGAGTTCTCGCGAACCAGTGCTGGCATTGGCGTCAGACGAAATGTCCAGTTTGTATTCAGAGCTTTATATTTGGCAGTTTCTGACCAATCCTGCATATAGAATTGCCCAGCCCCGCCAGTATTTAAAAACTCATGACCATCGTCATCTGTGATTTGTACAAAATATTCCGGTGCTTTTGCTGCATTCTGAAAGAACGTATCCACTTCCAGCGCTACACTAAGGACGCCGATCAGCTTATCGCCCTTGAAAACCGGGTAATACAACAAAAGTCCCTCGCCGCCCGTTAACAACTGAACCGCATCGGAGACCACTGGCTTGCGGCTTTGAATGGCCGAATCCAAAATCCCCATGGTTCCGCGCTGTTGGGAAATTTTCATTCCCCGGAGCCTTTCAATCTCACCCGTCATCGGATAATACCATTTCACTTTCATATCCGCTTCAGACCACAGCACCCGACGAATGCCTTTTATCTCCTGTGTATAAAGTTTGGCATCCAACTGCCAAGCTTCGGAATTCCGATAGTCCTGGGCTACAAAGTGCTCGGCCATGCGCCCCAAAGACTGACTCAAAGAGCGAAAGGTAGAATCAAAGTTTTCCAACATAGCATTCAGTCGAATTTCAGTAATACTGCGATTTTTTTGATAGTCTTTAATAACCAGAAGTTGCTGAAATCCTATTGTTAAAAAAACACCAGTAATCAAAACATAGTACGGACGGAAATGTCTTCGGCCCAGACCAATGCGAATCAGGCGGCCACGCAGCTGCAGCACCAGTGCCACAGACAAAATGATAAAACATGCCGCAGTATGCGGTGCCATCTTTGCAAAACTACCCCACCCAAACTGGGAATTGATAGTAAAGGCATTCCCAACAATTCCAATAAAACCTATTCCGCAGACCGTAGCGGAAACAGTCAATCTGACAAAGCGACAAAGCAAAGTAGTTTTATTAAAGAAAACTCCCAAACCCAAAAGAAAAGCCGCAAGGCAAGTGCTGGCCGCCGATCTTCCTGGAAAGGTGTTTTTAGAAGGCTCAAAGTATTTGACGAAAAATTCATCAATCCCAAAATTCAGATTCAAGGGATACTGAATAAACATCGCTGCCGACATCAGCATCACGACAATGGCACAGGCACGCCCCACCTTAAAATGATCGCGATCTGAAAACAGGACTCCCAACGAGATAAATGCAAATAAAAATGCTGTGTTGAATACCATGGCACTGGAATTCGGAAAAAACCGAAATGCAATGGGAATTTTTAGGATCCACCCCACCATCACAACAACAGCCACGATCAGCACTATCAGGCTAAGGAAGTTATGAAACTTTGGCAGGTATTTACTGAATGACACGCGTGACACCGATGATGCCTTTAATTTTTTGAATCTCGTATATAGCTTGATTCAACTGAACGGCATCCTTCACTGACACTTCAAAATTACATACTGCTTTTTTATCTTTAGTTGTGCGAATTTGCGCGGATTGAATATTAATCCCCTGCTGCGCAAAAGCCTCAGACATGGATTTTAGCAACCCTGGATTATCCTGAGAAATGATTTTTAAACGCACAATGCGTTCCTGACCATCGCCCGCCGCTTTCACATTCCACGTCACATCGACTTTACGAAGCTGATCGAACTCGAAAGCCTTGCTGCAGTCGCTGCGATGAATGGTGATCCCACGCCCACGACTGATAAAGCCCACAATCGGGTCCCCTGGAATCGGATGGCAGCACTTCGCATAGTGCACCAACATGTCATCCATACCATCCACAGAAACCAAGGAATTGGTTTTACGGGTTTTGTGAGTCGCTGCCCGCATGACTCTTTCCATGAAGGTGGAGTCTTCGGTTTTGGCAGCTTCTTTCGCCATGCCTTCTGGAGAAAATTTCTCCACCAGGTGACGGGTTTCCAATTTTCCGTAACCCACAGTTACGTAAAGTTCATCCAGGTCTTTAAGACCGTTATCTTTTAAATACTCTTCAAATGCCGGGCCCTTCAGGTACTTTGCCGCGGCCATTCCGAATTTGCGGAATTCTTTTTCGACAAGCTCTTTGCCCAAAATAATGGAACGACGACGTTGCTCTTCTTTGACGAAGGCGCGAATTTTGGATTTCGCTTTGTTCGTCACAACGAATTTCAACCAGTCCTTGGAAGGCTCTTGGCCTTTGCCTGTGATAATCTCAACCGTGTCACCGTTGGACAACTGATGCTTCAAAGGCACCATCTTGCCATTCACCCTTGCGCCCACACACTTGTTACCAAGCTCTGTATGAACAGCATAAGCGAAATCCACCGGAGTGGATCCTTCCGGGAACTCACGCACTTCTCCAGTCGGAGTGAAGACGTAAATTTCAGTTTCAAATAAATCTGTTTTTACAGTATCCAGGAATTCATCAGGACTGCGCACCTGTTGATGCCAGGAAACCAGATCGCGCAACCAGTTGGCTTGCTGCAAATCATCGGATTCCATTTTGCCGCGCTCTTTGTACTTCCAGTGAGCAGCGATACCCATTTCGGCAACCAAGTGCATGTCACTGGTGCGGATTTGAATTTCAATACGCTCCCCACCCGGCCCGATCACCGTGGTATGCAGAGACTGATAGTTATTGGCTTTCGGCATCGCGATGAAGTCTTTGAAACGACCAGGAATCGGCTTCCACAGTGAATGCACCAGCCCCAGGGCTGCATAACATTCCGCCACGCTTTCGACGATCACACGGAAGGCAAGGACGTCATAAACCTGATCGTAATCAAGACTACGACTTTGCATTTTTCTATACACCGACCATAAATGCTTGGAGCGGCCATAGACTTCGTATTTGAAACCGACTTTGCTAAGTTCTTTACCGATCAAAGACTTTACATCATCGATGTAGCGATTCTGCTCCGCCTCAGTCTTTTTGATCTGCTGGACAAGTTCGTAGTACATGTCCGGGCGATAGTATCGGAAGCACAGATCCTCAAGCTCAATTTTCAATGAGCTGATACCCATGCGGCCCGCAAGCGGGCAATAAATTTCCAAAGTTTCTAGAGCGATTCTTTCTTGCTTATCGAACGGCATGAAATTCAAGGTGCGCATATTGTGCAAGCGATCGGCAAGCTTCACCAAAACCACGCGCACGTCTTTACCCATCGCCACGATCATCTTGCGAATGTTTTCGCCCTGTTTTTCATGACTGTTCTTGAATTTCATCTGACCGATTTTAGTAACGCCATCTACAAGATGCGCCACAGCCTCACCGAACTCGCGACGGATATCTTCCAGTGTGGCGTCAGTGTCTTCAACCGTGTCGTGCAGGAGACCGGTCGCAATCGTATCTAAATCCAGATGCAGATCCGCAAGAATTGCGGCGACTGACAGTGGATGAGAAATATACGGCTCACCACTGCGACGGATTTGCCCCTCGTGATGTTTCTCTGAAAAATAATATGCTTTTTCAATGAATTTAAGATCCGCATTCGGCCAGTAACTGCGAATGCGGTTTAGAAGATCATCAACTGTTTTGACCGGCTTATGAGAGAGGCCGGTCTCTTTTTGGGGTTCCGCCATATTCTAGTCAGTTTACCTGAGAAGAAGAGGCGTCTCCAAATAGATTCGCTTAATACTTAAAATTTATTAGTATTTTTAGGAACTTAGGACCTTGGTCCTAGACTATTTATTCAAGTCTTTTTCGATTTGAAGTAAAGCGTCTTTAGGGTCCATCGCCACTTCGTAACCAACGTTACCGATAGCTACTTCACGAAGAGCAGAAACGATGTATTTGTTGCTGCGAGTGGAAACAGTCGCTTCAGCACCTTTTAGAAGCTGCTTCGCTCTTTTAGCAACCATCAATACAAGAGCAAATCTGTTAGGAACTTTTTCCAAGCAATCTTCAACGGTTACACGAGCCATTTAATGCCTCCGGGCGCAATTAATTCATGAATTCAAAGGAGGAAATTACCCTTAACCCAGTAACTTTTCAATGATTTTCTTAAATTCGGCGTAGGATTGCTCGAAGTTGTCGTTGACGATCTGAAAGTCAAACTTAGAGGCTTCGGCGATTTCTTTCTCGGCATTGGCCATGCGAACTTCGATATCCGCTGGCATCCCCCCGTCTCTTTTCTCAATTCTGCGACGCAATTCGTCAATCGATGGAGGCAAAATAAAGACGGTTTTAGCGTCTGGATACTTGGATTTGAAGGTCAAAACCCCCTGGATATCGATATCCATGATCGCACACTTCCCTGCCGCCCACGTGGACTCCAGGGACTCATAGGACGTTCCATAAAAGTTGGTGTGAACTTTCGCCCACTCCACAAAGAACCCCTGTTCGATTTTGGCTTTGAACTCATCGTGAGAGATGAAATGGTACTGCAGGCCGTTTTTTTCACCCTTGCGGATGTTACGCGTAGTGAACGTAATAATGTCCACGAGCTGAGGAATTTCCTCAATCGCTCTAGCTACAAAACTACTTTTTCCTGCGCCGCTGGGGGCAGCGACAATAATCATACGCGTTTTCATACTATTGAACGTTTTGAACCTGTTCTCTTAATCTTTCGATAAGGGTTTTCGCTTCTACCACGCTTTGAGTAATCTTGGCTACCTGAGACTTTGAACCGATCGTATTCACCTCACGCAGCAATTCCTGAGTGTAAAAATCAAGTTTCTTACCCTCGGTCTGCTGAGAAGCGATTAATTGGCGATAGTTTTTGATATGTTCACTTAGGCGCGTCAGTTCTTCGTTAATATCGGCTTTTTCCAGCTGAATCACGATTTCCTGGGACAAGCGGGCTGGATCAATTTCGTTGCCCTTTAAACGGGAGCGAATCTTGGTTTCGTACTTATCCTGAAGTTGCGCATTGGCCTCTTCACGAAGAGCCGTGATCACTTTGATTTCCTTTTCCAGGGACGACAAAAGTTTTTCCAAATCCTTGCGCAAAGCCTTTCCTTCACGGGAACGCTCTTTATCGCAGTTACTGCAGGCTTCTGAAAAAGCTTTTTTAAGAACTTTATCCTCGCCCGTGAACAGCTCATAACTTTCTTCAAGTTTGATCACATCCGGCAAACGCGCCATGGATTCCAGGTGGACCTGGTAGCTGATACCCATTTCTTTTGCGAGGTGCTTGTATGCTGTCACATATTTCTTAACCAGCGCATCGTTCACTGTCATTTGTGCTTTACCCGACGCTGTCGCTTTGACTTTGCGGGAAACAAAAACATCGACAGTTCCGCGCGACAAAGTCGCCCCCAGAATTTTCTTAAGCTCCCCTTCCAATGCCACGAATTCACGCGGCAAATGAAAGCGAGTTTCCAAAAAACGACCGTTCACAGAACGAATGCTGACTTCAACACTGACGTCTTTGGATTGAACTTTTGCGGTGCCATAACCTGTCATGCTTTTCATATAGATCCATTCTTGTCGGCAGGGGTAATTGTGGTCAAAGAGTTCAGAAATTTCTCGACCACGGCCCTCGCCTCATTGTATCCGCGAGCCCCATCAAACCAATGAATATCCTTGTCCCTTTGGAACCAGGTTTTTTGGCGCTTGGCGAGCTGGCGAGTATTTGTCGTAATTTGCTCTAAAAGTTGATCTTCGTTGATATGCCCGCGAACAAATTCAATCGTTTCTTTATAGCCCACGCTGCTTAATGGAGCCCACTTATCCAGACCCAGGTCTAGAAGTTTTTCAACCTCATCCACCAGCCCGTCTTTCAGCATCTTGTGAGAGCGCAAAGCGATGCGTTCGCGCAGCACCTCACGATCCCACTCGGGTCCGATTTTTAGAAGTGGATAAGCGAAAGGCGTTTTCTGTTCATCAAATTCTTTTTGAATTTGCGTGACACCTTTGCCTTGAGTGCGAATCAATTCGATTCCACGTCCAATGCGATAGTGATCGGCGATATTGATTTTAGCTGCGTATTCGGGATCCACCTGAGTCAATTCGGCATAAAGTTTCGCAGGCCCCTCGGGTAGCGACATCTCGCGCTCAACCTGAGCTTTCATTTCCTCTGAAACTTCGGTCACGGGATACATGCCTTTTTCAATCGCCATGAAGTAAAAGCCCGTCCCACCCACAACAAACACCGGAGTACCGTCAGGGATCTTTTCCATGACTTCCGAAAAATCGCGGCAGTAACTGCCAGCGGTGCTTTCTTCAGGAGGTGTGACATAGCTTACAAGATAATGCGGAACCAATTGCAGCTCTTCAGGTGTGGGCTTTGCCGCCCCGATCTGCACGTGAGAATAACACTGAACCGAATCACAGTTGATGATGACGCCCTTGAATTCCTGCGCAAGTTTCAGCGCCCACTCGCTTTTACCAGTGGCCGTGGAACCGACAACAAAAATAACGGGCTTGGTTTTCTTCATCACACGATTCGCCCGAAATCCTTTTCAAGCTTATAGAAAGGATATTCCACACTGACAGGACGACCATGAGGACAGAAGCTCGAAAGTGGGAAATGATCCATTTCACGCAAAAGATTTTTCATTTGATCAATGCTTAAAGCCTGGCCTGCGCGCACCACCGAGTGGCAGGCCATCGTTGCACAGATGTCGCCGACGGCTCTTTCCAAAGAGTAACTGCCACCCTGATCGACAACTTCAGTCGCCATGCGATCCAGAACTTTGCCCAAGATGGATTCTTTAATAAATAAAGGCGCCGCTTTCACGCCGACAGTTCCCGGCCCCAAGGGCTCGATGAAAACTCCCAGACGTTCGATGTCTTTAGCCAGCAACAAAAGTCCTTCGACTTTTTCCGGCGACATATCAATCGCCAGCGGGAACAAGAAGTCTTGAATGTCGATCTTTCCGCCCTTCCAGGCGTTCATCAGTTTTTCATACGCAACTCTTTCGTGGGCCGCGTGTTGATCGACGAAGACCATTTTGTCGCGATGCTGAGTCACGATGTAAGTCAAATTCGCCTGACCCAAAACTTCCAGTGAAGACCAATAGCCGCCACTGACCGGAGCCACTGTCTCGTTGGAAATAGGGGTCGATTGCGTTTCTTCCATATCAGGATTTTGATTGGAAAAATTCTGGCGGGATTCTGCCGCATCCATCAAAGTCTGATAGCTGGTTTTATTCTGCTGTACGGATGAGGCTGGAAAGTTGAAATCTTTCTTTTGAAACTGCGTCGTTTTAAAAGTGGAATCATTGAATGCCAGATTTTCTTTGGGCATCTCAACTGGTGCAGCTGCAAAGTTTGGCAAACCTTTGGCGGAAGAATAAGTCGCAGCAGGATCAGAATAATCAACCGTACCACCCGCTTCACCAAATTGGGCTTGCGAGCGCAGCTGGCCGCTTTGCTGAATCCACGGAGCTTTTTCCAAAGTTCCGCGCAAAGCACCGGCCACCGCACGGAATGCCAGTGACGGGTCATGAAACTTAACCTGGGATTTTGTAGGATGAATATTGACGTCGATGTATTCGGGATCTGTTTCGACCCAAACCGCGGCAATTGGGAATTCCCCGTGCATCAAAAGACTGCGATAAGCTTCATTCACCGCCGCTTGCAGACTGCGATCCTGAACCCAACGGTTCTGTGCAAACAACCAGATGTTCTTAGCTGTTTTAGCAACATTGTGAGGATCCGCAAACACCGCGTAGGCTTTGACGTATTCGCGCGAAGCTTCGCCGACAAACAGAGGTTTGATTTCCAAAATTTGTTCTGCGCGCTCTTTGCGGTCTTTACACGCGGTCCAGAAATTCACAAGCTTGCTGTTTTCCTGAATGCGGAATTCCACATCATGATGAGCCAGGGCCATCGCCTTCAGCGTGGTTTTGATCGCCGTGTGTTCAGCCGCATCTGATTTCAAAAACTTCAAACGTGCCGGCATGTTCTCGAACAAGTTTTCCATCAGCACCGTCGTGCCTTGAGAACCACCCACACGTTCGATCGGTTGTTTTTTTCCGTATTCGCTAATCAACTGGTATGCTTGCTCATCACCCTTACGACGAGTCGTCAGGGTCATTTTACTGACCGAGGAAATACTCGCCAGGGCCTCCCCGCGGAAACCGAAGGTTTTCAAACTCCACAGATCATCGGATTTTGAAATTTTACTAGTCGCAAAACGATCCAAGGCTTTCGGCAAATCTTCCGGCGACATGCCTTTACCGTTGTCGATCACTTTCACGATACGTCCACCATCAAAGAACTCGACATGCACGCGCGTGGCGCCAGCATCAATGGAATTTTCAACGAGTTCTTTTACAAGATGAGCGGGACGCTCGACCACTTCGCCAGCGGCGATCTGATCGACTACTTCCGGGGATAATACTTGAATAGACATGGGCAAAACCATGCCCTACAGACGCAATTAAATCAAACTAGTATTGCGGACTTGGGCATTCGCCATTTTGCTGACATTTTAACAGCATCATACGCAAATGTTGGGTTTCCTTAAGCGTCAAATTCAACTCAAAAGTCGCCCCCTGTGCCACAGATCCTTGGGGGCCCACGGTGTAAAAAGGCGTATTTAACGGAACCTGAGCCGCTGTGATATTCGTGTCGCCGTAAGACGTAAACCGCAAGGAGTTAGGGTGCTTCTCAAGGTTCCAGAAAAAGCGCAACATTTGCGACTTCGCCTTCATCAGACCGTCTTCCATGTTTTTCCAGCACTTCACTTCACCCAAAAGAACCACTTTACCGGTAGAGCGGTCGATCACAACCGTATCCAGCTCCCCAATGGTTTCCTTGCCTGTGCTGTATTCGATATCCCCCGAAATCAAGAATTTATCTGCAGGATAAATTTGTCCCAAACGCACCTTTTCAAGCTCTTCGCAGACAGCTCCATCTGGCTCGAAATTAGTGCCCAAATTTTTCAGGGAATCAAATGCCGCGTTCAAGTCGCCTGCAAAAGCGAAGGAGGAAAAAATGACCGCGAATAATCCAGAAAGAACAAATGTTTTAAGCATGGATGGCTTGTAACCCACCCGCGTCCAAACCGCCACCAACAATGATTTGTGTTGCGGAGCGATACAAAAAGGTAACTGTTACCTCTAAAAATCCAGGCCCGCAGTAATTCCGTAGCCAAAGTAACTTTCCTTTTCCCAGTAGAACTTAATATCGGGACGGATAGAGACTCGTTTAATGCGGTAAGAGATACCGGCATTGAATAAAACACCCAAAGTCATGTCATCGGCAGAGAACGGATCCACCACGCCTGGCAGTCTTAATTCAAAATGCGAATACTTCAGCATGGGACCGAAGCCATAGAAGAACAAAAAATCTTTGCCCTTCGGTAGAACCGTTTGAAACAGGAAATTCAAAATAACGATGTAACCGCTGCCTTCATTTCCGGTGTAGTCCTTGTAATACGAAGGTGCGCCTGAGTGAAAAAGAATATTGGTTTCGGTGTAGATGTCGCCGGAAAACAAAGTGTTGTAACCATGAAAGCTCAAACCCAAAAAAGAGGTCTGCGCATTCCTGCGACCACCCATGGTGTCTTCAGCATAATCAATAAAGTTTAAAGACAGCCCCCGATAGCGAGAGGCAAAGAAGGGTTTATTACCTGAGTACTCGGCCTCATCGGGATTCTCGGAATCCTCTTGCAACTGTTGCTTGTCGATAACTCCCGGGCGAATCTCGGCATCGGAAATCCAACCCGTCACTCCGGGCTTTAAGCGAACCTTATAAAAAGGTCCCTTCTTGCCCTTGGAGATGGCCATCACTTGACCTTGCTTAAGCACCGTCATTACCGGGGCATCGAAGTCAGGATCTTTGTAAACCTGTGCTTCGTCGGCAACGACAGTTCCCCGCTGTGCCTGAGCCAGCACTATACCCGGAAAGAAAAGCAAAGCGGCAAGCAATGCTGCCCCAATTCGCTTGCCTGTAAAATTAAAACGCTTACTTAAAGCGAATAAGCCAAACACGCCAGAATGCCTCAAGAACAATCTTCAAAGACATTTTGCTTTGACCCACGCGACGATCTTCAAAAACGATCGGAGACTCGGCTCCCTTGAAGCCTTTTTTCAAAGCTTTGTATTTCAATTCAATTTGAAAACTGTAGCCATTGCTTCCCACGGTTGAAAGATCAATGCCCAATAGAACTTCTTTCTTCCAGGCGTTGAAACCACCTGTCCAGTCGTTCAATGGGAAACCCAAAATCAATCTGGAATAAATCCCGCCACCGCGAGAAATAATTTTGCGTATCAGACCCCAATTCACAGTACTTCCGCCTGCGACATAGCGTGAACCCACTGCAAAATCATTGTCTTTAAGCTTAGCCAAAAGAGGTCCCAAGTCCTGTGGACGATGGGAGAAATCCGCATCCATTTCGGTGATGATTTCATAACCCTGATCGATACCCCAACGGAATCCAGCGATGTAGGCTTTTCCCAAACCCTGTTTACCAGGACGGGACAACAAGTGAAGATTCGGCATGGACTTTTGCATTTCGCGAACAATGGCACCTGTGCCATCTGGAGAGTTGTCGTCCACAACTAGAATATCAACGCCCAAGTTTTGAGCAAACACTGCAGGCACAATGGTCTGCACATTTTCTTTTTCATTGTACGTAGGAATTACGATCAGAGTTTTCATGTCCCTAAATTGGCACAAAGCTCTTTGACTGGCAACAAACGCGCCGCATCTGGGAAGGCCTTAAACTTCAGTTTTTTAAATAGAACGAGAAACCAGCTTACCTTTACCCTTGTTTTCCAAAGCTTCGGCTTTTTTTGGTGTAATGGTTGGCAGATTCAGAGGTTTGGTCAGCAAGTACTTTGGATCCTGCTTACGCACGTCCAATTGCACTTTCACTTTATCCGCGGCAGCGGTCGGATCTTTAACATAAAGAATCGGATCAAACCCGCAAGTACGACATACCACCGACAAGCGCCAGCGAATCTGCACAAACACTTCCGAAATTGCCAGACACACCACAAAGGCGATCATCACACGAGGATCGTACTCCTGCCAGATTGCGAACATGACCACAATGGAAGCCATGGCTGCTGCGATGATGTTCATCACTCCGATATTCTTCTTGCGATAAATATTACGGGGAGTCTTACAAAAGGCGCAGTAGCAGTTGTGTTTGGATTTGAATAAAGAAAACATATATTCAGTCTGCCAAAGAGGTGGTCTAGATTGAAAGATCATTTTTTGATAAATGACAAACCCTTGCTAGAATGACCTTATGACTAAACTAAAATCGTTCCAGTTCGCATTTGTATCCCTTTTTACAATTTGCTCCTCAACTATAGTCTGGGCCGCCGCTAGTGCTTCTGACTACCAGGAGGTCGGCTATGACGAGTTGGTCAACGAGCTCAGCCAAAAGAAATCCTCTTACGAGCAAATCAAGAAGGACACAAACGGTCCCCAATCCCACATCGGTATTGGTTACGTGAATGGCTTTACAAACGTATCTACAGAAGGTGAAAACTTCAACCGTCGCACGACAGGGATTCAACTTTCTGCCGGGCGCGATCTTAGCTCCCGCAACGTCTATGGTGAAGTTATTTTCCGCAACTACGGCTCCAACGACTCCATCAACGAGGAATTCTCTCTGCGTGAGCTTGAAGGCAAAGTGGGCTATACGAATCAAATCGAAGGTCTTTGGAACTACTCCATCAGCAGCGGTCTTTCTGCCCGCATGATGAAGTATGCGAACTCCACAAAGGATTTAAATGTGGACGAAACAACTCCTGCGGTTGTGGTTTCCAGCGGTGTGTTCGCACAAGTCAGCAAATACATCTCTGTCGGGATCGAAGGCAGCGCCCGCACAGCCTTGGTAAATAAACCTTCTGATAAAGACTCCTTTGATTTCGCGTTTCGCTTGAACACTTCTCTTTAATTCGCAATACTGGGCGGGTGGATACACTCGCCCTACTTCTTAGTCTTTTTGGTTTTCTAGTCGCTTTGGCCATTTGGACCAACAAAGCCCGCTCCCGACAACACTATGACTCTGCCCTGCAGCCCAACTGCCTTTTAACCCGCTGGCCGCTTTTATTCGTCACCGGTCCCCGCAGTTTTTTCTACTTCTCCAACTACTGGAACCTGTATCCGTCCTACCTGGCGGAACATGGATATGAAGTCTATCATCTGCGCTTGCCCTGGAGTGACTCGCTTCTGCGACAAACCCGTTTAACCGAGTTTCTGAAATCCCAGAATGCCGCCAAAAGACACTTTCACCTGGTGTTAGATTCCTATTCCTTAAGAGAACTGGAGCCGGTGCTGCGCGAACTGAAACCCGAATGTCTGATTTCCATCACGGAAATAGCAGATGCTGGCAGCAAAGATATAAACTCCTTAAGCGCCCCCTTCGTCCCACAGGAAACACTGAAGACTCTGCCTTCTTCAAAAGGTAGCTTCTTTGTAAAATGGGCTTACGATCTTCATCGCCTGCTTTTGTTCGGTCGCCAGCTACCTTCGCTAAGTTGCCTTGGAGCCGTGAAGCAAACCCAACTGCAAAACGCACGGTTGCTTTTGGAACGCGCCCAAGTTTTGGCGGAAATGGATCTGCGCGAAGGCGATACCACTTGCTAACCGAACTTGGTCGTGATGCAATAGCAAAATGAGCGACTACCGCGACGTAACACCAAATCAAACCCCGCACCTACAAACCGCTAAAGAAGTATTCAATTATATTATTGATTACCTTCGCCACCCAATTCAGAAGATCAAAACTCTGCCTGATTGGAAGTGGTCGACACTTTTGATCACACTGGCTGTGGTCTCGATGATCTCTGGAGTGATATCTGGTTTGGTTCCACCGAACATCTACCGCATCGGGGCAGGCATCATCTTCGCCCCGTTTGTGGCATTGGTAATGACTTGGCTGGGTGCTGTATTTATTTATTATTACTTCCAGGTTTTCGAGAAAAGAACCTGCTCATTGCGCCTGATCTTCACCTTGATCCTGTTCGCTAACATTCCGTTTTTTATCTTCCAGGCAGGATCCGAATTGATTCCACCGCTGACGCTGGTGGGCTTTGCCTTCACAACTTTGCTGCTGGCAGTGGGTCTGACTGAAAACTTCCAATTGGAAAAACGCCGAGCTTTGCGCCTGGTGACTGTCCTGTTTGCGATCGTGTTCTTCCTGTGGCTTTACAACCGCATAGAAGTCGCCCGGATGTAATCAGCCAAAAAGGTACGCAAAAAGGTACGGACACACTTTGTCCAAAAAATAAAAAAGGCTGTGTCATCAAAACACAGCCTTTTTTTTATCCCCATATCACAAGGATCATTGCTTGAAAAAATTAAAGCTTATCTACAGCTTTAACAACTTCTTCAGTCAAATCCGAATCAGGGGTTGAAAACAAAACGCCGTTGTTGTTTTCCATCACCAAAGTATAACCTTTTTCCTTGGCGATTTTTGCCACGACTGTTTTCATTTTCTCTACAATTGGCGCCGTCAACTCGCCTTGTTTCTTTTGCAGATCCATTTGGCTTTTTTGAACTTCCTCACGGTACTTCATCATTTCGCCTTGGAATTCGGCCTGTTTTTTACCCAAAGCATCTTCGGAAAGAACAGCTTTTTTCTTTTGAATCTCGTCGCCCATTTTCTTAAGTTCAGCTTCCTTCTTTTCGATGTCTTTTTTCTTTTTCGTGAATTCTGCCTCTAGCTCGGCCTTCGCTTTTTTACCAGCTGCCGTCGCTTGAACCGCTTTTGGCATATCCACGAAACCCACTTTGGTATCTGCAGCCTGAGCGAACGAAGCCACCAACAACACACTCAAAGTAACCATCAATTTATTCATAGAAAACTCCTTATAGATGCGCTCAAGCGTTCCGCACTCCACTGACTATTGCAACTTAAAACTCCGCCAAACAACCGCGTCCAAATTTGTCGTTTTCACTTGTGTTCCGCGCTACCAAGAAAACCTGCGTCAATCACCACATCAACCAATGAAATTATCTTATCCACGAAATAAAAAAACCATGGTCTATGAAACCATGGTTTTTTATTCTTGGCGAAAGTAAGTCCGTACCTTTTACGAGATACTAAGCGCGGCCTGTAGAGCCGAAGCCGCCAGCGCCACGTTCTGTTTCAGTCAGTTCGTGAGCCATTACGAAATTCGCCTGGTAAACCGGAGCGACAACCAATTGAGCACAGCGCTCTTGATCGCCGATAGTGACAGCAGCATCACCCAGATTGATCACGATGATTTTTACTTCACCACGATAATCAGCATCGATCGTCCCCGGCGTGTTCAAAACAGTCAGACCGTTTTTTGCCGCCCAGCCACTGCGCGGACGAGCTTGAATTTCAAAACCCATTGGGATCTCGAAGCTCAAACCAGTTGGGATCATCGCACGCTGACCCGGTTCCAATACAACCGGACCGTCAAGTTGCGCACGAACATCAACACCAGAAGCCCCTGCAGATTGATATGCAGGAAGCTCACCTTTGAAGTTTTCAAGAGTCTTAATTTTTACGTTTACTTTATTCATAGTTCAAACCCCTCCCACCAGTCTTTGAGCTCCTCAACACCAGTGCCCAGCAATACGCCGGATGTTTTATCAGTCTTAAGTTCATTGCGGATGTAGTCATTCACAGTATCCACTGTGACTTGATTGATTTCCTCAATGACCGATTCGACCGATCTGTATTCGCCAAACACCATTTCATTGACCGCCAAAGAAGTCATGCGATTTTCAATGTCGTCGGAGCCCAGCAAAATAGAACCTTTAACCTGGGTCTTAAACATTTCCACGTCGGCGCGAGTCGCACCCTTGGTGCGCAACTTCTGAAATTCCCGCGCAACCAGGTCTGCGACCTTTTTCACACTTTTCAATTCGGAAGCCGCGTAAATATTCAGCATCCCGGAATCAATGTTCGTGTTTAAGCTCGAAAAAATGGAATAAACCAAGCCGCGCTTTTCACGCACACTTTGGTAAAGCTTCGAGGTCATTCCCCCACCAAGCAAAGTGTTCGCAATCACCGCCTCAAAGCGGTATTGATCACGGAAACTCGCCGTAGGCAGTCCCAAAAGCATGTGCACCTGTTCAGATTGCTTCTCCATCACGCGACGGCGGCGCAACCAGCTCGGCTTCTTGCGAGTGTTTTTAAGCGTGGATTTTTTCTTTTTACCCAGGTGCTTTTGCACTCCCGCCATGAAGTCATCGTGATCCAGGCAGCCTGCTGCACTGACGATGATGTTTTTACCGGTGTAGTTTTTCTTATAATAATCCATCACCTGGTTTTGCTTCATCAAAGCGATGGAAGCCGGCGTTCCCAAGATGGGGCGCCCCAGGGGATGCTTGCCGTAAGCTTCGTCATAAAGAACGTCATAGATAACGTCCTCATGGGAGTCCTCGGACATCGCAATCTCTTGAAGAATCACGCCTTTTTCCAAAGCGAATTCCTTTTTAACCAGATCCATATTGGAAACCAGGTCAGACAAAACGTCCAAAGCCTTTTCCCAATGATCTTTCAAAACAAGAGCGTGGTAACACGTGTACTCACGTGTGGTGTAAGCATTGAGCTCTCCCCCCACAGATTCCAAAGATTTTGCGATTTGATAGGTATTGCGGGTTTTAGTGCCTTTGAAAACCAAATGCTCAAGCAAATGAGACATTCCGGCAATGGCTGGAGTCTCGTCACGAGTCCCCGTCAAAACCCAGATACCGATAGAAACGGCACGGGACCCTGGATGAAACTCGCTCATCACTCGGATCCCGTTTGCTAGTTCAGATTTTTTGAACAGATTAGCCAATATAGTTCCCCATCCGCCTTCGCCAAGGCTACGGCGGACAAGTCCGCTGAAGCTTTAGCGTCACGAGCCTTACTGAAGTAAGGCTTTGCGAGAAAGTTTCACGCGACCTGCGCGGTCTACTTCAAGAACTTTCACGTCGATAGTTTCGCCTTCTTTAAGAACATCAGTCACGGCGCGAACGCGCTCGTTAGAGATCTCAGAGATGTGTAGCAAACCTTGAGTGTTCGGAAGGATTTCAACGAAAGCACCGAACTCAGCGATTTTTACTACGCGGCCTTTATATGTTTTACCAACTTCAGCTTCAGCGATAATGTCGTTGATCATAGCCAATGCACGCTTAGTTGCTTCTGGATCAGCAGATGCAACGTGGATTGTACCATCGTCTTCGATTTCGATCTTAACGCCAGTAGCTTCAGTGATACCGCGAATAACTTTACCACCAGAACCGATAACTTCACGGATTTTGTCTGGACGGATTTTGATAGTCTCGATACGTGGAGCAAATTCGGAAATTTGACCACGAGGAGTTTTCATCACTTTTTCCATTTCGTTCAAGATATGGATACGGCCGTCTTTTGCTTGAGACAACGCTTGTTCCATAACTTCGAAAGAAACAGAGTCAATTTTGATATCCATTTGAACCGCTGTGATACCTTGAGCAGTACCAGCAACTTTAAAGTCCATGTCACCCAAGTGATCTTCATCACCCAGGATGTCAGTCAATACAGCTACGCGGTCGCCTTCTTTGATAAGACCCATTGCTACACCGGCAACGTTACCTTTAACAGGTACACCAGCATCCAGAAGAGCCATCAAACCAGAACAAACAGTACCCATTGAAGAAGAACCGTTGGACTCCAAAACTTCAGATACTACGCGGATTGTGTATGGGAATTTTTCGAAGTCTGGAAGAACTGCTTTCAAAGCACGCTCAGCCAGGTTTCCGTGACCGATTTCACGACGGGAAGTTCCGCTCATACGACCCACTTCACCTACAGAGTATGGAGGGAAGTTGTAGTGAAGCATGAACTTGCGTTTTTGCATACCCAACAATGAATCAACCATTTGCTCATCGTCACCTGTACCCAAAGTCACAGTTCCCAAAACTTGTGTTTCACCACGAGTGAAAAGACCAGAACCGTGAGCGCGCGGCAAGATACCAACTTCATTCGCGATAGGACGTACAGTTGTCGTATTACGACCGTCGATACGAACTTTGCGATCCAAGATCATCGAACGAGCTTCTTTGTACTTAAGATCTTCGATAACAGTATTCAAATCTTTTTTACGTTGCTTCAAAAGCTCTTTGTCAGTGATTGCTGCCAAAAGAGTTTTTTCAGCGTCAGCTGCTGCAGTTGCAGAAGCTGCATAACGATCTTGTTTTTCTTTGATCGCAAGAGCAGCAGCAATTTTAGGCTGCAAGAAAGCTTCAGCAGAAGCTTTGAACTCAGCATCAACTGCTGGCGGAGTGAACGCACGTTTTGCAACAGAGCCCATTTTTTCACGCAATTCGTCTTGCGCGTTCAAAAGAGGCATCAAAGCCTGGTGACCGAATTTCAATGCTGCCAAAGCGTCTGCTTCAGAGATGAATTTCGTCTCACCTTCAACCATCAACAAACCATTGCGAGTTCCCGCAACGATCATATCCATGTCGGATTTTTCCATTTGTTGTGGAGTTGGGTTGGCGATGAACTGGCCATCAACGCGAGCGATTTGAACTGCTGCAGTTGGACCGTTGAATGGAATGTTAGATACGTGAAGAGCCGCAGAAGCACCAAGGCTTGCCAAGATCTCTAGAGGGAAAGAACCGTCTGCAGAAAGAACAGTCGCTACAATTTGAGTTTCATAGCGGTAGCCTTCTGGGAATGAAGGACGGATTGGACGGTCGATCAAACGAGCAATAAGAACCGCGTCGTTTGTTGGTTTAGCTTCACGCTTGAAGTAACCACCTGGAATTTTACCAGTCGCATAGAATTTTTCGATGTATTCAACCGTAAGAGGGAAGAAATCCAGCTCAGATTGTTTTTTACTAGATACCGCAGTTACGATAACCATGTTGTTACCGCTAGAAACAAGCACTGATCCGTCAGCTTGTTTTGCCATACGGCCTGCTTCGATTGTGATCTGTTTTCCACCTACAGAAGTAGTTACAGTCGTTTTCATTAAATCTCCTTATTTAGCGAAAATTCGTTTTCGCCATCCGTTTGTGGAAGCCATCTCAAAAATCATTCCGACTTGTGAGCACTCCGACTTCGTCGGAGTATATACCAATAGCTATCTTGCTATTGGCGAAGTCAGCGGGATTTCTCAGCTGGCTTCCTGTTTTTTAAAATTCGAAGGGGCTATTACGCCCCTTCTAGTTATCTTATTTAAGATGAGATTACTTACGGATATCAAGTTCTTTGATAAGAGTTTGATAAGCCGCTACATCTTTGCGGTGCAAGTAATCCAAAAGCTTACGACGTTGGTTAACCAAAGTCACAAGACCACGGCGACCGTGAAAGTCTTTTTTGTGAGTTGTGAAGTGAACTGTAAGGTCGTTGATACGTGCTGTGATCAAAGCAACTTGTACTTGCGCTGAACCAGTATCAAGGCCTGCAGTTTTAAACTTGTTAACGATCTGTGCTTTTTGTTCTTTAGTGACTGCCATTAGCGTCTCCTGTTTTGGCGTTACCGCCGGTTTGTAAACTCCCCACCTTAGTCGTCATGGCTGTCGATCCTAGGCAGGTTTGGTTAGTGTTCTATCTGACCCCGAATGCGCGGTCAAGTATTCAAAATAATTAGTATTTAAAGACCCTTTTTAAGACGAAACCGCGGCCTGGCTCAAGCCCTACAATGGCTAAAAGCTTCCCGGATTCCAACGACAGAATCTGCACGTATTGGTCTTCGTCGGGCTTAAAAACCGCTATAAGCTGGCTACGCAAGTCATGGCTGATCTGACCATTCCCCAGAAGAACCTGATCCTGACCTTTAACTCGAATACGCTTCACCATCGGTAAGGCGGCATCCATGGCCACAAATGGCCCCGAAAGAGTGTCCTTTTTTACACACTCCTCGATCGCCTCCAGGGTCATTGCCTGCTCCAGGTAGTACGGAGAAGAATAGGTTCTTCGCAACGCACTCATCGCTGCGCCGCACCCCATAGCTTTACCCAAGAGGTCCACCCAAGTGCGGATATAGCTACCCTTTGAACAGCGAAGATCGAACTCCGCCCAATCATTCCCCATTCCCAGGAATTTGATATCCCAGAAATTCATGACCTTTTTAGGGATCACAACGTCTTTATCCTGACGGGCATATTCATACAGCTTTTTACCCTGAACTTTGATGGCCGAGTAAATAGGCACTTCAACTTCCATTTCGCCCTGAAGCTTCATCGCTTCCGCAAGCAAGGTCGACTCATTGATATCCACTGGATGGGTTTCCAGAACCACGCCCGTGGTATCCAGGGTGTCCGTACGAAGACCGAATTGAATACGTACACGGTATCCCTTATCGCCTTCTAAAATGTATTGTGAAAGCTTGGTGGCTTCATTGATTAAACAAGCCATCAGCCCCGAAGCCATCGGATCCAAAGTCCCCGAATGGCCCACAGACTTCGTACCCATGATACGACGCAGACGTGAGACCACATCGTGGCTGGATATTCCCGACGGTTTATCGACAAGCATTAAGCCATCGAATGGAACCGGCTCCCGCTTTGGCGGAGTGCCTTTAGTATTTTCAGAATTATTCGTCATCAGATTCGGATTCGTTTTTTGGCTCTTTGGCTTTTCGTTCAGCCTCAAGATCAGAGATGATGCGTTCCACTTTCAAAACCTGTTCTGTCGTATGATCCGCGTAGAACTTCAGTTTTGGGCAGTAACGCATCTTTAATTCTTTACCGATAAAATTTTGGATTTCAAAAGCGCGCTCCTGCAAAAGTTCAATAGCCTGCTCCTGAGCCTCTTCAGACCCAAGAACGCTGATATAAACTTTTGCCGCACGAAGATCTGCCGGCATCTTTACAGAAGCCACCGTCACCAAACCTGGCAACGGTAATTTAAAGCCCTTAATCAAAAACTGAGCAATGGTAGCCTGAATTTGACGTTCAACTTGAGCGACACGGCGCCCATCACCCACATTTTTCACTATAGACCCAACTCTCTGGCAACTTCTTTCTTAATGTAAGCTTCCATCATATCGCCGACTTTAACGTCGTTGTAGCCTTCAATACCGATACCGCATTCGTAGCCTGAAGCCACTTCTTTAGCATCGTCTTTGAAACGCTTAAGCGATGAGATCTTGCCTTCGAAAATGATCTTGTCTTGACGAAGAAGACGGATCGAGTTGTTACGTTGAACCTTACCATCAAGTACGAAGCAACCAGCGATAACGCCAATTTTCGGTACGTTGAAGGTATTACGAACTTCCGCACGACCCATAACTTCTTCAACCATATCTGGAGTAAGAAGACCGGACATAGCGGCTTTCATTTGATCAATCAATTCGTACACGATCGAGTAAGTTCTGATGTCGACACCCAATTGCTTCGCTTTAGCTTGTGCGCCCAAGTCCGGACGTACGTTGAAGCCCAAAACGATACCTTTGGAAGTGTTCGCCAAAGTCACGTCGTTTTCATTGATACCGCCGACAGCAGAGTGGATCACTCGCACCTTAACTTCCGGAGTAACAAGTTTTGACAGCATTCCGTTGATGGCCTCTAGAGAACCATGAACATCGGCTTTCAATACGATCGCAAGCTCTTTCACATCGCCGGATTTAACTTTAGAGAAGATCTCGTCCAAAGACATTTTTTGAGCCGGAACATTCGCTGCTTTCAACGCTTGTTCTTTTCTCAAAGTGGACATCTCTTCCGCAGTTTTTTCATCTTTAACGATGTCGAACTTATCACCCGCAGCTGGAACACCATCAAGCCCCAATACTTCCACTGGAAGACCCGGACCGACGGATTCAACTCTTTGACCTTTATCATTCGTCAATGAACGAACGCGGCCTTTCATTGTACCGGCTACGATGTACTGACCCACGCCAACAGTTCCGTCTTTAACCAGAAGTGTTGCAACAGGTCCTTTGCCTTTTTCCATTTTCGCTTCGATCACAAGACCTGTGCCCGAACGTTTAGGATTGGCTTTCAATTCACCGATTTCAGCCAACAATTTGATTTGCTCAAGAAGCTCTTTCAAGCCTGTTTTCTTAAGTGCTGAAACTTCCACGAAGATCGTGTTACCACCCCATTCTTCCGGGACGATTTCAAGTTCAGTTAATTGTTGTTTGATACGGTCCGGATTTGCACCCGGTTTATCCATCTTATTCACAGCAACGATAATAGGTACGCCTGCTGCTTTCGCATGGTTAATAGATTCTTGCGTTTGCGGCATCATACCGTCATCCGCTGCTACCACGATAACCGCGATATCTGTCGCGTTCGCACCACGAGTACGCATTGCCGTGAAGGCTTCGTGACCCGGAGTATCCAAGAACGTGATCAAAGAACCATCTTCAATTTTAACAGAGTATGCACCGATGTGCTGAGTGATACCGCCGGCTTCGCCTTTGGCAACATCAGCATTGCGGATAGCATCCAACAATGATGTTTTACCATGGTCGACGTGACCCATGATTGTAACAACTGGTGGACGAGTGATTTTTTCTGCATCCATTTCACCGAATGCAGTTTCCGTCGCAACATCATCAGCAGTTTTGAATACGTTTTGTGCTTCCCAACCGAATTCAGGCACGATCAAAGCGATCGTATCAAAATCCAAGTCCGTATTCATATTCGCCATCACACCATTCTTCATCATGACTTTAACAAGTTGCGGAGCTTTCAAGCCCATCGCCATTGCCAAGTCTGTCAGCTTCATGGAGTTATTAACTTTAACAACACGTTTGTGAGCTGCCGCTGTTGTGATTTGAGTTTTTTGACCTTGCTCAACAACAGTCTTCTTCTTTTTAGGCTGGAAGACCATCTCACGTTTACGGAAATCAACGGCGTTGAAGCTCTTGATTGCTTCTTCTTTTTCTTTTTCACGAGCACTTGGACCTGCATTAAATGCTGGTACAGCCGGAGCCGCACCAAAGCGTTTACGTTTGTCGAAGTCCTTATTGTGATGGTGATCCACGCCACCTTCTGGTGGCAACTCTGGCGGAGCTTGTTGAGCTACGAAGCCAGGACGGATATTGCGCGTTGGCGCTCCACCTGCCGGACGATTGAACCCGCCTGGACGTGGACCAGTGAAAGAAGCACTTGCACCACCACCCGGACGAGGCTGGAATCCACCTTGTGGACGATCACCTTGTTGGCGCGGAGGAGCTTGTGTTTGAACGCGGGAAAGATCCATACGTCCAATGATGTTTCTTTTTGGAGCCGATGCCGGAGTTGATGAACTCGCGACACCGCTGGTTCCAACCACAACTTCTTTTTTACGTGCTGCTGGGGCTGGTGCGGGTGCTGCTGGCGCTGGTGCTTCTGCCTTAACAGGAGCCGGAGCCTCAACTTTTGCCTCAACAACTGGCGCAGGAGTTGGTTCTGGTTTTGCGACAAGCTTTTCCTCAACCACTGCCGGAGTTGGCTCAACGGCCTCGTCCTTCGCTGCAGCTGCAGGTTTTTTAACTACAACACGAGTTGTTTTTGGAGCATCCGCTTCCGCGTCCTCTTCAACCTCGGGTTTCGAAATTACTTTTGCTTTCGCTTCAACTGGAGCCGCTTCCTCTTTCGTCTTACGACGAATGACTTTAGCCGGAGCTGCTGTTGCAGCCGCCTCAGCTTCCGCCGCTGCCGCCGCTACTTTTTTAGCTGGCGCCTTGCGAGTTGCTGCTTTTTTGGGTTTGGCTTCTTCAGCCGGCTTATCGCCACCACCCAACTTAATTTTAATCTGCTCAAGAACCTGAGGCTCTAACTCCGCCATATGGCTCTTAATAGGCAAATTCCATTCACGGATCTTGTCCATCAACGCCAACGGGGTCATCCCGATTTCTTTAGCAAATTCAAAAACTTTTGGATTACTCACTCAGTCTCCCTGTGTAGTAACTGTAACTTTAAACTTAAATCTATTCTTCTTCAGCTTCTTGAGAGTTCAACTTTTGAAGCTCTTGCTTTAACAATGCATCGGCTTGTGCTTTCGCAGAACCGCCACCCGCTTTGCTGTCTTTTGCTACAGATGGAGCTGTTGGCACTGGAGTACCTTCTGCTTCATACTTTTTAAGCAAAGCATTTGCTTCGTTAGAAAGCTTTTCTGCCTTTTCCGGATCATCATAACCTGGAATCGTCATCAATTCCTGAACGCTCGCCTGAGCTACAGATTGGAATGAACCGAAGCCGGATTGGAAGATGTTTTGTGCCATTGTTTCGTTCATACCTGGGATCAACATCAAATTAAAGATGGATTCCGCAGTACGAGACGCCGCTGAAGATTCAGAAATGATATCCAATTTCCAAGTCGTCAATTTAGCTGCCAAGCGAACGTTTTGACCACGTTTGCCGATTGCCAAAGACAATTGAGAATCTGGAACAACGATTTCCATTTCACGGTTTGTGTCATCCAGGAATACGCGGGAAATTTCAGCCGGAGCCAAAGCATTTACCGCGAAACGAGTGATGTCTTCATCCCAAGGAACGATATCGATTTTTTCGCCACGAAGTTCCTGTACGATGTTTTGTACACGGGAACCCTTCATACCAACGCAAGCCCCTACTGGATCTACCGTAGAGTCGTTGGAACGAACTGCGATTTTAGCACGTTGGCCTGGCTCACGAGCCGCCGCCATGATTTCAACCACACCGTCATAAATTTCTGGAACTTCCATTTCGAAAAGTTTCATCAAATAACGTTCATCAGCGCGGGACATGATGATTTGTGGACCACGTGTTGTTTGACGAACTTCAGACAAGTAACCCTGAATGCGGTCACCTGGTTTGTATTGTTCGCCAGGGATTTGTTCACGAGGTGGGATGTAAGCTTCAGAACGGCCCAAATCCACAACGATCGCGCCTTTTTCAACACGACGAGCGATACCAGAAGCGATTTCGCCTTTACGCTCTTCGAACTCTGTGAAGATGATGGAGCGTTCAGCATCACGCACTTTTTGCATGATGATTTGTTTCGCAGTTTGAGCTGCGATACGGCCCAAATCAGAAGCTTCCAATTTGATACCAATAGAGTCGTCCATTTGAACGTTTGGATCCAATTTAACTGCGTCGTCGTAAGTAATTTCAACTTCTTCGTCTACGAATTTTTCACGAGGCACAACCTCTTTGAACTCGAACAATTCAACTTCGCCAGTCTCTTCGTTGTAAGCTGCTTCAATTTCACGGTAAGTACCGTATTTTTTACGGGCAGCTACAAGCATACCTTGAGTGATTGCATCGATAACGACTTGTTTGTCGATACCTTTGTCTTTACCAACTTGTTCAATCACTTTGGAAAGATCTGAAAACATATTTTCAGCCATGGCTCATCCTCTCTACTTTTTTTGACCTTTATTAACTTCAAATAAAACTTTAGCTTTTTCGATCATCGCGTACGGGATTTTAATCTCGACGTCTTTGATCATGAAACGCACACCTTGATCGTCAGCGGACTCAATAACGTCCTCGACTGTCTTGGCAGCTTTCCATTTTTTATCTGTCACTCCCATGCTCTCGAAGGATTTGGATGTTTTCAGATACACTTTTTTGCCCACGGCCTTTTTAAAATGCCATGGTTTCACCAGATGACGTTCCAACCCCGGGCTGGAAACTTCCAATGTGTATGCCGTCCCTGGGATGACGTCCTCATCCTTTTCCAGAACTGCATTAAAGGCTTTGGAAACATTCGAGCAATCTTCAAGACTGATCCCGCCTTCGTCTTCCTTATCAATGAACAGACGCAAAGTACGCCCTTTGCCCATGCCTACGAATTCGATATCGTAAAGAAGGCAACCGTTCTCGACAGCAGCATCACTCGCGATTTTTTCAACTTGATCTAACCAAGAGGGTCTCTCAGACATCTCTTCACTTCCTTTAACTTCAGCCCACCAACCCCGAACGGTGGTTTCAGCTTACTAATGAAGTGACTCCTGCTAAAAGCCGTTGGGAAATATCCAACTGGGCCTGCAGCGTGTACATGCTCAAACGCTTAAAGCGTATCTGGCGTGCACATCCCGTTTTGTCCGAGGAACTCAAAAAGAATTCAGTGGCAAAAAAAAATGGGCCTATTGGGCCCATCGAACGTCCTTAAAGTAACAAAAAAATCGAAGCAGTGCAAGGACTTATCTGGCCCTAGGGACAGGAGTATAGCAACGCGGTGGCCCCATCCTTATAATAACGCGGGCGACGCCCTGTTAGCTTAAACCCGAGCTTTTCATACAAATTCTGAGCGGATTCGTTGCTTTCATGCACTTCCAACCACAGCTCACGACTTTGACCCTTTGCGGCGATCATGTGCTTTATCAAAGTCTCCATCAAACCCCGGCGCTGAAAAAGAGGATGAGTTGCCACCAGTGAGATTTCCCACGCCCCAGGAACTTCACGATATAATACAAATCCCGCAAGCTCCTCGCCCTCAAAAATCCCCACACCTTCCGCAGTTGCCATCTCCGCACCCAGCATATCGGCAGGCCAATAGAACTGCGGCTGTATGCCCGACTGCTGATGAATGGCCTCCACCAGGGCACGCATGGCTGCTTTGTGAGGAGTATATAAAGATTCGATTCTCATGAAAGCCTTAGATAAAGTTTCTGACTTTGTATTTTCGCTTCATCAATTCAAACCAGGAACGCAGGCGCTCTTCCAACTGCTGCTGCCCCAGGAAGGATTTGATATTGTCGCGGATTTCTGCAAAAGGGGTATTGCCGAATTTGCTGCGATTTTTCTGATAGTACTCGTAGGCATCGACGTTGGACACGATTCCCGCCATGGAGCCGGTTTTAAACTTCATAAAGCTTTTTGCCACCAGCTTGCGATCCGTGAACTTCTTCACTTCCGCTTGTGAGGGCTGCAGTTGATTCCAGTAAGTCTTGCCTGAGGTGGCTTTTTCCACTTTTGCCAAGGCTTCATCCAATTCCGCCGAAGAAGCAGCGCCAACGTTAAAAGTCGCAGCTTCCATCGAAACCACAGACTCCAGTAGTACTGCCGTCACATGATTGCGAAACTCTTTATATTCCGGTCCTGTTTCAACCAGCGCTGTCGATTTGGAATCTTTGGGAGGATAAAGCACATGATCAATCACCGTTGTGATTTGCACCTCGCGACTTGTGATAACATAGTCACCCACCTGCCCTACGGTTTCAGAAACCAGGGTCGCGGCAGATACAGGTAAAGCAAATAGGAAGGATATAATGAGGATGCGCATGGATTCATTGTACCCAAGCGCCGGGCTTTGTCCAAAAAAAAAGCGGAGCCCCATTACAGGACTCCGCCACCACTGAGAGATATCTGGGAACTGATTAGAAATTCATGCGACCGGAAACTGTCATTACATAGTATTGAAGTTTTTCGATCGGATTGGAGTTCATATATTCGTTCCAACCAGAGTTATAGTTGCTGCCGTAGTTGATACGGTTGGAAAGATTCCACATATATCTGAAATCCAAACCGATAGCGTATTTCGGAGAGAACTCAAGGTCAGCACCTACCAACGCACCCAAATCAACTGCATGTGAGTTCACATCAGAGTTCGAGTTGTTGTTGTATGAGTACATGTAACCGTAGCTGTTTTTCGCTTCGTAAGTTCTGTAAGAGTAAGCCGCGATACCACCGATAACTGGCTTCACGATACCATCAAAGAACTGGATTTTAGCTGCCAACGCACCTGTGTATTGATTCACATCAACGCCATTTTGGTTGTTATAGACATTTCCGTACCAGTTGTTGTTGACGGAGTAATTAGAGTAAAGGAATGAACCTTCGATGATAAAACCATCAACTTTACTACCGAACGCAACACCCAACGCATAGTTGCCTTTTACGTTGGAAACATCTGGATAGTCACCCATACCAATTAGACCGGAAACGTATTTGCTACGAACTGGCTCTTCTGGTTTGTTTTTTTCCAAAGACGCTGCCATTTCCTGGCGAACGATTTCGCGAGTTGCAGAATCATCAGATACTTGTTTTTCAACGATAATAGGAGCCGGAGCTGCTACCGGAGCTACCACTACTGGAGCTACTGGTTGCTGAACTGGAACCTGTTGAGCTTGATTTAGATTATTGAATTTATCACCGAACAATACGTCAGCACGGCGTTTTTCATCTTCCATGCGGGATTGCTCAAGTTTTTCCACGATTTTTTGTTCAGTTTGAACTTCAGCATCCTGACGGCTCTTACGGATAGCTTCCGCACGAGACTCCGCCAAAGGAGACGCTTCAATAACAGTCGTAGGCTGTTTTTGAACCTGCTGAGTAGCTGCAGTTGCCTGAGCCGCTTGTGCAGGAGAGTTAATAATATAGATAGGTTGTGGTTTTACCGTTTGCACTTCACCTTGTGCTGCCGCTGGCAACACTGTTTGAGTGCTTACAACCTGTGGTGTTGTCTGCTTGGAATACATAGCATCCAATTCAGCATCAACATCACCTTCAAGGGATTGAGCCAACGCGAATACCGGCGCCATGCTCAAAGCCGCAAGGATATAGATATACTTTTTCATAAAGTCTCCTCAGTGTGGTTTCTTAGAACCTTTTTTAATCGAAAACCTGTAAAGCAAGGCCAGTGCCAACAGGGCCGGAATTCGTCCCTGGTGTCTAAGTCATTGAAATCGTGGGATTTAGGGCTTCAAAGGAATCCTGGTTTGTTTGCTGGATTGAATAAAGAAGTGACAACTCTTAGAGCGGTTCCTGAAATCCTTTCAAACTGGGGTCATTTTGGCCAGGAGTGACAAAGCCGCTGAAAAACAGGGCAAAAACGCAGAAAAATTGGGGGAAATTAAAAAATATGTTGAGGATGATGGGGTCTTACTATTACAAAGTTCTCTCACTGCGGGTGTGGTGAAATGGTAGACACAGAAGATTCAAAATCTTCCGCGAAAGCATGGGGGTTCAAGTCCCTCCACCCGCACCAACCTTCGCTAAAGCTTCGGCTTGGTAGGCCTAATGAAAACCGCCCTTTTGGCGGTTTTTTTATGCCTAAAATCTGCCGCCACCGTGGCGGTGACGGATCTTAGGCCGCTTTCTTGCGGGCGACCCACAGATCATATTCTGCCTGAATACGAACCCACATTTCAGCTGATGTTCCAAGGACCTTCTCAAGCACAATAGCAAACTCCGGAGAGATCGCTCTTTTACCATTTACGATTTCATTGATTTTTCGAGGCGAACAACCGCATTTTTCCGCCAGCTGAGATTGATTTAGTCCCATCTCGGACATGTAAACCTCATTCAGGACCACTCCCGGATGCATGGGCTTTGGATTTTTAATCATAAATACCTCTAGTGATAGTCTTCAATTTTAACATCGCTAAACTCGCCATTTTTAAACCGAAAGGTGATGCACCAAGGAAGTTTGATCGTAACACTCCACTCCTCTTTGCGATCCCCTTTAAGTTTATGCAGCCTAATGTTGGGTGGCTGTCCCTTAATTTTTAAATCATTCAGTTCAGACGTTGCGTGCATGATCGTCAACAAAGCCTTGGCTCTTATCCAAAGCTCTTTGGGAAGAACTTTGGAGCTGTCTGTCTCCCAAATGTCAGTTGCGATCTTGTTGGCAAAATTACGAATCATTCCAGCTCCTGACTATTACACTATACGGTATAATGTAATAAATTGCAATCTCCACTTTTGCATTAAGCTGACTTCACGCCAGGGATAACAGCTCAACTAATTGAAACCACAAGATAAGCATTCGATATCCGGAATGCTGAAAACACTTCTGTAGCTGCAGCAACCGACGACCTATCTAAAATTTAGAACAAAGACATCGAATCTATCTACTATTCAAAACCTGTGCGGCGCGCCATATTGCGGTTGTTTTCGACTTACAAACAAATTTTAAACCGGAGGGTTTATGAAAAATCTGATCTTGTTCGTGGCAATGACTTTGGTCTCTTTGAATGCGTTTTCTGCAGCTCGTGAATTCCGTATCAACGGCTACTCTGCAAATGATGGCTATGCGATCGCGTGGGGTATTCCGGGTAAATTGATTGATTTTGAAGAAGTGGAAAAAGACGAAGAAAAAGTGTCTGAACTTTGGACTGAAATGTCTTCTATGCGTAACTATTTGGTGGACCTACAAACCAACCAAATCCTGGCGACGATCACTGAAGAGCCAGACGAATTTGTAGCTATTCGTTTGGGTGGAATGGGCACAAATCACTTCAGCATGAACACTCTAAGCCTGGGCAATTACTATACAAAAAATGATGAATGTGAAATCGTCGGGGTTTTCGAATCCTTCAAATGGAGCACATCACTATCATCCGTTTTTGTGATCAGCAAAAAAACTCTTCAACCGGTTGTAGTGAAAAGAATTAACGATCTAGACGACCGCATGTTGGCTGCTGCTAAAGCCGCGTTAACACCTGCTCAAGTTGCACAATTTGACAAAGGCGCAGTCTTTACCAGCATCAAAGAAGCTGGATACGACGAACAAGCTCAAGAGATGTATCAAATCACTTGGGAATCATCAGTTCCTAAAAGCATGGATGACCCAATGGTGACTGTGACTGCCCGTCTTAAATTGAAATTGACTGAGGCCAATGATGTTACGTTCGTCATCGACCAAGTGAAGTATGCTCAAGAAAACTAGAATCTAAGTTCACTGAAAACGCAAAAGGCACTGATTGCAAGTCAGTGCCTTTTTTTTAAGTTTGAAGATGCGTCTTCAACAGTTCTAGAAAGGAAGTTGCCTTTGCCGACAGGGGCCGGCCTCGTCTTTTCACCAACTGCAAGGTTCCCACTAGCGGCTTTTGCTTATTTAAAACGAACAGACGATTTTTACGCAGCTCTTCGTTTACCAGGTAAGATGGAAACATTGAAACTCCACATCCTGACATCACCATTTCCTTATGCAGAAAATAACTGTTGGCAGAATACTGGATGCGCACGCCGGGGATAAGGGATTTCACCAGCGACCATTCTTTGAAATCTTCAAGTCGACCGTCTTCTATTTCCCGGGCCGCAATAAAAGAGCGCATAGCTTCAGGGTTTTCGCGGATTCTGGTAGCCGCTACGATGTAAAACTGAATTTTTAGAAAAGGGATGAATTCCAGATCAAGCCCCGACCGACTTTCGCTGAATAACAAAGCGAACTCCAGCCCACCCGCTTCGACTTTTTGTAACATGTGTTGAGCCGGTCCCATGACAACGCTGGAAACAACCAGCGGATGCTGTTTTTGAAACTGCTGCAGAACTTTCGGTAGAACGTGCTGACTCATTGAATCCGAAATACCGAATTGCATGTACCCTTTGAATTCCGCTTCTTCGTCGCGAACCAACTGGGGCAAGGCATCCATCACTTCAAATATTTTCTTACACTCTGAATAAAGCCGCTCCCCAGCAGCGGTCAGGGAAACAGACCGGGTGCTGCGCTCAAAGAGTTTGGCGCCGATCTCTTCTTCAAGCGAGCGCACGGCACGACTTAGACTGGGCTGTTGAGCATTCAACCGGCGCGCAGCCTGGGAAAAGCTTTTATCGGTGGCCACAGCGAAAAAGTAGCGAAGAGTGTTTGAATCCATTTATGCAATATAAGCATAAATTCGATAAAATCAATGCATTGGACATATATTTCACAACCGCTTAAAGTTGTCTGACTAAAGGATACAAAATGCTATTTTTCTGCAGATTCAGCGCGATCTATTTTGGACTTTACTGTTTGCCTTACGCTTTAAGTTTGATTCCGGGGGCCAACTACCTTCAAGGATTGTACTGGGAATCCACGACACACGCTGCACGCTGGGCTGCTAAATCTTTTTTTGGTGTAAGTACTTTCATCGATGGACCGAATGGCAGCGGTGACACGGTCGTCGAATACGTAAGAGCTTTGATCCTGCTAGCAATTGCTTTCATTGTTGCCAGCATCACGTCCTTTATTTCGGAACAGACTTGGGAAGATACGGCCTTCACCGCAGTTCAGCTGATGATTCGCCTGTCGCTGGGTGGACTCCTTATTGGATACGGCCTTGCCAAGATCATTCCACCGGGACAGTTCCCCCACCCATCGATTGCCAACCTTGCTGTACCGCTTGGCGAGTCTTCGCCGATGGGGCTATTGTGGACCTTCATGGGAAGCTCCCGGGCCTATTGCAATATTACGGGAGGCCTGGAGGTACTTGCGGGTATCATGTTGTTTATTCCAAGACTAAGTCTGCTGGGGGCTCTTCTTAGCATCGCTATCATGGCCAACGTGTTTTTCTTAAACATGTGTTACGATGTGCCGGTCAAACTTTTCTCAGGGCATTTGTTGATACTATCAGCCTTCTTGGTTTTGCCGGGGGCAAGACAACTATTTAACTTTTTTGTTTTACAGGTCCCCACCACATTTAAGGGGCCCGCGGAGCTATTTGAGCAAGGTCGGTGGAATCAAGTAGCATTGGGGATTCAAGTTTTGCTTTTGGCCTTCACACTTTATTCGACGATCCGACGGGATTTAAAATTCGGTGAACAATTCAGACAGCGAGTTGCCGAAATCAAACTTCTGGGGATTTGGAGTATTACTCCCTCTCATCTGTCGGACTCGTCCTCTTGGGCTCGATTGGCCTTTGATCATAAGAGTCGCATGTATGCATTCAGCAATGACGGCCAAATGCAGCGTTTCCAGGCCAAATACGACTATGAAAAGATGACTATTGAACTTAAAGGAATGGATGATTTGAAAATCGAAAAGAATTTTTCTTTCTCGCTGAATCAAAATCAAACTGAAGTGGTTTTGGAAGAGTCTGCCAATGCTACTGGCGAGAAAATCAAACTAACTAAACAGCCTGACCCACAATACCTTTTGAATAATCGTGGGTTTCGCTGGATTAACGAGATGCCCTTTAATCGCTAAAGGGCTCTGCGACACACGTTTATTCCACGCTTCTTCAAACTAAAAGAGCCGACTCATTGCTGAATCGGCTCTTGGTTGCAAATTACTTTCGAGCGGAGATTAAATAGAATATCTGTCCTCCAGCGAAGTAATAAGAATTACTTTGCATGGCTGATAGAAAGGTTTCATTTCTTTTCTGGAAGTAAATCCAGTATCTATCAAACTCTTCTTGAGTTCCGCCTGCAGCAAAGAAGTATCTTTCTGCATCATGCTTCCACCAACCATGATCCCCGTCTTTGAATTTCTTCAACAACTCGATGGTTTCCTGATCGCCGACCGCATTGTAAGGCGGCAACGTTGAAAAGCATTTATCAGATTGATGAACTGAAATATTCGATACACCCAGCTCCGACAGCAATTGCGGAATACGATCACCGATAGAGCCATCTCCTTCTTGCAACAGGATTTTTCCACGCTCGCACATCATCTCGAATTTCAAATTCTGCAAAAACAGATCAAGATCAACGTTCACGTCTAAACTGGTTTTGACCAGATTCTGGCAAATGTTGTTTGGCTCGGCGACAAGTAGCAACCCACCAGGCTTTAGAACACGTAAAAATTCACTGAGCGCTTTTTGGGGATCATAAAGGTGAATCAGCACTGTTTGGCAGGTGACCATGTCAAAGCTGTTGTCTGCAAAAGGCAACGCCTGAGCATCACCGATTTGATATCGCGCTGGTCTGGCAATCGGAGCAAGCTGGGATTTTTGCACCCATTGCTCTTCACGATCAACACCCACTATTTGCGCGTCTTTTGCCAGGAAGGGCGCCAATAGGCGTCCCCAATGACCGACTCCGCAGCCGACATCTAATAAAGAATGCACATTGTGAAGCTGACAGCGTTTCGCCATGAGCTCGACAAAATCCAGATTCCACCAATGATTGCGTTGTTCACCAAAATATTCTTCAGAGTGCAGACGTGGCTGCACGTTTGGATCGTTTTCCATAGTTTCTCCAATTAATTAGGCTTAAATAGGCACTAGAATCCCTTTGAGGGATTTAAACTCTTAAATGAGGCGCATTGGATGGAAACTAAGGTGGTGCTTGATACATAAAGCGAGTCTTAACTGAATTAAAAACCTGAAGCAAGGCCTAAAAAGGTGCTGCTAAGAATTCGTTGATAAACCCTGCCGTGTATTCGTGAGTTTTTGCAACCGGTTGAGCCATCGAGGTTTCCCCGAGGAAGTCCCCGTGTCCACCTGGAACTATCATCAGCCTGGAGTCTTTAATCAGTTTGCTTAAAGCCACCGCGTGTTCAGGGGTTGAAACGTCGCGGTCTCCTTGAACGATCAACGTGGCAGACTTGATCTCGCGAACTTTTGCATCTGGTATGTCTTTGAAGGAGCGCATACGTGCAGCATCTTTGTCATGCATGTTTCGAAGTGCTGCTTGATCCGGGTTGATTTTGAGGTAGGCGTCCTTCAACGATTGAGGCATATCTGCAAAAGTTGCAGTCTTCATATAATCGAAAAATCCTGGGGCCGCCCCACTACGCTTTGTAAATGAGGAGATGTGAACCAGCTTACGCACAAGCTGTGGATGTCGCAGTGTAACCTGCAGAGCATTTGTAGCGCCGTTGCTAAAGCCCATGACATCAACTTTTTGGATACCAAGTGACTTTAGCAATGCGGCAACGTCATCAGCTGTTTGCTCAAAGGACACGGGCCCACTACGGTCCCCGCTTCGCCCATGAGCTTGCTCGTCAATCGCGATCACTGTTCTGTTTGTTATCAGATAGGGAATCAAATGGGCCCAAGTGACATCGATACTGGATCCCCCGCCATGCAGAAGCACCAACGGCACTCCGCCTTTATCGCCGTGAATCTCGTAATACATTTTCAGGCCATTGACTTCAGCATAGCCCGAGCGAACTTGGGGAGGTTTTACTTCAGGTGCTTTCGGAGCAGAAGCGCAACTTATCATCATTATGCCGATGGCTGCGACCACGAAACTACAAACACGATTCGCCTTAATCATACTAGCCTCTCCGGAATAGATTCCAAGCTGACATCATATCCAAGTCGACGGGCAAATCTAACTATTATGTGTTTATTTACTAAAGAATGTCATCTCGCTGGCATTGTCGGCCAGGGCTTCTTGAATTTGTCGGGCTTTTTCAGGACTCATGCCCGATGGAACAAATGTATTCTTTGAAATATCCAACCCCAGGGCGTCTTTAATTAAAACCAATGCTGAAATATATCCACCGATCAGTGTCGCGTGACTCCAGTCTTCACGATAAAGCTCTTCGGGTGCAACGATGCCTTTTTCCTGCAGCTCCAACCACGCACGTCCCACTAACGATAACTTCACAGGATGATTTTGTGTGTGGAACTTATAACTTTGATCAATCTGATTTTGAAACTCGTGCTTGTCACCACCAAACCAGGTCTGATCAGCTTTTTCTGAATCTTCTGGAAAGCGCACTCCCGGATGATCATCCGCCAGCATAGAGTGTTGAAGACCCCAAGCCCAATTCACATACATGGTTACATCCGAGTTGTTCTGAAAAACAATATCAAGAATTTTCGGCAGGTATTTTGAGAAACTTTTTACGCCCAGGTTCCCCGTCGCTTCCCACCACGGAGTTAACTCCAAAGATTCAATACTGTGGCCTTGAAGAATCACGTGATCGTAGGGCTTCAACATCAAAGTCTTTGATTGCTCGTTGTAATAATGACGCTCGAAACTGTAGCCGCCAGGCACATTAAAATCATAATTGATAGTCAATTCCGGATCGATGGATTTTGCAATTTCTCGGATCATGCGCGGCAGAGCGGGGTCTTCCATAGTTCCATAACCCGGAAGATGTGTGTAACTGTTGCCCAGGAACAAAACGGAAATCTCGCGACTCCAGGCTGGAGACATTTGGGCAATCACTAGAATGAATACCAAAAAGGTCGCTGTTCGTTTCATAGCTTCGAATATTCCCAAAATGGCAGAAAAATTCAAATTCTTAGTCTCGAAAATGGCATTTCTACACTCTTTTATTTAGGACCATTTACTAAGAATGTCCGTGTCCAAAGAGTATCAACTGTCTAAAAATAATTGATCAGCCAGCCTTTCTAATTATTTCAAAACCGTTGTAATTGCGCAGCAATCTACAAAGAGGTGGCATCTATCTTGAATAGATAAAGCGTATGTCTAACGCGAAATTACTCCTCATTTTAATATCCCTGTTTGCGACACCGCTGCTGTCTCAAGGTAAGACATTCTCCGGAGAAGCCGCTGCATGCGCTCCTAAATCAGATCTTCAATCTCAATTGAAAGAGGTTTCTGATATTGTAAATCCACAATTACAAAAACGTTCAGAAATGGAAGTTCCTGGCTACAATTCTTGTGGTGGAAAACAAAAAGGGATCGCTTCCGTTTATGGAATTCACGGTCGTGATAATTTTGCTGGCAAGCGCACTGCCAGCGGCGAAAAGATGCGTCCTGAGAAATTGCGCGCGGCTATTTTACGAAGCGCCTCCAAACAGTATCCAATGGGTAGCTGGGTGCGTGTCACCAGTGGTGAACGCTCAGTTGTCGTTTGCATCAATGATAAAGGTGGCGGCAAAAGAGGCCGTGTGATTGACCTTTCAGCTGCTGCCTCAAAACAGCTTGGCGGAGATGATTTGACTAGAGTTGAAGTAGAGTGCCTTCTGAAACCCTCTGATGGGCCTGGGCGTTGCGACGATAAAGTGGCCGCCCATATATCCGCGAACGACTTTTAAATCATTCAGAACAGACTATGGCAGTTTAACCTGAATTGCTTTACCGTCTGTGATTTCATAAACTGCAGCCGAGCCCATAAATCGCTCAACCTGAATACCCGTTTTTTTACCCAGTTTTTTGGCATGCTCTTCTTGCGCTGGAATTACGTATAAAGGAATGCCCGTTTCCTTTTCCTTATTTTCGTTCTTCGTCATTATTTTTCTGATATTTGGAATTTTCCAGGACTGTATTTCGATAACTTTCCAAGTACCCGCCACATTGACCAGAGCCACCGCGTACTGCTGATATAGATCGCTGCCCAAAAGCACGATGTCTTTTACACCATCGCTGTTAAAGTCCGCTACAAACGCCATAGGGGTACCTTCAGCGTTAACTTCTTTGACTAAACTTTTTACGGACTCGCCGTAGTCTTTAAGATCAAAAACCAAAAATTCCGGACGCCATTGAATAAGGGCTTTACGGGCATCTGCAGGTACAGAGACTGTTGCTATTCCGCCTTTGACCACAACTCCCACAGTGCTATCAGTAGACACGGCCACGGGGCCTGCCCAACTCGAAAAACCATAAAGAAGTATAATCGCCAAGACGGATTTCATTAATTAATACCCTTCCCTGAACTTGCCTTTTTCTCAGGCGTATAGTCCCTATATTTAGACTCTGCACCCAGCTTTCTTGGGCACTTTTCGCCACGAGGAACTAAAAAAGCATGATTGCCAATGGAGCCGCATTTTTTCATACGACGTGCCCAGCCTGGCGATGCTACATTCGGGTTGTAATAGTAGAGCACTTCATTCGGACCTTCACGAACTGAAATCTTGACGGCTTTTCTACATCTATCAAGTGCTTCTCTGTCTTCTTCACGCTTTGCTCTGATATTGTTAGCGGCTCTATCCTCTGTCCAACTGAACTGGGCGTCGTCAAAAACCACTCCGCAGGGAGAATTTGGAAACGAGTCGTCTTCGGCACGGGACAAGACAACCTTGTTGACTGCAATCATTCCATCCAAAGGTTCACCCCGAGTTTCATGATAGCAATTGCACACCATACAATTTTCAGCGGATTGATTGTCGTTGCAGGTTAATGAAGCTGCAAATACATCCGTGCCTACAAAGACAAAGAATGAAGTCAAAAAACAGAGTGAAACTATTCTCATTCCTTATATTTTACTCAGATAACTCACATTCTAAAGGCCTTATTGGTAACATATTGTGTTTCTGGACCAAACCATTCCGCCTAAAGTCCTACAACTCGGTTTAGTTTATAATACGTAAAGTATATCGTTTCACTATGACTGTTTCAGAATGAAAAATGCGAGGCAAGAATCAACTTAACCAATTTTTCGTCGATAAGAATATCCTATGGGAAGACTTTGGATTGCTCTCTGGAACTGGTTTAAATCCGGGATATCAAACGAAACCGCCACTTACATCGACTCACGAGGATACGTCATCCTAAAGCGTAATCGTGAGATGGAACATCGCTATATTGCGCAAACCAGAATAGGCCGCCCACTCTTCTCTAACGAAGTGGTCCATCACATCAATGGCAGGAAGACTGATAATTCGATTACAAATCTTTGTCTGATGGATCGTGAAAAACACGAACTTTTTCACTCGTGGTTAAGATGGAAAAGAGATAAAACAGGACACTATCCATCGATCTTTACTCAGAAAAGAATATTGAAAACGGAATACAAAGGTATTCTCCTGGAAAGTATTTATCCAAAATTTCCCCCACCGCCCCCAACTCGCGCTCGCGGCCCTCGTTTCCCGTTACAGGAAAAGAAGTTTGTAGTCACAACAGATGGAGTTTCGGATGCATTCGACAAGCATTTCAAACAGCTTAGACGAGCGCGCATGAACCTTGCCAGACAGCGATACCTGCCAGCTTATATGATATTTCACGACACCGCTTTGAGGGAAATGGCTGAAAAAATGCCAGATTGTCCAGAAGCCATGATGCAAATCAAAGCTCCGCAGGAAAATCTACAGAAATACGGCCCCTATTTTCTAGGGGTCATTCGAAATTTAAAAAACAGCAGATCTCATAGTTCCTCGGCCTCATAGTGATTTTGCGACGGCATGGAGTCGGATAGATCCGTAATGAGACAAAAATGAATCTGGAAACAAGACTTGGACCATTGTTTGCTTTTCAACGGGGGCCAGGTCGTGGCTTAATAAGTTATGGGTTTGAAAGCAAAAACGAATTTTCTTACTTCAATTGTCTTGGGTCTTGCCTTACTAGCGCCATTAAGCTGTGGTCAGTCCTACAACTCTTCTTACTACGACGCTGATATTTACGGCGAAGGTGGCGGCGGTACTCCGGAGTTTCAGGCCGCTCAAGCGATCTTGCGTACTGAATGTGCGACTTGCCATGCGCAAGCCAGCCATCAATCCTGGGGCAATATCTCGGAAGCTCAGTTCATTTCTTTGGGATTGGTTTCACCGGGTAATCTTTCCGGATCACAGCTTTACACAAAGATCCGTAACAATACCACGGGTATCGTCGGCAATATGCCGCAGTCATCAACTCTTAGTACAGCCCAAATCCAAACTATCGAAACCTGGATTTTGGGAATTCCCTAAACTCGCCTACATTCGGTAAGCGAGTCCGACTCTCCAGTACATGGTCTCGTCTTTATAAACCATACCGAAACTTTGCATGTATTCAAATCTTTCGCTAACACGCGCGCGCAGATCAATAAAGCCACCAGAAATCATTTTGGAACCTGACTGCACAGTCATATTGCCACTGCTACCCGACGACCAATTTACGTTCTTCATATACGTATTTAGATCAAACCCCAGATCAACCTTGGGACCCAGACGATAAAACACCCGTGGTGTAATTCGAAACGCCATCCATGGGACGCGGGCTTCAAAATAATTCAATCCAGCACTCTTATCACCACCGACAGCACTGCCACTGGCGATACCACCACCGATACCCCAACCCCAAGTGGCATGATGGAAGTTCTTTTCAACTCCCACTCCGAACCCATAGTAAGAAGCCTTGGAATCCTGAGTGGCCCCAAGATTATCGGTGATCGAAAGCTTTTCCACCCAAGAGTTGAATTCTGCAGAAAGCTGCCAACGCTCCATCGGAGCGATGACTTTTGCAACCGACTTTTGCGCATGGCTGTTCAAGGAAAACAGAATGATCAGTGGTAAAAGAAGAATGCTTTTCATACCGGTCTCCTAAAGTGAAAGATGCAACTGACTTTGCAACATCCAGGTATCCTGAGTCACGCTGTCATCGTTAATAGTGCGACCATTGACAAACCCCGCGCGGAACTCTACCCGCGGCATGGGGAAAGCCAATAAACCGAAAGACCACTTAAACATGTCTGAAGAATCTGATGAAAGAGTCGAATTGTAGTACTCAATCTGACTGAGAATATTGTAGCCCCGGGTAATTCGGGTCAAATTCTGCAACATTAAATATCCACCCACTTTATCGCTGGGATTAGAGAGCGGACTGTCCTTCACAAAACCAACCTCAGTCAGCAGACTATCCCCTTTTGCGAAGCCCAGCTTTTGGTGGAACTCCAGACGTGTTTTTTCCACGTATTCGTTCTTAGACCCCAGCACGGCAAAGCCCAGACGGTTTTGATCAGCAACGTCGAATTCAAACATCACGGAGGCACCTTTTTGGCGCACATCCGCCTCCTCTTGGACCAGATTTCCGACAAACACATTGCCGGTCACTTCCCAGCCATCACCATAGTATTGAGTGATCACTCCCGAAGACTGATCGTTTTGCGCCAAATCCGTAACATTACGGCTGTAGGCGGTATGATCAGCCGTGCGAATACCAAATACTTTGTCCATCAAGCCAACATATGTGAAGAACTTTTTATTCACCTGCCAGCGGAAATAATGCTCACGGGAAATCATATTCTTATTTTCGGGGTCATCGATATTGGCACGAGAAGCTGGCGTTGGCTGATAGCCTCCAGATAATACAAATAGATATTTCCCACCACGATCCAACTGAACAGCGACGTTTGCATCGGCTTGCATGGTGATGTATTTGCTGACGGCAGCAGACCCACCCGGATTATTCTGAAAATAAAGACCACGATACTTGATACCGGGACGAATCCACCACGGTAATTGTGTCGAGCCCAAAAAGCCTGAGCTCGCAGCGATCTCTTCCTCGGTGGTTTTGGAATTAAATACGGCGCGGGAGGCGATCTCTGTTGAGAAGAGTGCGCGTCCATAATCTGTCAAGGGGCCATTACCCTGACCGTTATAGTGGCAAGTAATACAGGTATTGTACCCATAGGAAATAAAATCAGGGTACGCTTGAGCTGGTTCTGATATTAAAGAACCCAACAATAACAATATCGGCAGAATAAAAATCACGCGGCAACCTCATTTGAAGAACAAAACCGAATTGGACTTTCAGTCTATGGTTCCTACTGTTGAGGCGCAAATCAAAAGCTTGGAATATGCAGCGCTATTTTGCAGTGCTCCCTACTGAGGAGCACCTTTATCAACCCAGGTGTTGACTATGTTACGTTGAGCTTCCGCCAAAATCCCACTTGTTGGCATCGGGTTATTGGCATTGTTCATTCGCGATTTGATATTTGCCGCCGCCAGTTTGGCTGCCGCATAGTTCGTTAAATCCAGTCCGCCACTGGCCTTACCAGGAGCATGACAGGACACGCAGCTATTGGCGAATACCCCACCCGAAGCGACCAACTGAGTGAATGTCACTGTTGCCGGAGTCGCTGTCGGAGACGCAGTAGCAGTCGGTGTTGGAGTCGGTGTTGGGTTCGTGGCACTGGTTGATTTAAGCGTTGCAAACTGGAGCGCAATCACATCCGTCGCATTTGGAGTCATCACCAGCAATGCATTCGCCGTTCCCGCTGACAGATTCGTAGCTGTGGTGGTCGAAATCACCGCATTCACATTTTGATAAGTCGTTACTTCAGAAGCCAGATTGCTATTGACGTAAATACTGATTACTTGCGCCTGGTAGCTGCCGGAAGAGGCATTCTTCAATCGCAATGAAGGATTGCGGAATTCGTATCCTTGAGTCACCCCACCCACTACCGCACGGCGGATTTCGATGGTCGCCGTCAAAGGAACGGAAGGAGAGGCTGTTGCTAGATCCCAAGTCATTGTTTGGAAATTCGTATTTGTCGCTAAATTCGCCGGCACGGTAATAGACGCGGACTTCACACCACTGGAGGGAGCTGACGCACCAGTGTCAACCAGACACTGCGCATACTTTTCCTGAGCAGCCGACCAGTAAGAATTAATTTCAGTTATGCGCGCCTGATTCACAGGTCCCGTATAGGGAGGTTTATGGGAGGCATTCACTGCTTGGGAAGAAATTTTTGCGGCTCCTACACTGGAAAAAGCCGTATAAGAAGTCCTGACATCTGTTGCTCCAAACACTCCAAGACCCGGCCCGCCCGCCACGTGACAGCCGCTACAAGTTTGAGTCAAAAACGGATGGAAAGTGCTGGCATATACTTTTACGATGGCCTCTTCACAGGTTTCACCACCTGCAGTAGAAAAGTACGTGCTACCACCGGAGATACTGCTCATGACGAAGCCTTCGCCACAATTGTTGAACGCAACAAGAGTGACCACAGCCCCTACGGCCCAGAATAATTTTTGTCCTAACTTAGTCCCCATCACTCCCCCGAGCAAATGACCTACATACCCAATCGAAACCTTAGGCGACTTTAATCACCTGAGAAAGCTGATTCGAATCCAGGATTCGCCCACCGACACGATCAAATAAATCCATACGCTTATTGGCCTGACACCAGTTTGCAAACACGGCTGCCGCCACCAACTCAGGATTTGATCCTGTCACAAAGGACGGATCTGACGCCTGGTTGTTGTTAAAATGACCAACCTGGAAGTCGCTGGTCGCAGGACGACCTGCAGGATCGAAATAAAATAAATAAGCCACGCCGTGACCACGATCACCCACCCAGGGCGCTGCACGATCTTCGGAAGGATCACTGTAAACAGAACCATCAGAAACCACCAGCACCATCACTGGTTTACCCAGGACCGATGCTGTCTGAAGGATTCTGCCCACTTCATTCCCGGCATCCAGGTCTTTAGCATCCCCTGCGGTGCGCGTATTGTTGTGGTAATCATAACCACCAATTTCCAAATTCGAAGCTCCGGCTTGCCCGAGCAGAGTGTTGTAAACCATGGCCCCAAAAAGCAGTTCACGGTTGTTATTAGCGGTGTTGGCGTTAATACCCCAAACACCCGCAACCGCAGAACTGGATCGAGGATCCACTGCAGAGTTTCCTCTGGCAATGACATCCATATTTTTAATGCCAGCACAGTCCAAAACCGTTTTCACGGTCTCGCCTCCTTGAATGGAGGCTATCTTACGAGTCTGACTTTCCGTCAGATTGCTCATCAATTTCACCAAAGAACCTTTTTGAGAGGCATTCAAAGCGGAACCCAATGTGGAACTATAGCCAATGGAAGTCAGCAATGAATTATAATTTCCCACAACCAAAGGCGCTGGAGGTGGAGCAAATCCCGCAGATTGGTTCATTCCTGTGCGCGTATTGCGATTCCCCATATTCGGCAAATTGGATCCAACCAATCCAGCTTTCGTAATCGCACCAGACACGTCAAATTTATTGGCGTTGGTGTCGTTTTGGGAATCCACGCAGAAGGCAACGAAAGCAGTTTTTGCAATTGTTGCCGCATTGGCTTGCGTCTTTAAACCTGTCAGGAATTTACTGATACCATTTCCGGCAAAAGGGGCATTGCCGAAAGCTCGTTCGATAGGTACCTGGTTATTACCAAGTCCCAGTTTGTTGTATGTGGAAATGGGCTGGCGTGCAGAATTCATCGGCACGTAGTTCGCTGCCATCGCAGCGCCACCACTTAGATTGACTGTTACGAAGGGAATCAGTGAATTTGGAATCGGACAGTCCGCAGCAGTAGCCGCCTGAGCCGAACTTCCCAAAACCAAAGACATCCAGTTTGGCACAAACATATGCGCCGCAAATGGAATGATCCCAGCTGACAGGAAGTCACGACGACTCACCGGCTTTTTATGCCCTGACTGCGCCCACAGTGGGATGTCTTTTTTATTTTTTGCCATATTCTCCCCCCAGAGAAATCCAACCAACTAAAATCAATAAACTAAAAACTAATAGGTAATTGCATCAAAGCTTGAAAGCATGGCTGCGCACGTTGCCAGCATCAAATTGCTGGTGGACGCCGCCTGCGTACGAGCCGCGGCAGCCAAGGCTGCGACAAACTCGGTTTTATAACCCTGCAACAGCGTCAGCTCTTCCGCATTGACGTTTCTGCCCCAATAAGAGCGAGCCATCCCACGCACACTGCTTGCAAACTGCTCGTCAGTCAGGGAGTTCACCCCGGCCGCGAAGTTGACACTGCCAAAGAATGCACGCTGAGCCGCGGCTTGCGCTTTCTCCGCCGTCAAAAGTGAATTGCAAACCTCACCAGCCAGACTGGTTGCACTCAGCATCAACGGACCGTTGGCCATGCTTAAGTCATTACCTGCTGCCAGGGCTCCATATCGACTTGTGTATTCGTTCGACAATGTCGTGCTGACCGCTGTGACATTCGTCACACGCATCATCGATGCCATAGTTTGTTCTGCAGAAAGTAGCGCATAAGGAATACCCAGCTTTTCTGAGTCTGTTTCCTCAACAGAGCTAGAGCCCGTTGATGCAAAGTCCTCACTGATTGGCAGCTGTCCGTAACGACCACAGTTGTTAAAACTGATCGCCACGAAAATCATTGAAGGAAGAACGTAAAATATAAATTTAAAATATTTCTTATTCATAAATCCCCCCTTCTAGTTCAAACATTCTGTTTTTGTTGCCATATTCTCGAATAACTTTTTTAACTTATATCCATCCCGTTCAAACTCATCACCCCAGTCTTTTAGTTTTGCTTTGTCAGCAACCGGGTCCAAAGTTTTACGACAAACAGTTTCGAATACGGTCTTGGCCATGCACTGACTGAATCTTCTTGAGTTCGCCACCACTCGGCCAAACCCAGCCGCACCTGTGCCACTGAGGGCATCACCACGCCATTCAAAAAAATCGGCGTTTTTAGGTCTGATGGCATTATTCACAAAAGAGGCATTGGTCGTCACATAACCTGACGGAAAGACCGTGCCGTTGCGATTCATTTTAACAATCACACCCGTCGTTGCGTCTGCCGCGATACGATATTCTGCCGGTGAGCCGCCACGGGTGTTCACATCAGAGTGTTTGATGCCCAAGTTGTCGTAATCCCATTTGGCAAAAGCCCCGCGAAATCCATCCATCACTGTGTGACAGCCCTTGCACGAAGTGGAAAACTTCGTATGGTCACCACCTGGAAAACGGTCAATGTCACGGCCGATCCGCAAGTCAGAGGCACCAGTATCTGCCCAGTCATTCAACGGCACACACATAAATTCGCGGAAAGTGTATTCAACCAGACGGCGATTCGTGCCGGCAGAGGCATGCGCGCCCATGAACGCACGTAAAGTCAAAACCCCCGCAGGATCCGGATTCGCCACAGACGTTGTGGCGCTGGTAGCAATTTGCTGACCCGTTTTACGAACAAGGTTTGTCGCAAGGTTCACACGCTTCTGTTCAAGATCCACATAGTGATTGTTTGAAATCAAAAGATCCGCAACCAAGTCAGAACGAACATCGGTGCCGCTGCCCATGTAGTAGATATTGCCAGTCAATAGCTCACGCGCATCGGTTTGATCACGAGTCACGCCGATAAAGGTAGCCACCAGGTCATTCAATTCAGTTTTGATAGTTTCATCACGAGTTGAAAGTTTCAACGCCATCAACTTTACTGTGATGTTCAAAAAGTTATTATCCGCAGTAGCGACCTGGGCCGCAGCCGCAAGGTCACCTTTGTTTAATAGTGCCACCATTTGAGCAACGATGGGGCTGTCTGCTGGAAGCTTGGTACCAGTTAAGCGCTCATACATTTTGCGCGCTTTCAATTCCATTGCTGAAGGGTCTGCAGCAGTAACCACAGGTTTCACCTGAGCCATAGCTGATTGGCTGACCGCAGTCAGTCCCATTGCAACGATAAGTGTGGTAGTTAAGAATTGCATCATGTCCCCCATGCCCTTATCGACAATTTTCGCTCGAAAACGACATGATCCCCATAAAAAAATCTTGCAATCTCAACTTGATACTGCAGAAGTTTTTGTCACAGCGGTATTTTTGTTTAAGAGATTACCAAAGGACCTGTTTGACTCCAGGAAAATAGCAGAATTCAGAGTGCAAAATCATATTTATGCACTAAAAATAGGCAGTCCAAAAAGTACTTAATACCATCAAGTTATTTCATTTCCTGGTTGGAAGGGGGACCGATCTCTCCCGGCACCACACTGTCCAGATCATGAACTTCTTTAGCTGATGGTCGATTGAGTTTTTCGACCACCTTACTGACTGCCGCCCCCCAATTTGTACCCGCGGCGACCTGATAATCCAGACCATTTTTGCCGTGGTATTTCGAAAATTTGGTGCTGTCGATAAATTCACAACGTCTTTTTTTCAGAATGCCTTCAAGTAGGCGAACACCTTCCTGCAAATTCGCAGCGTAAGGTTGTTTTTTGATTTGCGGGGGACCAATCCAGATACATCTACTAGCCACTTTTCCCACTTCAGCGACCATCTTTTCGATAGGCTCTCTTTGATTCGCCATCTCTTTCGAGTCCGTCAGCATAAAAGTTCCCAGTACAATCAGGGTCAGATCTGGGTCAGCCTTTGCCAGTTCCTCCTCGAAAGAACGTGGCTTGAAATCTTTGGAACGCTTCTCTTGGCCGGATTCATTACGCTGCCAGAAACCACATCGAGTCGGCACAAAGTCAGTACTGCTTCCAGTCCAGTTATCAGGATTCGATCCACATTGTGCAATGGTGTTTACGTCCACCGCGATAGTGCGCAAATACCTGTCCAAAGCATTTCCGAAGGCCCCGGCAACATGATCATCGCCCACCAGCAAAACACTTTCATAAAGCGGCGGCACCGTTCCCGAAGCGAACGTTTTGCAGATTGAAAAACAAATCAATAAAATCGCAAGCAGTCTCATCCCCCTATTCTACGCCGATCCAGAATTGGATACATATTGATGTTTCACACTGGATGGGTAACGAAAGGCCAGTGTTGGCAGTCTGCTTGCAATCGCCTCGAACTTCTTAAAAATAAAAGTATGAGACTTTCGTTGCTGGTATTTCTAATATTTCTGACGTCTTCGATCTCAGTCCTGGCAGATTCCCGCAGGGAGTCCGCCGTCAACATCATCACGTACTGGCCCACGGGCTTTCGCGTAGACAACACCGAACAAGGAATCCGAGTTCGACGCCTAATGCACAAAATAAAAGCGCTGGGTGTGAATACCGTGATCTTTAATTTCCGGGCCCGCATGGTCGGAGGAGCCTCGAATGAAGTGCAATCCGTCGTCCCTTTGGATCAACAGCGCGAGGAAGAACGTCATCTGGAGGCGACGATTCAGTATGCAAAAGGGCTGGGACTTCAGGCTGCATTTCGTCCCATCCTTTTGGTTGTTGGTCCAAAAGGGGAATTCCCCTGGGAAGACGAGCACGGACATCTGTGGTGGCATGGAAATATCAAACCGGCAAATCCTGAACTTTGGTTTCGCAGTTTCTATAACTATCATTCTCGCTATATGAAGCTGGCAAAGAAAACCGGAGCAGCCTGGTATTCGATTGGCGCTGAAATGCACTCTCTGACATCCGGCCTGGGCAGTCGCTCGAAAACTCAGCGCTTTGGCCGGCCTGATCTATGGATTAAATTTATTTACCAAACCCGTCAGATCATGGGCAGACAGGTAAAAATCACCTATGGCGCTAACTTTACTGATCAATATGTTTTGGAAAATGGAATCCGCACCTGGGGTGGCGAGTTCGAACAGTTGCGCCACGATCTGACTTTTGCCGCCCGAACAGACGAAGAAATACTGCATCAGCAGTATCTGCGAAGCTTTTGGAACGAGCTTGATTTCATCGGCGTTGACTATTACCGCGCACTGGGGGCGGCAGACACAAACTATCCGACTGAATATGATCAACTGATGGAAGTTCTGACTCCGTTCAGTCACCAGTATGCTTATCAGCTGCAAAACTCGGTGAACCAGATTAATAGCGTCACCCAAACCCGCAAGCAGCTGGCCATCCAGGAAGTCGGATATCGCAGTGTTGAAAAATGCTTTGTCTCCCCTTACCTGTACGAAGGCGACGATGCGCCGATCAACTATCAGCATCAAGCCGTAGCCTGGGACGCGTTACTTAGTTCCGTGTGGAATCCGCAGATGGAATGGATTAACAGTGTGGGAATCTGGCAGGTTCTGGTTGATGATGATTCAGATTCGACAACTAACGGTGGGTTTTCGCCACTGGGCAAAGAACCCACCGAAAAGGTTCTAAAAAAGTTTTTTAAGGGTGAGCGTGCCACTCGCACCAGTTCACCACCGGCAGATCCAGTCCCGTCTCGATAAATTCCAGAACCTCAACAATGGACTGCCCGACGCCCATGGATGACGCTGGATTTTGTCCGGTCACGACACGGCCACTTTTAACGACATGGGCGGCGAACTTAGGACCGTGAGTATAGATTGCCCCCCGGGATTGAATTTTGTCCTGAAGTAAAAAGGGAACCACGTCTTCCATTCCCACCATCTCCTCTTCAGCATTACTGAATCCTGTCACTTCATGATCCTTGATTAGGTACTCCCCTTGCGAGGTGCGGCAGTTAACCAATCCCGCAGTTCCGTGACAGACGGCCGCAACAACACCATCGTTTTCATATATTTCAACCACGAGCCTTTGCAGGTCAGAATCATTAGGTAAATCAAACATCGCTCCATGGCCACCAGCCACGTAGATCGCACAATATTCATGTCCCCGCACTTCCTTCAGTCGGAGACTGTTTTGTATCTTTTCCAGAAATTCCTCGTCATTCATCCAAACGGCGTTGATGGGATCATCCATCTTGATTCCGTCCAAAGGAATCTCGCCACCATGAGGACTGGCGATATCGATTTCATATTCCGAGGCACTTAATTCTTCATAGGGGTGAGTCAGCTCTGAAAGGAATGCACCCGTGCGGTGCCCTGTATTTCCCAGACGGAAAGTATTGGTTGCGACAAATAGAACTTTTTTCTGCTTCATAATGCCTCCCCCTCTCCTTAGAATCCGTCAACTTTTCAGGAAGAACTATTTTTTTGCTGGGTTTTGCGAATGATCATGCTGCTGGCCTTGAAATCCTTGGACCTTTGCTGAGAATCGCTGGACAAAAGAAAGCGCGCGCCCTAGTTTGGGGCCGATGAAGCTTTTATACCAAGACCCACATTTTATTGCCGTCGACAAACCGTCAGGTTTTCACGTGCATCCCCCGGAGGATTCTCAATATAAAATCCCCCGGGATAAAATTTGCCTGTACTTGGTTCGCAACATGATGAAGCAACATGTTTATCCTGTACACCGCCTGGATGCCGCTACCAGCGGTGTATTGCTCTTTGCGCTTTCATCTGAAGCGGCTGGAACGATCTGTAAGATGTTCGCTCAAAGGTCACCCCAAAAAACCTATTGGGCCGTGGCCCGGGGCTTCACACCGGAACACGGTGACATCAAAGTCCCCTTGGAACTGGATTCCACCGGAGACCTTGTGGATGCTCATACGTCCTTCACCCGCAAGGCAACCCTTGAAATCCCGGTCGCGGTTGGGAAAAAATTTCCTGCGGCACGCTATTCGCTGGTGGAAGCAAAGCCCCATTCCGGCCGCTATCACCAAATTCGCCGGCACTTCAATCGTATCTCCCATCCATTGCTGGGGGATGCTTATCACGGCGATTCCCACCACAATCGCTTTTTCAGAAATGACTTAGGAATCGCGGGGTTATGCCTCAAAGCGCGAAGCATCGAGTTCACCCACCCGTGGACTGGCGAAAACGTCTATATCGAGTCTCCCACCTGTGAAAAGTGGGAAAAAATTCACTTTCTCTTCGATGACACCAAGCCTCTGGCCGATAAACTCAAATCCCCTTTGACGACCTAGGGCCCCCAGCGTAGAACTCCTCCTTCAAGAGGATCTTCCCATGTTATGTTCAAAATCCCAGGCTATGCAGAAGCTACTTTTTGTCGTTGGACTGTTGTTTTTCTTGCTGGTCACACTGAACGCCGGCACCTAGCCAGGCGTGAGACCGCCTCCAAGCAAGACTTTGGAGTCGTTCCGGTGAGTTTTGTTAAGATTCCATCATTTTCGCCACTTTTACACCAAACTTAGTGAAACTAATTTTTACCTTTTCACAATGGTAATTAACATTTTGATTAGATTTTGATTTAGAGTGCCTCCATGCCAAATGTTAAAAAACACGGAACTATGATTGCTCTCGCACTCTTCCTTGTGCTTCCAGCTCAAGCGAAGAAGTCGTTCCGTATTCTTGTTGAAGACAATTGGCCACCTTATGCCTATGTTAAAAACAACCAGCCTGCAGGGCTGACTATCGATCTGATCAAAGCAGCCCTTCGCCTGGGTGGTGCCGATGCAAAGATTCAACAAGTCACTTATCTACGATGTATGGCACTGACTGAGCCAGAGGGTAAGGAAGTTGCTTGCGCAAACACTGCACGCAATGCGGATCTTGAACTTAAGTACACCTTCCCGAATTCCTTTTTATTCCGCAGCCGCGGATTGATTGTATCCAGCAAGGACTTCATCAAGGCCAATCACAAGAAATTCAAAAAAGTTTCTGATCTGGAATACAAAATGGTCGCCCTTCCCAGCGGTTTCACCTTTGGCAAGGAGTTCGATCAAAACAGCCGTATCCTGCGCTACTACACTGTCAATGATATGACTTCGTTGCGGTTGGTGGAATCAGGACGGGTCAAGTTTGCTGCCATTGACGAGATGGTTTTGTATTACTACTTAAACCATCACCCGGAACTTAAAGACGTGATCACTCCCATCCTGGAGCTGACCAACGAGCCGATTTATATGCAGCTTTCAAAAACGCATGTGGATTCCGTTGAGCTGCAAGACAAGTTCGAGCGTGGTATGGTGGCACTTAAAGCCTCTCCAGAATATGATCACATGCTGCAAAAATATTTGGGTAAAGACATCCCTGTGGCTAAATTTAAGTAGATCTACCTGCGAGTTTCCTGTGCGATTTGTTCAGGAAACTGACATTGAATTTGCCGCTCTCGGACCTTCCTGTATTAAATTGAGAATCCTGTGACCTGAATTGGAAATATCCAGCAAGTCCCCCGTCATTCACGTTATATTTATATAAACGCCAACGAGGGACAGCTTATGAGTATTTTCAAGCACCGCCGCAAGCTCATTGTGAACCGCGAAGTTCAATACGACGCTTTAATGTTTGTCGGCCTTTTTGTGATCGGCATCTTTATCGCACAGGTGATTGCAGGCTGGGTCCTTCTTAGCAAACTTGAAGACAAAGCCCTGGCGGGTGAATATGGCTCAATGACTATCGCGGAGTTTATCAAGCACCACAAAGTCATGTTTCTGGTGAACGAACTGCTGGTTGTAATTGCCTGTCTGGTTGCGGGTTTTTATCTGACCAATAAATTAACCAGTAAAATCGTGGGTCCTTTGTTCAACATTCGCCGTATCATTAACAGAGCTGCAAAACCCGAGGCAGAACACGTCGAGATCAAATTGCGCGAAGGCGACTACTTTCAGGATCTGGCTAAAGATCTGAATGTCGCACTTCAAAAGCGCAAGTAACCACGTCCCGCCCAAGAGTATTCTAATTTAAATTCTCTGACAGATTTTTGAATTCCGGTAGCTTCTCAAGTGCCGGAATTTTCCATTTTCCATCCAGTATTGCCGGTTCCGGCCAATACATTCTCATCACCAGACTGAAATCCTCCCCGGCCGGTGACGGCAGCCAATTGGACTCCCACTCCCTGCCCGGAGACATATTCTGGATGTAGATATCCGTGGATCCATCCGCGTTTGTTTTAAATTTGTTGGAGTTGTTCAGGGAGTACCGATGCAGGGGGTTTTCCACGTAAAATTTGCGTGTGTTGTACAACGAAACCGACCAGAATCCCCGAACTGGTGGAGTTTGCCCTTTGGGAAATTTCAAAACATATTTAAAACTTCCATTCAGTCTGGCGCCCCGCTCGTCGACCGTGGCCTGAGCAAATGCCATATCAGAGGAAGCGTCCTTTTCAAATCCCAGTTTGGTCATTAGCGCTCGAACACGGTAGTTGCCATCGTACTGCCCAGCAAGAATGGGTTGCCCCCAGCCATTAGTGACTCGCAGATTCGGAGTACCCCTTTGAAATTCGGCAAATTGATTTTGGCCTAAAAAGTAACCCGAATTCAAAGCCTCTTTTACATTGGCAGGAAGACTGTCGTAATTAAATTCTTTATTAGGAAAAATACCCAGTGCCGCCATCTTTGAAATAATCGCACCATCCGTTTGTGCCGGAGGATTGCGCTGCAATTCGCTGGCGAAAGTGGCAAAGTAAACCCGGGCATCCATGTTTGCTACTTGTTCCAAAACCGGTGTTCTTTGATCAACGTCCACATTGAAAGTCACCGAGCTTGGCGTGGGCTCCTTGGAAATGTAGCGCGACAGTGAAGATATTTGTATTTTATCCTGATACGCATAAACGCGATTCAGGTCATTCGCACCTTTGACCTGCACTTTACCCACCAGCCACACAGAGTTTGTCGGCGCAGCGATGTGCTGCATCCCCCCTGGCACCGAACCACTCCAGCCCGGCCCCGTGACTAGAATTTGCTTTTCACTATTTCCCCCCACGCGACTGCCAATTGAAGTAAAGACCTCACCCCAGGCACTGAGCATGGAAAAAACCACAAACCTGTTTCCAGCATTGGGCAGGGAAATAACCTGCGGTTCCTGAAGATCCAACCAGGAAAGACTGGAGAGTGTGTCTGCTTCAGGATAAGGTTGTGTAGACTTCGAATCCGCTAAAGTTCGTTTATTGGCAAGTTGATTTATCGGAGCTTGGTCCCGCGTGGGCCGCGGCACTGCCGTCATTACCTCACGAGTGGTTGCCATGACGACCATAGGATACGCATAGATATAAGCGTCCGCCGCGGTTTTCTTAAGATCGTCACCTTTCGCCGCAGGCATCTGAGCGTTGACGCCCTCTGAACTTGCGCAGCTCAATAAAATTGTACTTAAAAGCGTCAGAACCAACAGCCTGGATATCATGCGGGCCTCCGATTTCCTGTTACTTCAGAGTCTGTTCAAGTCAGCTTCAAAACAATAAGGCTTTTGACAAACTCCAGACCTCCGTCATAAGTTGCAAGTTATGAAAGCTCCTCTGTCGACAGAATCCCAACAAGCACTTATCGAAGCACAGAAAAATTTCCGTGACGACTTTGTGACATCGCGGGGTTTTTTCACAGAACAGGACGAAAAAGCACTGCGCACGATGGCTTTTGAAAAACTGGATCAGGTTCTTTTAAAATCCGGCTCCACTTCAGTGACAGCCCAACAGTTGCGCGAGACCTGGAATTCTGTGGTTGCAGATTTTCATCGCAATAACTACTGGGGTTTTAAACCCACCTTCGAAAAACGCCCCAAAGTACAAACCGAGGAAAAAAGAATCTTTAAGGAAATGTTCCCCTACATCTGGGTCATCATTCAGTCGAGTATCATCCTAAAGACCGCGGTATACTATTTCGGCATTCGCTCCTCGAACGAACCCACGACAGAAAATCGAATTTACCTGATTCTGGCCTTGGCCACTTCAGCAGGTACTTTGATTTTCTTTGCCTGGAGAAAATCACGCAAATGAGATTGTTTTTATTTTTATTCTTGGGCCTGATTCTTGGCCCTTCTTTCCTGGAAATCGGCTTCCCAAAAATCGCAAATCAAGCAGCTTCCATCTGTTCGCATCTTTTTCTGTTAACTGCTGGCATGGAGCTGAGCTTTAAAAAAATGGGACAACAGTTATTGCCCGCTGCCAAATTGAGCATCGGAGCTTTTGTTTTCCCTTTCCTTGCGGGCTTGATCGCTGCCATGGTCATTCTGCGCGACACCCCCTTGGCTGGTCCCGAAACTTATATCTTTGTTGCCTTGGCGCTGGCGATCTCTGCCTTGCCAGTGGCGATTCAAATTTTGAAAGATCTTAAGCTCTATCACTCAGACCTGGGTCGCCTGATCATCGCCACGGCCACACTCTGTGACATTTTGGCGTGGGTCTTCTTTGCACTGATACTTCCCGCTGAAAGCATGAAAAGCTGGTTTGCCACTCATTTGTCTTTGGTTTTTTTCTTTCTGGGCTTGGCCTTATCAGACAGTCCATTCCCCAGTGAAAAATTCCGTGAGCGCCTGGAACTTCTGAACACCTGGATTTTTGGGCCTGTCTTCTTTATCAGCATCGGATGGAAACTGAACCTGTGGCAGAACCTGGATTGGTCGCAGGTTGCCGTAGTATTCATTCTTGCCAGCGTCAGCAAATACGGTGGAAGCTACTGGACCGCGCGACAATTGGGCTTCAGCAAACAGCGCAGTGCTTTGATTGGACTGACCTTGAATTCCCGGGGTGCGGTGGAAATCATCATTTCCAACCTTGCGCTTCAACAGGGGCTTATCAGCGAGAAGATCTTTGCGACTTTGGTGATTCTAGCCATCGCGACTTCGCTGATTCCAGGTCCGGCATCAAAGCTACTTAAACTGCGCAACGAGTAGCTTTATTTTGGACATAAAAAAAGCATCTCTTTGGGAGATGCTTTTTCAGGCTTAGCCTTTTAGGTTCTTAATTCGCATGTAGTGATCTACTGCAATTGACAGAATTGCGAAATCATCCAGCAACCCCACCCCTGGAACCGAGTCCGGGATAAAGTCAAAAGGGAACACCAGGTAATAAAGTGCGCCCACAGCCACGTACTTTGATGTCTTTTGAATTTCGCCATCTTTCAGGACGCTCCAAAGAGTCATCACCTTTTCACGGATGCTTGGACTTTTCTTTTCCAATGCTTGCAAAGTCGTTTCGTTGTTTTGCACATAAGTCAGACTGTCATCGCGTTGACCCAGACGAAGGCATAGATCCATCAAGCCATCTTCGTTTGCCTCGGACTGCTCGAACTGGGCCGCCTGCAAATCCATCATCATGAATGAATTGTTGGCAAACAAGGATTGTGAAAACTCGTAAGCTTCCTTCACGCTTTCATGGTCCTTATCGATAACGCCGTCTTTCACCATACTCAGGATGCCCTGGTAAATGTTCGTGTCGTATTGGGCTGGAACTCTGACAGTTCCCCCTTTTTTCAACCAACGACGAAGAGTCATGTTGGACACTTGAAAATAGACGGCCAATTTTTCAGGACTCAATCCGGTATCTTTACTGATTTTGCTTATTTGGCTGATTTTCATAAATTTATGGTATCACAGTGTTTATTACATTTAAAGGTCTGCTTCGTTGCCACTTTGAGCCGAAAAACTGACGGCCAATCGCATAAAAGACGTCTGGCACCTTAAGAAATCCGTCAATTCATCCTCATTCAATCTAAAGACAACTACCCTGACCAGGCTACAATGATTCCCAGCACCAAAAGGGCTGCATCTCATTGTTGCGCCAGATTTTTTAAAATGGAATTACTGATAAACCCTGCTATATCAGGCATCTACAAGGGAGAGTTTATGAAGTTACTTATGTCCACTGCGACACTGATCGCATCCATTACTTTAAGTTTTTCTACATATGCACAGGTTGAACTAGCGCCAACCTCCCCGAAGGCCGGCGAACTCAGCGCCATAGTATGCTCGGAAAAATCACCAGCTATTTGCACCCAACTTCTTTATAGAACTGACGTCTCTTCAAAAACTGAAGGTCAATTTCAAGTGCTGATTCAAGGCTTCGACGGCCTGGCAATCACTAACTTCAAGGCCGATCTTTGGATGCAAATGGGCCACCATGGTCATGGATCTTCACCGGTGGACATTGTTGAAAACGCCAATGGTGTTTATATGGTTACCAACGCCTGGTTCGTGATGCGCGGCAAATGGGATGTGCGCCTTGATTTCGTTGTGAACGGACAGGCTGAGCACTTAGAAATTCCTGTATACGTTGCGCAGTAGTCTTTCTAACGTCACATCTTAAAAATAAAAAAAGCCAGGCTCTCTCCTGGCTTTTTTTTAATTAGAAGCTTTGTGATTTTAGTGATTTACATCCAACATCTTACGAACTTCTTCAACGTGCTCAGTCTCCAAGCGAATTTGACCACGAACCAACTCTTCAAGTGCCACGTCATCACCAACGTGCTTTAGAAGATCTTTGTACTTAGCCAACGCCTTCAATTCAAAATCCAAGCTTTCAGCCAAGATATCCAAAACTTTGTGCGTATTTGTTTCTGGAACTGGAGACACCTTCAATGAGGGATGACCACCGTAAGCTGTGATTTTTTCGCCGATCATGGAAGCGTGGGCATAACCCTCATTTGCCTGATCATGAAACCACTTTACGATCGGAATACGATTTGGACCTTTAATCATCAGTGCGTAATGCAAATATCGAATAACTGCAGAAATCTCCATTTCGATGATTTCATTCAACAACTCGACGATCTTCTTTTTATCTTCCTGCACTGTCATCTGGTGCCTCCTTTGACCCTAAAAATGAAGAAAGCCCCGTGTGGGGCTTCCTTGTCACTTCGAAAAGTGATTATTCGTCATCAAGCTCGTCGTCACCCACGACGCCGAGATTGTATTTCTCAATGCGATAACGCATAGAACGGAAAGAAATATGAAGCAATTTTGCTGCCCTTTTCTTAACGCCACCAGCAGAATGAATCGCTTTGATCAAAAGTTCTTTTTCAATTTGGCCCATGACTTTATCCAAGTCAACCCCGTCATCACCCATCTCAATTTCATTGGAAGATGCCATTTTGCGGCCAGAGTTTGTATTCACCATTGGCGGCAATGATTCTGGCAGAATTGTAGCACCACCTTCCAATGCCACTGTGCGCTCGATCATGTTTTCAAGCTCACGCACGTTACCTGGATAGTCGTACTTCTTAAGAATTTCCATGGCCTCAGCACTGATTGCGCCAATATTTTTATTCAGACGCTCGTTGTACTTTTTAAGGAAGTGGTTGGCCAACAACGGAACGTCTTCACGACGCTCGCGCAAGCCTGGAGTTTTAATGTTAATAACATTCAAACGATAGAACAAATCCTGACGGAATGTGCCCTTAGCCACCATCTCTTCAAGATTACGATTTGTTGCAGCGATGATACGAACTTCAACTTTAACGTCTTCAGTTGCACCTACACGACGAACCACACGCTCTTGAATCGCACGAAGAAGTTTTACCTGAATCGTCAAAGGCAATTCACCAACTTCATCCAGGAACAATGTCCCTGTATCAGCCACTTCAAACAGACCCGATTTGTCAGCCACAGCTCCTGTAAAGGAACCTTTCTTATGACCGAACATCTCTGATTCCATCAGGTTTTCAGGGATGGCGCCGCAGTTCACTGTTACAAAGGGACGATCTTTCAAAGGACCGTTGTAGTGAATCGCTTTTGCCACAACCTCTTTACCTGTGCCCGATTCCCCTGTAATCAAAACGTTGGTTGGTGTCTGGGACACACGTTTTACCATGTCAAAGATCGCATGCATTGCCGGGGAATTCCCCACCATGCTTTGGAAAGAGTATTCTTTCGTAAGTTCTTTTTTAAGAGTTCTATTTTCAACTTCAAGATTTCGTGAACGAAGAGCATTTTGAATGTTCAAACGAACTTCGTCGATCTTGAATGGTTTTGTCAGATAGTCGTAGGCACCCATCTTCATGGCTTCAACGGCAGTTTCCGTCGTACCAAATGCGGTGATCAACATAAACACAGTGTCCGGATAGGACTCTTTAACGTGTTTAAGAAGTTCAATCCCCGTCACATGAGGCATCTGCAAATCTGAGATGATCATATCGAATGATTTTTTCGTCAGAAGGTCTTTCGCTTTTTGGCCGTCTTCAGCCAAAGTGATTTCATAGCCTTCTTTTTTCAGCATGATCTCTAGAAATTCGCGTATTGATTCTTCGTCGTCGACAACAAGAATTCTCGGCTTCATGTATCTCGCTCCCACATCCTGTGAATATATAACATCTATTCTTTAGTTTGCTTTAGGGAAAGTCAAAATAAACTCTGTCCCCACACCTTGCTCGCTCTCAACAAATATCTGCGCCCCGTGACCTTCTAAAATTTTGTGAGTCACAGCTAGACCAAGGCCTGTACCTTTGGGCTTCGTCGTATGGAAAGGTTCAAACATTTTCTTGCGAGTGGCTTCACTCATACCACAACCTGTGTCGCGCAAACTGATGACGATGGATTTATCATTCGCCACCGCTTTTACGATCATCTGAGGTTTACTTGAATCCTGCATTGCCTGATAAGAATTCAAAACGATGTTCAGGAAAACCTGCTTAAGCTTATCCCGATGCCCCAGAATCTTCAGCTCAGAACCAATTTCACGGATCTGTTCGACATCACCACGAACTTTGCCGTCGGTTTTGATCGCTTCCAGAACTTCATTCAGCAAAAAGCCCATCTCGACTGCATCTGTTGGTGGCTTTTCTGGACGTGCGTAATCCAAAAACTCGGTGATCAGATTATTCAGACGATCGATTTCGCGCAAAACAATCTTCATGAGCTTGCGATCATCATCATTACTCACCGTCTGACTCAACATTTCGATGCTGCCACTGATTCCCGCCAACGGATTGCGTATTTCGTGAGCAATACCCGCCGCCAAGCCCCCCACGGCCGCTAATTTTTCATTCTGACGAGCGGCAAACTCAAGCTGGCGAATTCGGGTCAGATCATCAACCAAGGCAATCGAAAGTGGTCCCTGTAAATCCGGGCTGTAAACTTTTGCAATCGTCACACCCAAGATTTTCGTAGCTTGTTCAGCACTTTCTACGTACTTCAAATCCCCTCTAAAATTATCAGCGGCTTTTTCAGTTTCCGGAAAAAGTCTGTACCAGTTGATATCAGAAGGCTGAGTTTTACCCAAAATCTCAAGTGCAGAATTATTCGCCGTTAACACCTGGCCATCTGAAGCAAAGGACAGCATTCCAGAGGGAATATTCTCCATGACAAATTGATTCAACTCCTGCGCCGAACGCAGACTTAAACCAGTTTGCTTTAACTCTTTACCTACGGATTGCAGTTGTTCACTCAGGAAGCCGGCAAGCCCCGCCACCGAAAAGAAAGCGATATTATTCAGCGCCAACAGAAAAAAGAAATTCAATGCCTTCATTTCAGGCGAAAACAAGGCCGCCGTTGTGAAAGTGATACTGGTGAACAAAGCCAGAGTTAAGGCGCCCACTCCCCGGCAGGCGATACCGGCCAACAGAATGTTCACCAGATGCAAGAACAGCAAAAGCGACTGATTCAGACCGAAATAGTAAATCAATAGCGAAATGAAAACTGAATCAAGAATAAACCCAAAGAACAAGGCACGGGGATTTTGCAAAAGCAGATCCCACTCTGCAATCCACACAATGTGCAGCGCCAGAGCCAGCGTCAGAACCAGGTAAAATGGCGCCTGCACGGACCAGTTGACGAAACTTCCCTGGGTCAGAGTTGAAATCACACTGACTAGAAGAACAATGACAAAAAGACTGACTCGAGCAAACTCGACTGTCAGCCCCTGTTTTTTAGAATTTTGAAGGGCGTAACTTAAGCGCATTATCCCCCGCCGACAACGTCTGCCATACTGAAGATTGGAAGATACATGGCAATAACAAGGATCGCGATAATACCACCCAGAAAGACCATCATCAAAGGCTCAAGCAATGACGTCATCGCTTTAACGGCTGTTTCGACTTCGTCTTCATAGAAATCGGCAATTTTACCCAACATGATATCCATCGTACCCGACTGCTCGCCGATAGAAATCATCTGCACCACCATCTCGGGAAAAACTTTTTCTTTACCCAAGGGAGCTGCAAACGTACGACCTTCCGTCACCGAGGCTTTACAACGAAGCAAAGCCTGCTCGATCACGATATTACCCGCTGTTTTGGCCGAGATATCAATCGCCTCGATCAAACCCACCCCCGAGGAAAGCAAGGTTGAAAGTGTACGAGTCAAACGTGCGATGGCGGACTTTTGAATCACTTCACCAAACACCGGAACATTGAAAAACAAACGGTCCATGGTGTCGCGACCCTCATCGGTGCGATAGTATTGAAGGATTGCAAAGGGAATCCCCACCACACCGGCCAAATAAAGATACCATTGGTGAATCATCGAATTAGAAAGAGCAATCACGGCTTGTGTCAGCGCGGGTGGTTCTTTGCCTGCGGAATTAAAGAACTCCATAAATTTGGGAAGGATGAAAACCAGGATACCCGTGATGACCGCAAAAGCGACCACCAGGATCACCGCCGGATAAACCAGGGCACCCTTTACCTGACTTTTCAGTTTCTCGGATTTCTCCATGTAAAGGGCCAGACGATTCAAAATACCATCCAGGATACCGGCTTCCTCACCCGCCTGAATCATATTCACGTAAAGCTTATCAAACACCAAAGGTACTTGCGCCATGGAATCCGCCAAGCGGCGTCCACTTTCAATGGAAGTTTTAACCTGTCCCGCGGCACTTCGCAGCGGACCGGGACGCAAACCTTCGGAAAGAATTTTTAAACAATCCACAACCGGGATACCGGCGTTGATCAGAGTGGCAAATTGGCGCGTGAAAATCTGTAAATCCTTACCCTTGACCCGCCCCCCGAACATCGGTTGCGCTGCCCCGGCCTTTTTCGCACCAGATCTTGCCACCACCACAAGCTTCGTGGGCATCAACTGCTGTGCACGCAGGCGAATGATCGCTTCCTGCTGAGAACCAGCTTCGATTTCCCCGGAAACAATCCCCCCTGTGGCGGCCTTGGCCTGATACTGGAACTTGGCCATCTAGATGCCCACCTTTTTAAGCAGCTGATCCAAATTGTCGGGATCACGGGACGTTTCAAATGCCGTCTTTAAATCCACACGACGACGGATCAAATGCTGCAACAAGGACTGATTCAAAGTCAAAATTCCAGAGTGCTCTGGAGCTGTCATCAGAACGGACTGCAATGCACCCATTTCCTGACGTTCGATAAATTCACGAATCTGCGGTTTTACCAATAGCAACTCATGTGCGAAAACACGGTCATTGCCAAGACCTGGCATTGCATACTGACCCAGCCCCATCGAAAAAACTTCTGCGAATCGTGAAGACCCATGCTGACCAAAGCGGTCAGTCATCACAGAAAGACAACGGCGCAGGGAATTCATTAAAGACGGAGCCCGCATAGAATAAATAACAAAGACACCGCGCTCTGCCAACGACATCGCTTCAAGGAAGCTGCTGTCATCTGAAGCACCATCGTAAACCACAACATCCACACCATTCAAAAAACTATCACGCTCGTCTTTGGTTGCGAAAATTCCGTTGTGATACAAGAAACAGGATTTGGCTTCGCGCATTTGCGGGAACGGTCTGGTAGAGAAAACCACGCCCATGAATGATTTTTCCTCACCCATTTTCTGCATGGTTTTATATAAAGTTCCGGTTTGGCCTGATTCACCAGCACCGGAAACAATCACAAGACCTTTCATGCGCAGGCAGGTTTCCGTGTAGCTGCCAGGCAAAGGCATATCAAAGCGGGACCCATCAAGATCCAGATCAATGATCGCCTTCATCGTACTTTCATGCTGAAAAAAAGAAAAACCAATGCGCATGTTTTCAAGAGCGGTTTCGCCTACTACGGCTCCCGTTGTTTCCAGCATGGTTTTTTGATGATCATCCAGAAAGCTCTGCTGCAGAAGCTTCCACTCCGTCATCAACCCCGGAGAATTGCGTAAACTTTCCCAGCCCGTCATGCTGCGCGCACGTGGCTCGCTGCCTACGACAAATAAAAACTCCTGGGACTTCTTAGCCTTCGCTTGCATTAACAATTCTGTCAAACTCATTATGTGTCCTTCACAGATGCATTCAAGACTTCTTCAATTGTTGTTTGGCCTCTTTTAAGCTTTAACAAAGCAGACCGGCGGAGCGTTTTCATCCCCTGCTCACGAGCCAGGAAACGAAGCTGCCCCGTGGAGGCGCCCTTCAGGATCGCCTCTTTCATTTTCTCTGTCATCGACAGCAATTCATAAACTGCCAGACGACCTTTAATGCCGGAGTTGTTGCAGTTCGAACAACCCTTACCGCGCATCAATTTATACTCACCCACCTCAGCCTGCGGCACACCCAGGTTGATCAACGTTTGCGCAGGAACCTCAATCGGCGCTTTGCACGATTCACAGTTTTTACCCACCAGGCGCTGCGCCACCACCAGATTCACACAGGAAGTGATGATATAGTTCGCCACCCCCATCTCGGTCAGACGAACCACGGTGCCTGGAGCATCGTTGGTATGCAGTGTACTTACAACCAAGTGACCCGTAGAGGCCGCTTTAAAGGCGATCTCTGCTGTTTCGAGGTCACGAATCTCCCCCACCATGACGATGTCGGGATCCTGACGAAGGAAGGATTTCAAGGCACTGGAAAAATTCAAATCAATATCAGGATTCATCTGAACCTGATTGATACCTTCCAGATTGAACTCGACCGGATCTTCCGCCGTCGAGATATTCACATCTGGTTTGTTTAACTCTGCCAAAGCAGAATAAATTGTTGTGGTCTTACCGGAACCCGTGGGACCGGTGATCAAAACCATCCCTTGCGGAAGATTGATCATACTTTTGAAAAGTCTTAGATCATCCTCTTCAAAACCCAGCTTGGTCATGTCCAGTTGCAAATTGGACTTATCCAATAGACGAAGTACAACTTTTTCACCCCAGATCGTTGGCAGGACGCTGACACGGAAATCCATTTCGCGACCTTTTTTTGTACGGACTTTCAAACGACCATCCTGAGGGCGGCGTTTTTCCGCGATATCCAACTTGGACATGATCTTGATACGCGACGCGATGGCCGCCCCGGTTCCCTGAGGAGGCTGAGTCGCTTCGACCAGATTACCGTCGATACGAAAGCGCACACGGTATCTTTTTTCGTAAGGTTCGAAATGAATATCCGATACTTTCTTGATGATCGCATCACCCAGAATTTGATTCACGAATTTAACAATCGGTGCTTCTTCACCACCAGCATCAGAATCGATAATCTCGGCAGTGGACGAAGAGGCATACTCCTCCTCCATGCTTTCCGCGATAGTGTTGAGATTCTTAACGCTGATGTTACCGCCGTAGTATCTTTCAATACTGGCGGCAATTGCTGTTTCAGTCGCCACCACCGCCTGAATTTTACAGCGGGTGATAAAACGCAAATCTTCCTTAACCATGATATTGCTGGGATCAGCAAATGCCACAACCAACGTGGATCCCGCTTTTTGCAGTGGAATCAATTGATTGCGATCACAAACATCGCGGGGAATCAGTTGTAAAACAGAGGGGTCGATTTCAAATGACGAGACCTCTACGCCTGGAACAGCAAAGTGCTTTTCCATGGCGCGAAGAATTTGATTTTCTTTAAGAAAACCCAGCTGCGTGATGACACCCGTCAAGCGCGCAGTGCCCGATTTCTTTTGCTCTTCAACAGCATGAGCAAGCTGATCCGGTTTGAGCAGACCCTGCTTAACTAATATTTCACCAATCTTGAAAGAAGACATTGTGGCTCCCCGATATAACTTTATACCAGGGTGCCGTTTTTTGTAACTAGACGGAAGAAGAGTTTTCCGCCTGGAACTGATCAATCCAGCCTTGCAATTCCGAAGTATTCACAAGTTCAGATTGCTTAAGCTTTTCGAAAACTATCTCGACCAAAGCCCGCAACATATTTTTAGGGAACAGCGCCCTGAGCTCGGCCTGCTTGGCTTCATCCATCAACTCGCTTTGTAGATTGCCAAGATGACAGTCAAAGGCATACCCACCGTTGGTCATAAAGTTAAAATAGGACAAATCCGTCAGCAATTCACTGTCGGGAGGCAGCTGGCCCGTATTAATGATCAAACTTGCACTGATGGCCTGAATCGTTAGCTCTTCAACCGCGAGGACAATGAATTTGATCCCCAAGTTACCACGGGACAGTATGCGGGCTTCACGATGCAGCTGCGTGATGTTTTCCCCCATCAAGTAGATTTCGCGAAATCCCAGCTCTGTGCACACGGCTGCTGCCGTTCGCAGATATTCACCTTCTCCGACGATAAAGGCAGGCATGCGAATATCAAGATCCCGGGCCTCTTCCACCAAAACCTTGCGAAGGGCATCGTAAAGCAACAAGCGCGGGTACCATTTATCACCTTCGGGCATGCTTAAATCAAAACATTCCAACATACGCACCTGAGCCGGCAACACCTGCAAGGATGGATACAAGGCCCGCGCCTGTTCGAATGAAAACAGGGCTGCATCCGCGCCTTTCAATAGTGCTTCTGAATAGACTGGATGATGTTCAATTTCCAAAAGCTCCGGGCGCTTCTTGGCAGCGAACTGCAAAAATCGAAATAGAGTGCTGGGTTCACCCTCTCGGAATTCAAGAATTTTTTTGCTCATCAAAATACTTTCGGGCTTCGGCCATATCAGTAAAAATTTGCTGCTTTAAAGTTTCAATTCCTGAAAATTTCATCTCATCACGCTGAAAGTGCAACAACTCCACTTCCACTTCAACTCCGTACAACTGCGCATCCATATCAAAGATATGACTTTCAATTTTCACAGGGCCGGCTTTACCATCCTCTTGGAAAGTCGGATTGACGCCGATGTTGGTGATCGAAGGATGATTGTGACCATTGATGCGCGTGTAAGTGAAGTAAACACCCTTGCGCGGTACAAACTCCACATCCGGATGCACATTGGCGGTCGGAACCCCAATCGTGCGCCCGCGCTGAAAACCTTTTTCGACATTTCCACGCAGGTAATATCTTCGCCCCAGTAATTGCGCGGCCTTTTCAATCTCCCCCGCCTGCAGGGCTTCGCGAATGCGCGTGGAGGACACAACCTGACCATTCAACTGAAATGGTGGAATCACAATCAAACGAATTCCGTGCTGGGCACAGAAGCCCTCAAGAAATGCGATGTTCCCGGTACGATTCGCTCCAAAATTAAAGTCATGCCCCACGACCAGAGTTTTCGGATTAAGGTTTTTCATCACATAGTTTTGCAGAAAATCCTGGGCTGAAACCTGGGCAAATTCTCGTGTGAAATTTTCGATGATCACACAGTCAATGCCACCGGCGGCGAAGCGCTCCTGCTGATCGCGCAGATCGAACATTCTTTGCGTTTGCCGCTCGGGAAAAAGCACTTTTACCGGGTGAGGATGGAAAGTATACACAATCGCGGGCACGCCATAGTGCTGAGCTTCGCGAGTAACAGTTTCAATCAGTTGCTGATGCCCCAGATGAACACCGTCAAAATTGCCAATTGTGACGACAGAAGACTCTATAACTGAATCCATCTGTCCTACGCCTTGATAGATATGCATATTTTTCAATATACCTCTTTCCGCGCTCGGCGGTAAGGGCTTTTAATAGTTGATATTTTTAATAAATTTGCTATGTTGCGGCGTGCAAAAAAGCTCCCTTCAACAGTATTTAAATCGCGTTTTACACCGCAGTGAGGTCCTGCTGAGGTACTTCCTGCGCCAACGTGGTTTTTTTCTTCGCTGCCTACTTTGCTGGGCGATTGGGTGCCTGGCTCTTTCCACTGATGAAGTCACGTCTTATGACCAGCGCTTCAAGCTTCGCGGCGACCAAAAAGTTTCCTCGCAAATCGTTTTAATTACGATACGTCAGTCTGACTTTACCGGTGTTTATACAAAGCACTCCTCTTTGATGGATCTGGATGAAGCCACTGACATCACCGACAGCTATTTCTGGAACAAACGCATCTGGAATCAGTTGTTGGCAAAAATTCTGAAGCAAAATCCGCAGGCTGTGGGTGTGACCCTGTACTTTGGCGACAACATCGGCGATGTGTTTTTGAATTCAGCGGAGCTCAGCAACTTCATGGACCCCCGGGTTTTCTGGTCCACGACCACCAGCAGTCTTGAGCGTGTACTGACCCCGGCCTTCAGCAATCGTGAACACACAAACCTGGGCGCCAATGAAGTTCGTCGTGACGAAGACGGCTTGGTTCGCCGGGTGTTCCCTCAGCGCGCTGACATGCCTCACTTGGTAGAAAAAATCACTGGCAAAAGCTTCCCTACAAGTCTTGCCGGTCTTCCGATCAATTTCCGCGGTTCCATTTATAATTTCACGCAGTATGGACTTAGCGAAATCCTGTATGACGAACTTCCCGCCGATGCTTTCACCGGAAAAATCATTCTGATCGGTGCCGAGACCTCGGCCTCCCCGGTTTATTTGACACCTGTGGGCACTTTGACCCGCACTGAAATCATGGCCCACATCACTGACACCCTTCTTGGAAACAAGTGGATTCAGCGTCTGGATTTCTGGTGGTATGCCCTGGGCTTTTTGTTCCTGATGGGCTTTGCGATTTTCATTATCACCACTTACCCGCAGTCCGTGGCTTTGTTTTTCGTCTTGTGGATCGCAACTTTGCTGGCGGCTCTTTCCGCGTGGGTGTTTGACAGCTTTTATTTCTGGTCCCCGGCATTTGCACCGTTTGTGTTGCTGGCCGCAACATGGACGATTTTCATTGGTTATCAGGCAACGAAAATCGAGCGCAAGAACTTTGCCCTGCAACAGGAACAACAGTACCTGGCCGAGTTGGAACAGCTTAAAAATAACTTCGTCAGTCTAATCTCCCACGATCTGAAAACTCCGATCGCCAAAATTCAGGCGATCGTAGACCGCCTGTTGACTCAAAACCAGGATCAGGAATTGCAAACAGATTTGAAATCCCTGCGCACCTTTGGTGACGAGTTGAATCGCTATATTCAGTCGATTCTGAAAGTCCTGCGAATCGAATCGCGGGAATTCAAAATCAACAAAGATGCCGCAGATATCAACGAAGTGATTGAAGAAGCACTGGTCACTCTGCGCCCGCTGGCTGCGGAAAAAGGCATTCGCATTCAAACCCATCTGGAACCGATGTTCTCAGTGGAGTTCGATCCGACTTTGATCAAAGAAGTTATCATCAACCTGATCGAGAATGCGATCAAGTACACGCCTTCGCAAGGTTTGATTGAAGTGACTTCATCTGAAACCGATTCTGATATCAAAGTTGAAGTCAAGGACACTGGCGACGGCATCAAGCCCGAGGATCTGGACAAAGTCTGGGGCAAGTTCACTCGTGGCAGTGATCAGGATTTAAAAACCAAAGGGACCGGTTTAGGTCTTTACTTAGTTAAATATTTTATTGAACTTCACGGTGGTAAAGTCGCGATGGACAGCAAATGGGGACACGGCACGACTGTGTCCTTCACCTTGCCACTGGAATCTGAAGACGTCATCGAGGAGATGTTATGATCAATCAGTTAAGCACCCTGATCGTGGACGATGAAGCGGAATTGCGCCGTTCGGTTATTTCCATTCTTAAATCCACCATGCCGGAAATTGAATTTACGATTGACGAAGCGTCAACTGGCAAGGAAGCCCTGGAAAAAGTAAAACAACAATCCTGGGATCTGGTTTTGATGGACGTCAAAATGCCAGAGATGAACGGTCTGGAAGCTTTGACCGCGATCAAAGAACATGACCCACGCACTTTCGTGGTGTTAATGACGGCTCACTCCAATCTTCATGATGCAGTCCTTGCGATCAAAGAAGGCGCTTACGACTACGTTGAAAAACCGGTGAACCCGCAAACATTGACTGAAATCGTTCGCAAAAGTCAGGAAGCCCGCGACCTGGTTTCCAGCCTGGCCCTGTCCAATCCGATTTTTGACGACGACATTGAATCTGAATTCGTGGGCTCTTCACAAAAAATGAAAGAAGTATTCAACCTGATCTATCGCCTGTGCAAAGTCGATACGACAGTTTTGATCCGCGGTGAAAACGGAACTGGCAAAGAGCTGGTGGCCCGCGCGATCCACTTCAACTCCCCACGCAAGTCCGGAAGCTTTGTCGCCATCAACTGCGGCGCTATTCCGGAAAGCCTGATGGAAAGCGAATTGTTCGGTCATGAAAAAGGGGCCTTCACTGGCGCCATTGAACGCAAAATCGGTAAATTCCAAATGGCCAACAACGGCACTTTGTTCCTGGATGAAATCGGCGAACTTCGTCCGGACATGCAGGTCAAACTTTTGCGCGTGCTACAGGATAAGAAATTCACTCCAGTGGGCAGCAACCGTGAAGTTAAAACCAACACCCGCATCATTGCAGCTACCAACCGCAATCTGGAAAAAATGATGGCCGATGGCACCTTCCGCGAAGACTTGTTCTATCGCCTGAATGTCATGCCGATCTTCCTTCCACCTTTGCGCGATCGCACGGATGATATCCACGCCTTGGCTCAGCACTTTATCAAAAAATTCGCACGCCAGCATGGTCGCACAATCAACGGCATTGCAAGCGAAGCCCTGGACATGCTGAAGTCCTATCGTTGGCCGGGTAATATCCGTGAACTTGAAAACGTGATCGAACGAGCTTTCATTGTCGAGAACTCACAGAATATCACTCTGGATTCCCTGCCTGAAGCTTTGAAGCTGGCTCCGAAAGAGACTTCCGAAAAAACCGCCAATATGGGTTACTCGGGTCCGTTGGATTTTGACGTTTTCAAAGAAGGCATGGAAAAGGAATTTATCGTCAGTGCACTGAAGGCCAATCAGGGGCGCATCAATCAAACGGTGGCTCAGGCAAATATTCCTAAGAATACTTTGCTGCGCAAGATTCGCAAATACGGCATTAATGTTAAAGACTTTACGAGCGAAGAATAAATTCAGCTTTATTCACCACCTGCTCTGCTGGCAGGTGGGTCATGCACACATGGGTTTTGATCGGACACACTTTATGACCGTGCTTGCCGCAAGGTCGGCACGGTAAAGTTTCCTTCTGCGCAATATAAGAATCAGCTGACCACGGTCTAAAACCAAATCTTAAAACTGTAGGACCGAAAACCGCAATCAGCGGAGTTTCACAAGCGGCCGCCATATGAGAAGCGGCGCTGTCATTTCCAACCAGCAAACGAGCTCGCGCAATTATCTGCGTTGATTCCAGAATGGAAGTTTTGCCGGCAATGCACAGTGATCCCGGAATAGCCTCTGACACTTCTTGCGCCAAAGCCTCTTCTCCCGGGCCGCCCATAACGTAAATCTGATACCCTTGATCCTGCAGGGACTTACCTGTCTGAATAAAACCCTCTTTGGTCCACCGCTTGGTGGCCCACACGGAACCCGGAAACATCAAAATGCCACGGCCTTCGTTAAGACCTTTCAGATCATAGCGGGTTTCCAGATTCTTATAGACGTCACTGCTCTTCATGATCTCTTCACGCACACTCATGGAAGCCCAGCTCGGTGGAGCCGAAAGCTTACCTCGGGAATCAGTTTCATAAGGCTTTTGTGTTTTTTGATAGGATGAAAGCAGCTCGACCAGTTTGCCATCTACTGTTTGCAGCAAACTCATTTGGCGCATGGGATCCGGCAATTGCATGGGCTTTTTCACAGATTCTGAAAACGCCAAAAATCCAAAGAAATTTTTAAAACTGATTTTATGCTGAGCTTTGATTTTTCTGCAGAAGAAAATCGTGCGCAGGGACTCGTGAGGAGAAATTAGATAATTGACCTGGTACTTTGCAATTCCTGCGATCGCCTGGTTGTAGGATTCTGCGTCGCCTTTTTTGATTTCAAAAACATGATCAACAAGATGGGTTTTTAGGAAGAAGTCGCCAAATCCCTTGCGGCACACCAGGCCCAGTTCGTGATCAGGCCAAGTCTGACGACAACGCTTCAGAAGTGGAATTGCCAGTAGCAAGTCCCCCAGAAAGGCTGTTTGTACGACAAGATTCAACGGCATGAACGATCTCCTGCAAAGAGACCTGATCGTAGCACATTATGTTTTTTTCACAAGCTCTCTTCCAGCAAGGACTGCAGGGGCTTTTCGTTAGAACAGATACTCCACGATCATAAAGATCTATTTCATGAGCACAGGTTGGACCGAACCAGGCCACCACCTGCTTGCCTTGAGAAATAGCCATATGCATCCCCAAGCTATCCCCTGTCACCACCACATCACACGCAGCGACACTGATCAAACCGTCGCGCAGACCACTTTCGGTCGCTGTAGAGATCACCGGCAAACCCTGAGAAATCTGATGATTTCGCTCAGTGTCTTCAGGCCCGCCCAACAAAACTATTTGCGCCTCGGGATACCGACTTTGCAATGATGTGATCATCAGACGATGGAACTCCACCGTCAGTTTTTTGGCCGAAATCACATTGCTGCAACCCGTATTGAAACCCAACACCCACTTTTTGCTGTTCGTCAGAAACTGAGAACGACGCAACTGTAATAGCTCTTGCTCTGGTCCACTCAAAGGCAACCAGTAAGGGTCTCTTTGAAATGCCCCCAGCTCCAGGGCTTCAATCATCAATTGATTTTCTGCTTTTTTGTTTTCAAAGAATTTCTTTTGATTATCAAGGCCCAACTGCCACAGCTCTTCAGCTGCCGGAGTCGCTGGAACAATCGCTCCGTTGCGGGGATTTGCTGAAAAACCAAAAACCTGATCAACCTGTGTATACTGAAGCACACCCACAGCTTTAAGGGATTTATCAATCACCAGGGCCACGTCGAATTCCAACGCACGCAATTGCAATAAATCTGCTTCTTTGGTCGTCAGCACCCGATCGATAGCGGGATGATTCTGCAAAAGTAAATGCGCAGGAGCATCAGTCACCCACGTCAACATTGACGAAGGATACTTGCGCTTGATGGCTTTAAGAAGACTGGTGCTGCGAACCACAGCCCCAAGAGCCCCTAAATGCACAATCAGTATTGAAAGTTTTGGAACATCAAAGGAGGCGCACTCAGAGTCACAGCTCTGACTTTTGGAACAGGGTTTATATCCGGAAAAGTGCCGGCATTTAGTTTGCGCCATAGCATTATTGTAGAGTATCAGTCTTAAACGTCGGACTTCGGCGGGGTCTGGCTGTTATTTTCAGGACCTTGGCCGCGGCAAAAAAGCCCGACTTTGACCGATAAGATGAGTGCATGAAAATCGAACGTGAAGTGATCCAACTAAAGCCATTTAAAACTCTGAAACACTCTCAGGGTGGGACCCTGACGTTGTCGTCGGGGTTGGGCAGCTTTGAGTTGAACGCTCTGCAGTTTTCTTATCTGGAAGTGCTTAAAAATGGCGTCTCCATCGAAGGCTTGGTTCATTTCTTTCTGGGACAAGGATGGCTGGTCAGCTTTCGTGAGCTGTATAGCTTAATGCAGTTTTTAGTTCACGAGCGTCTGATCGCCAATCAAAGCATCATTGAATATTTTAAACAGGTGAACTCAGACGACTCCCCGTTGGTTTTTAGCTCCATTGACGTGATGAATGGAAAACAGGTTAAACCTGATCCTTCAACTTTGCCTTTTTTTCGTTCTTTGGAACCTTCTTTAGCGAACTATCTATTGCAAAAAGCGACTGTCTTTTCAGTGCCACCCAATATTCGCATCACCCACTCGGGACAAAGCAGCCGGGATCTTTTCGTATTGTTAAAAGGCCAGGCATCGATTTACAAAGTGCTTTCTGAAACGCGAAGACAACTGGTAGCAACCCTGGGCGCCGGCGCCTTGTTCGGCGAGCGGGGATTTCTGTTAAACCAACCCCGCAATGCGGATGTTATCACCAGCAGTGCTTCTGAAGTTCTGCGTGTGCATCACTTGCCTGAATATGACAATCTGATCAAGTCAGACAAAGCCCAGGCTTTGCAGCATCGCTTCTGGGTGATGCAGGCCCTGCTTTCCTCTCCGTTTTTTAAGGACATTCCCACTGACAGTCTGGATGCTTTAATCTTCACAGGCCGTCTGGTACAGGCACCGGCCAATCAGGTGCTTTTTCAGGAAGGTCAGGGCGGAAACACTTGTTACATTATCATTCAAGGCTCTGTCGTAATCAGCCAAAAAGGACAGACCATTAATGTTCTGAATCAAGGAACTTGTTTTGGCGAGATCTCTCTTCTGGTTTCAGGGGGAGTTCGCACGGCCACCGTCACAACTCAACGGGATACTGTTCTGTTAGAGATAGAACAGAATTCATTCTACAAAATGCTGGCCCAGAATCTGGTTCTGGCAAAAGTCATTGAGACTCTTGCCGCAACTCGCATAGCTCGCGATCAACGGGCTTAAGGAAGTTTACCTGGTTTGATTGAAACGACTTCAGATACCAGTGTACCGATTTTGATTTTCGCTTCGATCCTTAAGATGTACTTATGTTCATCATCAGACAACCAGATCAGGTTTTCTCCGATGGGTTTGAATTTACCCTTCAAGATAATATTTGGCTGCACCACGATGGCTTTCATCGGGCCCAGTTCTGTATCCAGAACTTCTTTACGAATCGCTTTGCCCGAGAAAACCAGGTTTTCCTTATCGTTTGAAACGCGGAAGGAATACTCTTTGCCCACTTCCCATTGGAACATACGCATGTAGTAAATCGCGCTGTACACGTTTTGCGCGTACTCTTCGATCTCCCACTGCTCGCGCTTTTCTTCTTCGCCGTCCTTCTTGGTCACTTTCTTTTCCCAGTAAGTAGCCATTTTCTTGACGTTATCAAAAAGCATCTTTGCTTCGCGAAGCTGACCGGATTCTTTGACATGAAGTTCAAAGACTGTCGGCACCACATCAGCGTAGTCCATGAAAATATCAACATTGTCTTCAACAGTATAAACTGAAGCGAACAAGGAAATCGTTTTGATCGCGATATTGTGCTTGTATGACTTGCGGCCGTTCACGGTAGCCATAGGCAGAGTACTGAATGTCAGCTCCCCTGCTGACATTTTAAAATAGGAGACGTCGTGCTTGACCACTTCACCTATGCGGAAGGGGTCCACCAAAGGACGGCGTCCATCAAAACCAGCATCATCTTCAAGTTCTGGCTGACGGCGAACTGGGGAAGCTGCAGCGGCCTTCTTACCTTTTTCTGATTTGGATTTTGTTTCAGCCTTGGCTGCGACCGGTTTCTTTTCAGTTTTCTCGGATTTAGGAGTCTTTGCACCAGTACCGACAGTAGTCTTTTTGTCTGCCGTTGTTGTTGGCTTAGCAGCTTCTGTTGGTACCGCAGGAACCTCCGTGGCTTCTGCAGGTGCAGCTGGTGGTTCTTCGATCTTTACTGCTTTTTCAAACTCGTCAATTGTTCCAAGCTTGTCAGCCTTTTCGTATTTCAAAAACGAAGTTGAGCATGCCGACAACATCGACAAAGCGAAAAGACTTGCTGCAATCGAAAACTTACCCACTAAAAATCCTTCCAACGTCTATGGACCCACATCCATTGTTCTGGATGCTTTCTGACAATTTGCTCAAGCTTATCTGTGAATGCCTGAGTGATGTTCGCGATACTCTGGTCTTTATCTTCAACGATTGATGGGCTCAAGTCCATAGCTGGCTCAATCACCAAATGAACTTTCCCGTCATTTCCCTCATAGGTATAAATGGGCAGCACAGGTGCTTTCGTCTTCTGCGCAAACAAAGCCAGACCATAGGCCGTACCCGTGCGTTTGCCAAAAAACGTAGTGGCAACACCGAAGGGTTTTCCCATGTATTGATCAAGAACGAACACCAAGCCTTCGTTGCGCTTCAACGCTTTGAGAATTTCGAATGCATTGTTAGGTCCATGGGCTTCGATGTACTTCACACCCTGCGCACCACGCACAGAGAACCACAGGTCATTGAACCATTTGGTTTTAAAACTTTTAGAGATAATATGAATCTTTTGACCAATTACGCTTAAAGCATTGGCACCCAAGTCCCCGTTGCCAAGATGCAAAGTCAAATAGAAGAAACCTTTGCCATTGGCAATGGCCTGTTCGTAGTTTTGCAGACCTTCGAACACTACATTCTTATCGACCCACTCGCGAGTCATGTTGGGAATAAAAAAGAACTCTCCGAAATTATAACCCAGCTGATAAACCGACTCGCGGCCCACTTTTTTTCGTTGAGCCTCGGTCCATTCAGGAAACGCGACTTTTAAGTTATTGATGACAATCTTTTTTCTAAAACCAAATACATCCCACCACAGAAACCCAATCCAGGAACCGGAGAGGCGCTGAACTTTACGGGGCAAAATGCTGCTTAGGAAAATGCCGATTTTAGTTAAAAAGCTGGCCAATAATTTCATGCAGACGTCCTTTGCTTCCAAATTCCGTCACCTGTAAATTGGTGCTCCAAAGCTTTTCGGGCTCCGGCAACAGACGACGCAATTTCACCGCATCCTTGGAGGTTGTCACAAGATAATCAGCACCCGACTTTTTAAAGTCTGCCCAAATCTTTTGAGCCTCTGCTTCCGTGTATTGATGGTGATCGCGGAAGTGCACACTCTTTTTACAGATCTCACCGTAAGAGCGCATCATCTTTTCAAAAACATCAGGTCGGGCAATAGCTGAAACCAGGAAGATACACTGGCCTTTCAACATATCCGTTGAAACTGTTTCGGTGCCGTTGTTCAAGTCGACGATATCGTAACCGAAATACAGAACTTCTTTACCCGAAGGCAGGTGATCCTGAACAACCTTCAGACTGTTTTCATCGGCCAGATTGCACTTAGTGAACAGAATCACATCCGCACGTTGCAAGCCTTCCCAGGATTCACGAGCACGGCCCTCGGGAACAACCTGATAGTTGCTCCATGGTTCAGTTGCATCCAGAATAACAATATTCAAATCACGGTGCAGTTTGCGGTGCTGAAAACCATCGTCCACTACGATTACATCAAAGGGACCATAGTTCTTGGTGGAATACTCTGCCGTCTGCCACTTACTGTCGCCAACAAAAACTGTGACTTCAGGATTGGCCTGCGCCAAAAGCACGGGTTCATCCCCGTAATAACGAGCAGCATGGGGATGCGTAACATCCACCCGAACGGATGCCGACGCATCCGCACGGTAAGAACGACTAACCACTGCGACTTTCTTGTGGTCTCCGACCAAAGACTTCAAACAGTAATCCGTGATGGGAGTTTTACCTGTCCCACCCATCGTCAAATTTCCAATACTGATCACTTTCATAGGCGCCTTGTAAGCCCCTAGAACTCCACGATCATAGAGCGAGTTTTTAAACCCAACAATGCGATCGTATAGAAATGAAAGTGGTTTTAAAAATGGCTTCATAGAGTCAGGTACTCATCCAGTGATTTTACCACGCGTGAAGTTGCACCTTTATCACCCAGGTAAGAGCGAAGGGATGCCAGATCTTTTTTAACTTCCGCGGTATAGGCTTTGTCTGTGATGTAGCGGTCAAGAAGTGCTGCCATATTTTCAGCAGTCACATCTCCCTGGAAACGCTCTGGAACAGCTTCTTTATTTAGAATCAAATTCACTAAGCCGAAGTACTTGGTTCCACGCACAAAGATTTTGGCAAACACACCGGTCAACCACTTCATTTTGTACATGATAACCATCGGTTTTTGCAGCAGCCCCACTTGCAATGTCGCCGTTCCCGAAGCCACTAGCATCATATCCACCAGGTGGATCATGCGAAACGGTTCATCCTTCAGAAGGATGTAAGGCAACCTGAAATCTTCCAGATACTCCTGCATTTTCTCTTTGGTAAATGTCGGAGCCGTCAAAATGACGATTTTTAGATTGCTGTATTTTTTAGATAGAATTCGCGCGGCATCCAACTGAATCTGAAAATGCTGTTTCAGTTCCAGTCTGCGACTTCCGGGCATCAATCCCAGAACGATTTCATCATCCCGAATACCCACTTGATTGCGATGGGTCTTTAAGTATGCCGCATCATCAATCAGGCGTTCGTCCAACTCATCCAACAAAGGATGACCCACGAAATCAACGGCAACTCCGTGCTCTTCATAGAAGGGAACTTCGAATGGGAAAAGAACGAAAACTTTCTTACAGTATTTTTTAATAGTTTTAACCCGGCCTTTGCGCCAAGCCCAGACTTGCGGGGAAATATAATAAACCACCGGGATTCCCAGTGCGTGCAGTTTCTTTGCAAGCATCAGGTTGAATTCCGGATAGTCCATCACGATAGCTACTTTAGGGCGGCGTTTTTCAGCCTCGGCCACCAGGCTGTCAAAGACGCCTTTTAGCAGACTGTAGGAGTTGATAATTTCTGCAGCTCCCACGACCGCCATTTCTTCGGATTTACCCAGGCGTTCGAAGCCTAAGTTTTCCATGTCCTGACTGCCGACGCCGAAAGCATGGATTTTTCTTCCCTGCTTTTTCCAGGTCTCAAGAATTCTTTGAGCATATGTAACACTGGAGGCCTCGGCGGCCACGAACAATACTTGATCCATTTATTTACCAATCATCTTTTGAATGTCTTCGATCGCGCGAAGCGCTTTCAAACCATCCAGACCCGTTACCACCGGAGTTTTGTCATTCAAAACGGCATCGATGAACGCGTCGGTTTCTTTTTGCAAGGCATCCGCTTTTTCAACGGTCCACTTGGTGACTTTGGTCAGTTCGTCACCACCCGGTCCTTTTTCAACTTTTTCAAGTTCATGAATACCGGTGTTCGCAAAAATAGTGCAATCATTCTGCACCACGCGAATTGAACGCTGTCCAACTGGTGAAACACGACTGACCGTAATGATTCCGTGAATGCCATTTTTCATTTTAAACGAGATCGAAGCTGTATCCAGCTCTGGTGAAATCAACTTCGTACCGGAAGCGATCATGGATTCGATTTCACTGCCTGTTAGCCACAATAACAAATCCATATCGTGAATTGCCAGATCGTGCAGAACGCTGACATCAGCACCGCGGGCCTTGTAAGGCGCCGTTCTGATAAGTTCAATCGTGCTGACATTCTTCATGTGTTTTTTAAGCTCGTTAACAGAAGGATTGAATCTTTCGATATGCCCAACTGCCAGCTTTACTTTGTGCTTTTCCGCCAATGCCAGCAATTCCTCTGCTTGAGGAACTGTTGCAGTGATGGGTTTTTCCACGTTCACGTGAATACCATTTTGCAGGAACAACTTCGCCACTTCATAGTGACTTTGCGTGCTGGCTGCAATCGTTACCAAGTCCACTTGACCGATCAGGTCCTGGGGACGGTGGAAACTCTTTACTCCCAGTTCAGCAGCGATTTTATCTGCCTGAGCCGGGAAGTGATCACACACCCCTACCAATTCCACATGGGGATTGTTTTTATACTTTTGAGCATGGAAGTTACCAAGGTAACCGACGCCGACAACGGCGCCACGTAGTTTATTGCTCATCTTCTTGCCAGCCTTTAGGGCTTCTGTCGACCGCGATACCGCGCTTCGAAGAGCGGATAAAGTTAATGAAATACTCGATGTTCGGACTCATCGTGCATTCTTCTTGAATGCGTTTGATGCCTTCTTCAACCGTATGGGAACCCATGATGATGATACGAATCGCTTTATGCACATTCGTCACTTCTTCACGTGGATAACCTTTACGCGCCAGACCGATTTTGTTTGTCGCGCGAATTGTTGCGTAGGTACCCTGAGCACGGCAGAACGGAATAATATCTTTATTCACGATACTACTGCCCGCGATGAAAGCCATCTTGCCGACTTTAGTGAATTGATTCAAAGCACTCATACCACCCACGAACACGCCGTCTGCGATTTCGCAGTGACCACCCAAGTGAGTGTTGTTCGCAAGAATAACGTTATTGCCAAGTTTGCAATCATGCCCTACGTGAGTGTAAGCCATGAAATAGCCGTTATCACCGATTTCAGTTTTCTTGTCGCCTTTAGAAGTCGCCAAGTTCACTGTCGTGAATTCACGGAACATGTTGTTGTTACCAATAATCAAAGAAGTGGGCTCATTCTTGTAGGAAATATCCTGAGGAGCTCCACCAATAACCGCACCCGGGCAGAAGTGATTGTTTGCGCCGATATCCAGAATACCGTAACGCGAACCCAGTGTAACGTGACCTTCAACAATGGTTCCCTTGCCGATTTTTACTTTACCTTGAATAAGGCAATAAGGTCCGATTTCAACATCATCGCCGATCTCGACATCTGGGGAAACAACACTGGAAGGATGAATTTTATAATTTGCCATGGATTTGATATCCTAATTTTAACTGCGTATTTAAAAACGGGTCACTAAATTTAAAAAGGGACCTTTTTGAGGCCCCTTTGAGATTTGAAACTATTTTTCTTTCTCGTAAGCCTTAATCACATCTTCTGTCAGATCAGATTCTGGCGTGGAGTACAAAACGCCCTGGTTGTTTTCAAGAACCAAAGTGTAACCTTTGTCTTTTGCCAATTTGCCGATCACAGTTCTCATTTTAGTCAAAATTGGAGCCGTCAACTCGCGCTCTTTCTTTTGAATATCCATTTGGCTTTTGCCTACGATATCACGGTATTTGATCATTTCTTCCTGAAACTCAGCTTGTTTTTTGCCAAGTGCTTCTTCGGAAAGAACAGATTTTTTCTTTTCAAGATCCTCACCCATCTTTTTCAGATCAGCTTCTTTCTTTTCAAGATCTTTTTTCTTTTTGTTGAATTCAGCTTCAAGCTCCGCTTTTGCTTTTTTACCAGCAGAAGTCGCTTGAATAGCTTTTTGCATATCAACGAAACCCACTTTGCTTTCAGCTGCATGAGCAGCTGCCGCCATCATAAACACAGTCGCTGCGATAATCATTTTTCTCATAAAAATTCCTCCCTAAAATTTTTTAACTTAAACTTTTAAACTAGAAACTTGGACCAATTGAGAACTCGAACACCGAGGCATCGTGGTAGTTCGGGTCACGATTCAGCGGGAAGCCCCACTCGAATCTCAACACCCCGATCGGTGAATACCAACGGATCCCCAGACCCATGTCAGAGAATAAAGTATCACTATTCAATACGTCGTCCGCGGAACCAATATCAAAGAAAGCCGCACCGAAGATTCCGGCATCTTTTACCAATGGAAACTGCAGTTCTGTCTGGAACAATGCCTGTTGAGTGCCCCCATAAAAACGCATGGCTTCAATATTCGCCTGTTGCGCAGTCATCCCATCAGCAATGCTTTCATTATAAATCTTCTGCGAGAACTTCATTTTACCCACACGGTACGATCTGAAACCACGCAAAGAGTATGGCCCCCCCAGTAGATACAACTCATTGAATGGTACTTCCTGGCCATCGAGTCCATCAATACGCGCATACTGAAGGTTATTTCTCCAAGTCACATCCCAGAAGAGATTTCTAAAGAAATTGAACTTTGTGCTGGCACGGTTGTATTTCAACTGTCCGAAACCTGCGTACTCATAAGAGGCCGATGCAAACATACCTTTGGTCGGCGAGAAACGGTCATTTCGGGTGTCGTACTCAAGAGTTCCTGTTAAGGAGATCGTTTCACCAGAGGCAGAATCCAACGGGAACAGATCCGTATCTGTAATCAGAGTTCCATCCGCGTTTCTACGTTCTTTCAGATCAGACTTATCGTACTTTGCACGCAAGAATCCACGCGTGAATTCAGCAATCGGTCGCCCCATACGCACAGAAGCACCCGTATGATTTTCATCGTAGTCCATACGACCGGTATTCATACTTTGATAAACATCGCCACCCAACAACCATTCCGTGTCGTTAAAATAGGGCTCAGTGAAGGACAAGTTATAAAAACTGCCCGTGCCACTTAGATTTAAGCTCGCGCCAAGGTTTTGACCTTTACCCAGAAAGTTCGTTTGCTGAACTGAACCCTGCAAAGTGAAACCTTGGGAAGTTCCGTAACCCGCACCCAACTGGATTTGTCCGGTGTTACGCTCTTTCACAATGATATCGACGTTCATGACATCGGTTTTTTCAGGATCCACAGAAGTCTTGAAGTTCACGTCCTCAAAGAAGCCCAGACGCTGAATGCCTTCCATCGACTGACGACGGCGGGTTTCATTGTAAAGCTCGCCCTCGCGAACTTTCAATTCACGGCGCACAACCTTGTCACGGGTTTTGCTGTTTCCGACAACATTGATTTTACCGAAGTAAACTTTTTGGCCCTTGTCGAATTCAAAGACCAGGTCCATTTTGCGTTCTTTATCATTGGCCCGCGTGCGCGGGATAACGTTGGCGAAGGCATAACCCAAGTCACCGTATTTTGCCGTCAGCTCACTGATGTCCTTTTGCAGAACTTCAAATGAAAACACGCCATTTTCATCAATCTTGATTGCTTCATAAAGTTCTTCTTTTGGAAACAAAATATCACCGGCGAAATCAACATCCCCGACGGAGTACTGCTCGCCCTCTTCCACGTTGAAAGTGATATAGATATTTTTCTTATCCGGTGTGACTGTGATTTGCGGGCGATCAATTTTCGCCTGCACATAACCTTGATTGAAGTACATGAAGCGCACGATCTGTGCGTCGCGATCAAATGCTTCCTGCTTGTACTGACCAGAACCAGACATTCCCGAGAAGAACCCACCCTCTTGAGTGAACATCTTGCTCTTCAGTTCAGTTTCAGAAATGTGCTTTGCACCCAGGAAAGTGATTTTACGAACTTTAACTTTGTCGTTTTCACGAATCTTAAATACCAGACGAACGGTTTCGTCTTTCGTGACATCCTGAACTTCTGCTTCCACGCGCGCCAGGAAGAAACCTTTGTCCTCGTATAGCTTTTGAACTTTTTCAATCGCTTCTTTTACTTTGGACATATTCAAAAGCTGATAAGCTTTGATTCCGGTGGCATCAGCGATGTCTTCGGACTTGATTTCGGTATTTCCTTCGTAAGTGATTTCCGCAATGGAAGGCTTTTCCAATACCTGGTAAGTCAGCACGGCTTCTTTACCTGAAACCTGACGATTCACTTCGATATTGTTGAAGTAACCAAGACCAAACAAGGCCTGCACATCAGCACGCACTGATTCGGCCTTATACTCATCGCCAACTTTCGTTGTGATCTTGCTAAGAATCGCATCTTTTTCAATCTTGCGGTTACCAGAGACCTCGATGGATTTAATTGTCAGACCAGAAGCTGTATTCTTAGCTTGCGCAACCGCAGTCCCATTTTTCTTGGGAGCAGTCTTTTTTTTCGGAGCCGCAATCGCTGTTGACGTTGCAGTTACTAATAACAAAGTACAAAGAAGCTTAATCAAAGTTCGAATTCTCCAACCGAGTGGGACCCACACAGGGTCTCAATTTTCAAAAATCTCAAAGATTTCTCGATAGTTACCTTTTAAACTCCGAAATCGTAGCCCACTACCTAAGTCTAGTACACCAAAAAAGCCCACACTGACGCAATCAGCCGTTTTTCAACGACCCCCTTAGACCCAGAGGCCGTCTTTCATTCGATAAACTTTTGGAAAGCGTGTTGCGAAGGTAAGATCATGCGTCACGATGACCAAGGCCAATTGCATTTCCTCTTTGAGGCGGAAAAACAACTCTTGAATTTTGGCGCTGGTGTTTGAGTCCAAATTACCTGTGGGCTCATCGGCAAATAAAATTTTTGGATGGCGAACTAAGGCACGAGCAATTGCGATGCGCTGCAACTCACCACCCGATAACTGGTTTGGATAATGACCCGCGCGATCCGCAAGTCCCATGAACTCCAGCAAGTGAAGAGCTTTTTCTTTTGCAGTCTTTGGCGACTCCCCTGCCACTCGACAAGGAATCATGACATTTTCGACAGCATTGAATTCACTCAAAAGATGATGGAACTGAAATACAAAACCCATTTCAGCGTTACGAAACTTCGAGATCTCTTCGTCGTTCATCGCGAGCAGGTCACGACCTTCGAAAGTCACCTCACCACTGTTAGGACGATCCAAGGTTCCCATGATTTGCAAAAGTGTACTTTTTCCAGCACCGGAAGCCCCCAAAATAGCCAAGGCCTCCCCGCCGTTGATATCCATGCTTACACCACGAAGAATTTCAAGTTCCCCGCTGCCGCTTGGATATGACTTGTGAATATTTCTGACCGAGAGAAAGTTACTGGCAGGATTATTCATTTCGCAGCCCTCCCATGGGATTAAGATCAGCGCCCCTGCGCGCAGGAGCCAGAGTTGCAATAAAACAAATCAACATAGTAGCCACGCATATCGCAACCGTATCAACAAAGCGGATGCTGACTTCGATGGAATCCAGGCGGTAAACCGCTCCGGAAATAAGACCTAGGCGACCTTGCGCCCACTTAAACATCAAACACAGAATAAAGCCCAAAATAAATCCGCCAGCTAGTCCGACGCCCCCCAGGATCAACCCCTGAAAGGTGAAAATCTTGACAACGTCTTTGCGACTGACGCCGACAGTTTTTAGTATGGCGATATCTTTAAATCTTTGTACGACATTCACAAATAATGTGGACGAAATATTAAACGCCGCCACAAAAATAATCACAGACACCACAAAGAAAATGGCAGGGCGTTGTACTGCCACTGCATCGAAAAGATTTTCGTTAGAATCACGCCAGTCCCGGACCCAATATGGTGATCCCAAAACCTGACTTAAATTATGGCTGGCCTTGCGCGCATAGTCGGCATCGTTGAACTTCAACATCATGCCGGTATAACGATCGCCAATTGCCGCCACTTCCTGGGCCACACCCAGATCAATCATGATGATGCGTTCATTCCATTCGAATTTACCCAACTCCACAACACCTTGAAGTTTAAAGACTCCGACTTTTCTTTTAAAATTTGAAGGGTCCGACAAATCAGCAATAGGTAAAACGACGCGAAACTCATCCCCGACTTTTAAACCCATTTTTTTAGCAAGTCCCGAACCGATCAAAGCCAACGGAACATCCGAGGGCTCGCTTAAATCCGCCGAACCTTCTTTCACACGACTTCCCAGATTCAATGTCTGATTGACGCGATCCTTGTCGAGTCCCTCCATGAGAACCCCGGAAATTTGTCCGTTATGGGCCATGATCCCCTCAACAAAAACAAATCGAGTGGAGCTAACCAAGGAAGGCTCTGCTTTGCGAATGCGCTCTTCCAGTTCTTTCCAGTCATCCGGAAAGCGAGAGCGTTTCACCACTTGCACTGATCCAGATACGTCTGTCATTGCCGATTGCAAAGTGGATTCAAAACCACTCATCACCGCCATCGAGACCACCAATGAAGCTACCCCCAAAATCAAACCGAACAATGCCAACGGCGCAGAGCCGCCGAACATGGTTTTTTTTGAAATGAGAAGTTTCCAGGAAATCCAGGCTAAAGATGATCTATTCACGAAGGTTTCGCTTCCTGATTCACCTGATCTTTAAGGTAAGCCATAATAAAGCCATCCAAATCACCGTCCATGACATCATCCACCTGATTGGTTTCAAAGTCAGTGCGGTGATCTTTCACCATTTGATATGGGTGCATAACGTAAGAACGAATTTGCGAGCCCCACTCGTTGGCTTTTTTGCTGGAATTCATCGCGTCTTTTTCAGCATTACGTTTTTCAACTTCCAGCTCGTAAAGCTTCGCTTTCAACATCTTCAAAGCTTTTTCACGATTTTGAATCTGCGAACGTTCGATTTGGCAGGAGACAATCACGCCTGTCGGAATATGAGTCATACGAACTGCCGAATCTGTTTTATTGACGTGCTGACCACCGGCACCACTGGAGCGGTAGGTATCCACTTTCAAATCTTCGGGGCGAATTTCAATATTTATATCATCATCAATTTCTGCCCAGGCAAAAACGGAGGAAAAAGAAGTATGGCGACGAGCATTCGAATCAAACGGAGAAATTCGCACCAAACGATGAACACCCGATTCAGCCTTCAAATACCCATAGGCATAAGGCCCTTCGATAAGCAGAGTGCAGGATTTGATTCCGGCACCTTCACCCTCGGTCATTTCGACAACCTGGGTTTTATAGCCGTGCTTGTCGGCGTACCGCGTGTACATGCGCAAAAGCATTTCCGCCCAATCACAGGACTCAGTCCCACCGGCGCCAGAATTGATCGACAAATAAGTGCTATTGGCATCAAGCTCGCCGTTTAGAACTCGCTTCAATTCCAATTCTTCAGCTAATTTTTCCAGGGAAGAAACTTCTGATTTAACTTCAACGAAACTGCCTTCATCGGTGGCTTCAGCGGCCATCTCCAACAGTACGGAAGCATCACTCAAACGACTCGTAAAAGAATCAAACTCGCCCACGGCTTTATCAAGCAGGCTTTTTTCCTTGTTAAGCTTTTGCATTTCATCGGGCTTGCCCCACAACGCAGGGTTTTCCGCTTGAATCGCCAGCTCATCCAGGCGTTTTTTCTTTTTATCTAAGTCAAAGATACCCCCGAAGCTCCTTGGCGAAGCTTTCAAGCTGGGTGATACGTTTTTTAACGTCTGAGGATTCCGTTATGATCGACATTTAATTTCCTACGGTTAATTCGCTGACTTAACAGCGAACCCAGCTATAGTTATAACTAAATGTCAGCGTGTCAAGTGGGGCTACGCAGCAAACGCTCAAAGATAGCGTCCTGCAGATCGAACATCTCTTTCGCATCCTTTTCGTTGGTCTCATGATCGTATCCCAACAGATGCAGCGTTCCGTGCAAAAGCATGTATCCCAATTCTTTTTGAAACGTCAGCTTGTGTTCTTTCGCTTGTTTTTTCAGCACTTCGGGACACAAAACAAGCTCGCCGAAACTGGAGGGATCCATCGAGTCAAATGACAAGACATCCGTGGCGTAGTCCTTTCCACGAAACTCGTTATTGATTTTCTGTGCAGGCTTTTTATCCAAAAACACCAGCGTCAATTCACGACGAGCCTTTTCCGCATTGATGACTTTGCGTTTTTTAAGCTCAACCACGACGGAGTCCATCCATTCCTGAATGAACTTTCGCGGAACTGCGTGTTTGGATTCATTGATAACAAGAACCTGCATTTCTATCCCTTGTTTGTCGGTACGGATTCACCCAACTGGCCGCCAGCGGCGCGTGGGTAATCAATACGCTGATGGTATATACCCAAAAGGATGCGAATGAAAGCAGCTTCAACTTTGGAAATGTCTTTCAAGGTCAAATTACACTCGTCCAACTGCCCGTCAGAGAATTTTCTTTGTACGATGTTTCTGACGATATTCTGCAAACGAGCCGGAGTCGGCTCGTCCAGAGACCGTGCCGCCGCTTCGATGGAATCCGCCAGCATACACAAGGCCGCCTCACGAAATTGAGGTTTTGGACCTGGATAGCGGAAATCCTGATCGCTGATCTCTGGATCTTCTTCTCTTTTTAGATCCAGAGCTTTGTTATAGAAATACGAAATCAACGTGGTGCCGTGATGCTGAATGATACCGTCGATGATCGGCTTCCCCAGCTTGTAAGTCACGCCCATCTCGACCCCGTCTTTTACGTGGGCGATCAGCAGGGTTTTACTCATAAACGGAGAAATATGATCGTGAGGATTGTTCCCCGGCTTTTGATTTTCAATGAAGTAGTTCGCGTGCTCCATCTTGCCGATGTCGTGGTAGTAGCACATAACTTTGCCAAGCAAGGAATTAGCCTCGATCTCTTCGGCTGCGGCCTCCACCATTGAACCCACCATCATCGAGTGATGATATGTTCCTGGGGCCTTAACGATCATGTCTTTTAGGAGCGGATGATTCAGGTTTGAAAGCTCCAAAAGTTTTACGTCCGTGGTGTAGTTGAACGCTGACTCAAGCAACGGAATGAACATCATCGCGCAAAGGGAACTTAGAATCCCGCCGATAAATCCGGCTGGAATCGCGAAAAGAATTTCTCGGGCAGCACCTTCCTGATCGAAGCGGGTCATCGTCAGTACAAAGGCGATAACCAGGGCATTCACCACACCGGTTCTAACACCGGCAAAGTAAATGTCGTTGCGGGTTTTGCAGTTGAAAACTCCGCGAGCGGCAGCAATACCACCAATCATGCTGAACAACATCAGGGCATAGTTATAATCGACCATGATCCCCAGGCACAGGGACATAAACGCAGTGAACAGCCAGACGATTTCCCCGGAAGTGATTAGCAAACCAACTAACATCGGACCGGTGGCAATCGGAGCTGCATACAAAAAGAACGTCGCTGGCAGCAGATGTCCCAGCTTGGAAATAAAAGCTGCATCCACGACGAACAGATAAACTTTCGTAAATAAAACTGTCCCATAAGCAATCAGCATCATTACTACCAGGTCTTTGAATTCTACTTTTACCTGGTTTATGGAAAAACGCTTCAGATACGAAAAGAACACGATGATTGCCATGGACAGAACCAAAGCCATCGCCAACGCCGCCAAATCCTTGCGCTTGTCTGACTGAATGGTTTCAATTTGTTTGATCACTGCCATGTGGAATGGCTGGATGACTGAACCTTGCGCCACGATCACCTGATTCTTTTTAATCGTGATATTGACTGGGATGACCGCTTCGCGAGCAGCTTGTTTACGGCTTGCAGTTTCTTGTTTGTTCAAAGTCAGATTTGGAACCAGCAGTGATCTTGCGAAATAAAGAATATTTGCACGATCCCCTTCTGTAAAGCGCTCCAGGTCCTTGCGATCATCCAAACCGAAATGATCGGGATCCTGAATATCGACCACTTCACTGCGAACAATACTGAACTCACGACCCAGGTTGTTTCTGTGAACGACGCGGGCAACGATCGTGGTTTGACCTGCAGGAATGAAGCGATCCGGAGCTTCCGCAATTTTTTGTTCGTACCAGTTTTCCAGGTTGCGAATCATGATGGCTTCGATGCGGGCGCTGAATTTGTTGTCAATCAGCCACTCGTACATGAAATCTGAAACCGGGCTTCCCAGCTCTGTTTCGAATTCTTTTTTGTACTTGAAGAAATCCTTCACCTTAGCGCGGTAAGCCGCTGGCTGTTTTGGCCAAGTCGCTTCGCGGTGGTAATTTCTCATCGAGCGGAAAGAGTGAATCAATCCCAGGGACACACGTTCAAATACGCTGGTATCGAAGTCATAAACGACCGGAACGGCCGTTTCTGTTTTGAAGCGCTTTTCTTCCGTTGTGACCTCGTCGGTCATTTCGAAAGCAATTGGTGAAGTCACATCGAAACTGACAACATCACCCACACTGAAATTGTATGGAACTTCGAATTGATAGAAAATCGTGTAGGACAGAAGCACACAGTACAGGAAAATCATAGCCGCGCGACGAACGAAAAGGCGTTCTTCGAGCATGTGCAGTGCACGACCAAAGAAAGTCTTCTCGAGGCCAATTGAATCCACCCAGTCCAAGAATTTTAGACTGTGATCCTCGTAGTTGACCCGAGTTGCTGGACTCTCACTTTTCTTAGAACCTTTTCCACGCTGAGGCATAGTATTAAGACTGTTGTCCTTATCCTGGTTAGCGTAACGCTAATTAACTTAATTGTCGAAATCACTCTGTGTTTGCGCTAAGATAGAGCGGATTCCATCAAAAAGTCGAGGCGCTGTATGGCAAAAACTCCTGCTGATTTACGTAATATTGAGTCCTTGGTCGAGATCGTCGCAAGCCTGCGCGGTCCCGACGGCTGCCCTTGGGATAAAGAGCAAACTCACGAATCGCTTACACAATACGCAATTGAAGAAACTTTTGAGCTGGTGGAAGCCATTGAAAGCGCAGGTGCTGAGCGCGATCAGAAGATGAAAGATGAGTTGGGCGATGTGCTTTTTCAAGTACTTCTTCATTCGCAATTAGCGAGCGAACGTGGAGCATTTACTCTGAATGACGTGATTGAAAATGTGGCAACTAAGCTTATCCGTCGCCATCCTCATGTGTTTGGCGATGTGAAAGTGTCTGGCTCTGCGGATGTAGTTAAGAACTGGGAAGAGATCAAAAAGCAGGAAAAGGGCGCAAAGCCTGAATATGCCTTGAATGTACCAGCTCTTCCCGCTTTGCAACGCGCTTACAAAATAGGCAAACGCACTGAAAAGTTTAAATTCGATTGGGAAAACGTCGAAGGCGTGATGCTGAAGGTGGAAGAAGAGTTCGATGAGCTGCGCGAAGCCCTGGATAATGACGTCGATTCCGAAATCGAGCACGAACTGGGCGATGTGCTGTTTTCTTTGGCACAATTAGGCCGTCACTTGCAGATGGAACCCGAACAAGTCCTGCGCAAAGGCAACGCCCGCTTCGAAGAACGCTTCAACAAGATGGTAGAACTAGCCAAAGCCGAAGGCATCGATTGGGGCGCGCTTTCCACAGAAGAAAAAGAAGGCTATTGGTTAAAAGCCAAAGCTTGGCTTAAAAAGTAACCTTTCCTGCCGGAGTTTTCACCGCCTTTTGCACGTATGCCCCTCGTCGATCGATCGGCAGGTCCTCAAACTGTCATCGAAAAACTCGTCGCTCGTGGCCGGCAGCACTGTTCGCAGCCAGCCCCGAGGAATCAGGAACACTCAAGAAATGTTCCTAATCCCCGCTTCACGCATATACTTCAATTTGTTGTGAGCGGCGCAAAGCACTTGAAGATTCCCAAGCTGATTTGAACCTTGAGCCCACCGGCTTTGCTTATGATCAATCTGCAAAAGCCATTTGCTTTCACATCGTCGGCCAGATTGCGGGTCCACCCATTGGCAGCACGGTTGTTTCTTGAATATAATTCTCTTATTCGCAGACGTTAGTGATCTGTCTGTAATATTCACCGCCACGTTGGCAGTGACTTCATCTAACTCAGACAAATTAGCTATATTTGGCATTTTATCTTTAGATTCAAAATTAGCCTTGTGAACTGGAGCGTTTTCCTTTGTTCTTCCTGCTTTCTGTTTAATAACTTTATCAGCAAGGTATTCCAAGAAAACGGCCAAATCCTGAGTGGGAACTGCGTGCGATAGAATCTCTTGGGCATTCTTGATTTTGGCGAAAGCTTCTTTGGTCAGCGTAAATTCAACCCGAACACTTTCATCTGCGTGGACTTTCTTGTAAGTCCCTTGCGCTATCGGCAAATCAAAAAATGCCGCAACCTGCTGTTGTGTTTGTCCGTATGACTTTTTGCCCAGGTTTTCCAAAACTTCCATTTTCTGTTCCGCAGTGACCGATGCCGCACGGGTTCTTATCACCTCGCGCGCCGCCTTTTGAACAAGGGAAATTTGACTTAGATTAATTTCACCAGTTTGTATTTTTTCAGCTACACCCGGCAACTCCCGCAACAACCTTGCGGCATCGATTCTGCGTTGAGCACTTCCTTCGGAATAACCCACGCCATGAACCAAGTATTCAAAGAGGCTGGAAAAGCCAAAATTCAAATAGCTTTTACGTGCATCAATTTCTTTCAACGTTTCAAGAACTTCATGCAATACTTCACGCTCTTTTTGCGCCAGTGATTTAATTCGCAGATCCAGTTCATTTTGATTAAGTGCTTTCAAGTTCATGAGCTCTCCACTTGGAATTTCAAGCACAATACCATGGATTTTCAACTTTGCTTTTTTGCCTAAGAGACTGACTCAACACAAATTCAACTTAGAAGTGCATTAGCGCCTCATACAGAAGGGATTTGCATCTTTAGATTGAAAATTTCATTTCCGACGAAATCAACCAGTATAGAGCAAATGAATTATTGAAAAATACCGTCAACACTTTTCTTGAAATTTACCAATTACATTAGCGCCACACTCACTGCCAAATGGCAGCAACAGTAATTCCAACGGATTGAACAACCAGCCTGGGATCAGCAATCTGATTTTAGGGTCTGCTGGTTAAGTTCATCTCAACGGATAGGTAGAATAGTAAATCAATTAGCGAATCAGGACGAGTTTCTGAATTGGCAATGCAATTGCATTAACAGCGTAGTTAGCGCCAGGTGACGGAGATACTTTATAAAGTAGTTTGAAGGCCTGTGCTGAGTAGTTACCAGAGTTGCCTTTGCCACAAAGTTTTTTAAAATAAAAGCACCGCATGGAAATTTAATGATCTCGTTTGACAAAATAATTGAAACGCGGAATTTGTCGAACTCTTTTCTGTCTTCACAAATTTTAGCCACGGATATTCACAACGCATTTGCTGGGTTCATTGTCACTTCGGCGAAGTTTTGCGGTCATACTTTGTTCGAACGAGCAAAACCTTGGCGAAAAATAGCTCAAATATTTCGTCTAAAAGTTCTTCAGTTTCTGAGAAGTTCTTAAAAAAACACAGACTTAGAGCACATTTTCCCGACCTAATTCCCGCAAAACGTCCATAATGTTGACGACTGAAAATTATTTTTTCTGTGGTTCAACACCCGACCCCGTATGATTTCAAAGAGTTACCGCGCCTCAATTTGAAACTGATTTTGAATAAAAAAACAAAATCGCTAGGTTGGGGCTAATTTCAGTTTTCGCTGTAATTAAACGAAACTGAATCCATCACGAACATGGTGGGGCTCAGGAGGGCAAACCGTATGATCAATCAAATCGCTCGCAAATCAGTAGTAGTTGCTTCAGCAATTTCAATGCTTGCTGGTTGCGGAAAAAGCGGAGGTACTTACTCTATCCTCGCTGACGCCGATTCTTATAAGCAGGAAGCTGCCTATGTTCCGAAAAAGATCGACATCCTTTGGATCATCGATAACTCCGGCTCCATGCAGACTTCTCAAAACAACCTGGCTGAAAACTTCAAGTCTTTCATCCAACGCTTTCAAACCAACAACAATGACTTCCGTATGGCGGTTGGTACCACTGAAGCTTGGAGAGGCTCATCCTACGCCCGTCTTAGAAATAACGCTGGCTACTATGTGATGGATAAAAACACTCCAAACCTTGAAACTGTCTTCGTAAACACAGTTAAACAAGGTATCAACGGTTCTGGTGACGAACGTGCGTTCCAAAGTATGAAAGATATTTTGGCTTTGCCAGCGAACTCCACGTTCCGTCGTCCTGATGCATTCCTGGCAGTCATCATTGTGTCTGACGAAGAGGACTTCTCTCATTCAGGTTCATCCCTTAATGAAAGTTATACGAATCCGAATTTGTATACAGTGCAAAGCTTTATTGACTGGATGGATGGTTATACTGGCGGTATTGCAAATGGCAGAAACTATTCTGTTTCCAACATCGCGATCCAGACAACTCAATGCCGTGATCAGTTGAGAACAGACAAGTTCCCAAAACGCTACCACGAGATCACTCAGAAAACTGCAGGTATCAACGGTGACCTTTGTGCTGATTTCGGTCAAACTCTGGAAATCATCTCTGACTCTATCGCGCAGCTTTCAAGTTCATTTAAGCTGACTCGTGAGCCAATTCCTGAATCCATCGTGGTGACTGTCAATGGCAGCATCGTGGCTCGTGATTCAGTAAACGGCTGGACATATGATGCAACGACTATGACGATCACTTTCCATGGCACCGCGATTCCAGCAGCTAGTTCAGACGTAAAAATCAACTTCGATCCGAAATCGATCAAGATCTAAGAAAAGGATTGTGTAATGGGTGGGGAACAATCTACAGCAGCGAATCTTGAGCAATGGTATATTCTTCGTGGGGACATGAAATACGGTCCCTACGAATATCGCTCGATGATTACAATGATCCAAAATTCAGAGCTTCAGGATTATAACTATGCCTGGGCTCCACATCTGGAAAACTGGACCCTGGTTGGGGAGCTTCCAGAATTCTCGAAAGACCGCTTGGCACGTCTGATCCAAACCAAGGATTCACTGTCAGGGGCTTTCATTGAAAGAAAATTTCCACGCAGAGATTTGAAAACTGCGGTCTATGCTCACAACGATCACTCGTTCTTTGACGGGAACACTTTGAGCGTCAGTGAGAACGGAGCCCTGGTCCTTTTGAATGACCCACTCCTCTACTTAGGTCAAAAAATCATGCTGCATTTCAGAGTTTCTGAAAACAATCCTGTAGCATTTAATGTTCTTTGCGAAATTGTCCGAAAGAACTATTCGAAACAACGTTTAAACGTAAAATCCGGTCTGCACTATGCTGTTCGTTTCCTCCAGGTGCCAGAGACTGGTTCGATACAATTAACTAAATGGTCTCGCGGTGGCGGTTCCAAGGAGGAAACAAATGGCATTCTTAAAGTTCATGAATGAGTCCGGCGTCGTTGGCTGGTTGATTCTACTAACGGGTATCGGTTCTCTAGTACTAGTGGCAGAGCGTGCTAAAATGCTCTACAAAGAGTACGGTATGAATGTCGATGAGTTCATGGGTAAAATCCAAACTCTTGTTTTGGCTAAAAAACACGACGAAGCTTTGCTTCTTTGCGCACAACTAGAGAAAAAACCTCTGGCAGCTGCTTTCAAAACGATCCTTGAAAAAGCTGATCGTGATGACGACACTATTTTCCAGGCGCACGATATCGCTTTGTCTGAAAACGTACCTTTGTACACTAAACGCCTGCACTACCTTTCCATGCTTGCCAACGTGGCAACGTTGATGGGTCTATTAGGTACAATCCACGGTCTGATCCTGTCGTTCCAAGCGGTTGCGGCAGCGGATCCTGCGTTGAAACAACAACTTTTGGCACAAGGTATCTCCGTATCCATGTATACGACGGCTTTGGGTCTGGCAGTTGCGATCCCAGCGATGGTGTTCTTCTCTGTTCTGACTTCACGTCAAAATGAGTTGTTGGAAGAGATGATGGAAAAATGCGGTAAATTGGCAGAGTTGCTGACAACTGCACACGTTCCAAATCTTTCCCGTCAAAACGTATTCCCAGACCATGTTGCTGCTCCGTCAGTAACGCCTCCATCTGCTCCAGGCAAGGCTTCTTAATTGAAGCCCTCAGGGGCATTTTCCAAGATGGAACTTTAATTCTAATTGGGTGGGTATATGAGACGCGCAAAAAAAATTAAAATTAACCATAATAGTGAGTTCGAATTGGACTTGGCACCCTTGCTTGCCGTGATGGTAAAGCTGGTGCCGGTGCTTCTGGTCTCCTCTGCATTCGTGCAAATGATGATTATCGAGACTGAACTTCCTCAGGTTGTTTCTGAAGCAATTCAACGCAATGATCAGGATAAAACTCCAACGATGATTGCACTTGAAGTCGATGCAAAAGATGGCTTCACAGTTGTTGTGACCAAAGAAGGCAAAGAAAGCACAGAGTCAGTTCCTTTGAAAGACGGTCATCTTGATCTGCCGGCACTTCATGCAAAGTTGGTTGAAGTAAAAAAGGCACATCCTGAAGTTTTCAAAATTGAGCTGAATCCTGACGGCAAAATCTCTTACAATGAAATCGTAAAAGTAATGGATGAAGCCCGTCAGTCACGCGACAATAAAGTGACATTCCCCGTCTTCGATACGAAGCAAGGCAAGAATGTTGAAACCAAGTACATGTTTCCTGAAGTTATCTTCGCGAACATGATGGAGGGCTAACCCATGTCACGCCGTCGTCGCTTTGATCCAAATACCAAAAAGAACTCCACATTCACCCTAAACATCACGTCGATGACGGATATGTTTACGATCCTTCTGGTGTTCTTATTGCAATCATATTCCACATCTGATGTTGAGATCATCCCAGAAAACGGTCTCCGCTTGCCACAGTCGGCAACAACGGCGAATCCGGTAAATGCTGTGAAAATCTCATTGTCTAAAGAAGCTTTGAAAATCGACCAGACCAAAATCGCAGATATGAAAGATGCGGACTTCCTTCCTCAGGACCTGGAGTCTTCAGATACGAATTTTATTAAGCCATTGTTCGACAAACTGGACCATCTGGCAAAAAATTCTACCGAAAAGGAACTATGGGTTAAGGAAGGTAAAATTCTATTGCAAGCAGACAGAGACCTCCCGTATGCGACTCTTCGCAAGGTGATGTACACTGCTTCGATGGCCGGCTTTCCTCAGTTGAAATTGGTGACCCTCGTAGGGGATTAATATTATGAAACTGCAGACGCTAACGCTAATTCTGGCAATACATTTATTCTCGTTGTTGTGCTTTGCAGAAAAGAATGAAAAAGGACTTATCCCAGAAGTCCGTATGTCCAACGATGAAGGTGAAAACGAAAAGAAAGCTTTGCGTTCTGAGCTGATGATCACTCGCTCAGAAAACAAAGCGATCGAATCCCTTCAGGGTGTAATCAAAAGAAATAAAGGATCATCCAGTGAGGCGGACCTATGGTATCGCCTTGCCGAGCTTTACATGCGCAGATCAAAGTCAGGTCGCTTCTTCGACTTGAACCGCGACAATCCGATGATGAAGCTTTCCCCTTTCCCGATTCCAAATGAAAAAGGTACTGAATCCGTTAAACGCGCGATGAAGATCTATACAAAACTTGAAGTGGACTTTCCGAAGTTCCGCGACATGGATGCGGTGTTATTCAATAACGCCTTTGCTCACCAACAAGTGGGTCAAATGAAGGGTTCTAATGAACTCTATCAGCGTCTTCTGACTAAATTCCCAAAATCCCCTTTGGTACCGGATGGTACTTTGGCATTGGGAGAATTGCTTTACGATCAGGGCAAATTTGCCGCAGCTCTTGAGCAATTCGAACGCCTTGAAAAATTCCCAAACAGCCGTGTTTATTCCTACGGTATGTATAAGGCCGCTTGGGCCTGCTACAACATGCGCGACAGCGAATGTGGTATCAAAAAACTGGTACAGGTTGTAAAAAACAATCCTGCACTTAAAGATGGCGAAGTTCCCACGAACCGTCACAATCTTCGCAAAGAGGCTTTGCGCGATTTGACAATTTTCATTGGTGACTCCTACCCTGCCAATAAACTTTATTCCTTCTTTGAAGGCATCACCAACCAGGACGAACTTGGTGAGGCGATGATGAACCTGGCGAAGCTTTACGAATCTCACAGCCGCCAACGTGAAATGAATACGTTCCTTGATGAGTACATTGAGCAACATCCAAACGGTCCGGATGTGGTGAAATCACATTTGCTATTGGTTGAAGCCAACGAAAATTTGAAAAAACGTGATCTGGTTCTGAAGCATATGCAAATTGCTTCAGATCTTTGCCGTGCGGATTCTTCCTGGAAGTCTTCGCAAAAGAAAGACACAGTCATCACATCTTGTGAAGAGTCCTTCCGTCGTACCAGCCTGGATATGACCAAAAAATGGTGGGATATCTGGCTTAAGAACAAACAAAATACAGAGTTCTCCAACCTGACTCAGCAGTTGTTCAAACTGATGCTGGATAATGAAGATCCTGCGAAACCGGATTTGAAAACACGCTTTGCTTATGCGGAACTTCTGTTCCAGGTGGGTAATTACGAACAGGCTGCAACTCAATACAAAATGGTCGGCGACAAAACGACTGATGCAACCATGAAACATGACGCCAACTATGCGGCGCTGTTCTCTACTGAAAAATCCATTGAAAAGAAATCAACTCCTGAAAAAGAGGCACTCCGCAAGGAGTTTGCTGCGAACTATCTTGAAAAGCACCCTACTGGCAAGTATGCCACTGCGGTTAAATTCAAGATGGGCCACATTGCTTACCAGGAAAACAATTATACAGAAGCAGAAAAATGGCTGAAACCATTGACGACAGTCAAAGGTGCTGAAAATGCAGACATCCGCCGTAAATCTGAAGACCTGGTTCTGGATATCCTGAATATCAAAAAAGACTATGTTGGAATCAAAGACTTTTCGAAACAGATCATGACATCCACAACGGATGCAGATCGTAAGAAAAGCATGAACAAGATTCAGGAAGAAGCTCACTTCACTGAAATTCAGGAATTTGCAAAAAATGGTGATAAAGATCAGGCTGCACAAAAGCTGATTGCCTACGCCAAGGAACACGACGGATCCAAACTTGCTAAAGATGCTTCATGGCAGGCTATCGGTCTTCTGTACACAGAAGGCAAAGTTTTCGATGCTGCTGAAATGTCCATTAAGTATGCTCAAAAAAATCCAGATGACAAAAAGAACCTGGATGCATTGAAAGATGCTGCAAAATCCTACACTGAAGTCGGCCAGACTGCGAAAGCAGCTGAGACATTGGTGAAAATTGCTGACATGGATAAAAAGGCCCGCAACCAGTACCTGGAAACGGCGGCTGATATTTATGTGATGGAAAAACGCGTGAAAGACGCCCGTTCCGCTTACATGGGTATCCTGTCTGCAGCTGACAACAAGACCACTGAACGTATCTATGGCAAGCTTTTGGATTCTTATAAGAATGACAAAAACTCTCCAGAGTACGACAAACTACAAAATCAAATCTCTGCTAAAGGTATCGAACCTTATACGACAGAGGCGATGATTGAACGCGCCCAAAAACTTTTGGATTCCGGAAAACTGACTGCTGCCTTTGACCTTTCAATGAAAGCCAATGGCCGCTCTGTACCGCAGGAAACCCGTGCTGCTGCCCGCTTGATTCAAGCGGCGGTATTGGAAAAAGAATTTATCGCTCAAAGCGTAAAAGCACGCGAAGAGAAATTTGCGACGGTTCTTGCGATCAAAACAGAAAAACTGGACAAAGCGCAAACTGCTTATGTGGGCGCATTGAAAATGTCCAAAGATCCTTACCAGCAATTGGAAGCTTTGCGCGGTATCGACCGTGTTTACGGCAACTATATCGATTCATTGACTTCCATGCCTCTGCCCGCTTCTTTGAGTCCGGACGACCAGAAGCAATTGCGTGGCGAGTTGGCGAAGCTGACAAATCCGATTCAGGAAAAGAAGAACGACAACGATGCAAAACTGAAAGTTTTGGCATCTACAGTTGGCCAAACTGCAACAGCAGTACGCGCCTACTCCAGCATCAGCGTGGATAAAACGATCACTCCGATCGCACAATTCCCTGAGGCAAACAAATGGGGCGTTTTCATTCCTCAGTCTGCGGATATGACCATTGGGAAAGTGTCTCGTTATGAGATTCGCCCAGGCAAGACCTGCAACAAGTCTGCGGTTATGACCGGCCAAATTGACAAGATGAATGTTTTTGAAACTGCAGCAAACTGCTACGGCGCGAAACAATACGATATCGTCGAGAAGCTGGGCCTGGAGCTTGCGAAAGGCAAAGAGACACGCGCATTGGGCTTGTTCCTTGCGAGCGTTGGTGCTGACGGTAAAGGCTATAACGACAAAGCCATGTGGCTAATTGATGCAGCCTTGAAGCTTCAACCTGAGTCATCTCCGTACGTGTATCAAAAAGGTCGCCTGACTTATCACGACTACGGAATCAAAGCAGCAATGCCCTACTTTGATAAGGCGATGAACATGCAAATTCCTTCGACAGAAATCGAAACTTTCGCGGGAGTGAAGGCTTTCTCAGAGGGAGATTTTAGTCGCGCAGTGGATAAATTCTCTGCACTGGGTAAAGATCAGTTGTATACTTTAAATGTGGGAACGCTTTTGAGTGAATCATATGCTCAAAAGGGTCAGGTCGATAAAGCCTTGGCAATGATCAAAGATTTGATCGCTGCGAACAAAAAAGACAATGTCGACTATCTTCTTGAACAAGCTCATATCCTTGAGACTTTCAAAGGAAGCCCCACGCTAGCGTTGGATTCCTACGAAAAGGCATTCAAAGCCAGCAGCGCGCAGGCAGATCTGCGTGAATGGTTAAGCAAAAAAATTCAGTATTTAAAAAATCAAAACAAAGTCGGTCAGCACGTAATCTCGGGAGACTTGTAGTATGGAGGGTACAAGTGAAAGCTTTCATCCAATTGATGACTGTTTTTCTTCTCTTGGGGTCAGCGACTGCCTTTGCCAAGCAAAAGACAGTCCGTAAAGTCCAAGAAGTCAATTTCGGTGATATGAACCTCAAGGGTACCGTACGCAACCCTGACGGCGCTTATCTTGTGCAAAAGAGAGGCATCAAGTTTATGCCTTTGTATGATGTACAAAAAGATATGGATGGCCGCATCAGGGAATCAGCTCTGTACTTGAACAACTAAGATTAGTTTTTATTTGAGGGGTTTAATATGCTCACGTTGATTGTACGTCAGTCCTTAAAAAACGGGACTGCAAAAACTTGGAAATTGCGACCAACAAGCGCAACACAAACGTTTGGCTCTTCCCGCCTTGCGGATGTGATTTCAATTTCACCAACAACAAAAGGTATTCAAGGCGTATTTGAATATCGTGACGGTCAATGGTTCTATGTGGACATGGACATGGCTACCTCCAGCGGATTGACTCAATCCCCGGCCATGGCATTAAGTAAAGACTCCAAAGTCACACTTGCTGATTGCACACTTACTTTTGAACCACAAAGCAGAGAAACAAATCTGTATGCCCGTCTTGAAAAAACCGGCAGCGATGAATCTGTGGGTAAAAAGTTTCAACTTTTCCTGGTTAAACAAAACGGCCGCGTATTACAGACTAAAATCCAACCTGTAAACAAAGCGTTCAAACCAGACTTCGCCAGCACGAAAGTGGCTTGCGTTCCAACTAAGGAATGGCACCGCCAAATCGTGGGTGACATCGAAGTCTCTCAAAGAACGCTTTCAATGGAAGACGCAGCAGCCATGGGACGCTTCAATACATCAAACATGATGGATGAAGACTCAAAAAAAGGCGTGATTCTGATGCTGGGAGCAGCCGCCCTGTTTGTAACAGCGGCGCTATTTGGACCAAAGGGTGGCGAAATCGTTGCCCAGGTCGAGCCTCCTAAGATTGCACAGAAGATCCTGGTTAAAACTGAACTTAAACCTAAGCGTAAAAAAGCCGAAGCAGCTAAACAGCAGCAAGTGGCGCAGGCCGCACCAGCAGCAGCTCCGAAACAGCAGGCAGCAGCTTCTGGTGGCGGAGGCAAACTTGCCAACATGATGAAATCGATCTCTGACGGTCGTATTTCAAAATTGATTGGTAAAGTTTCAGCGCAAGGTGCGAAAAGCTCCAACGTGATGTTTGCCCAAGGTGTGAAAGCCGGCTCCGGTCCTTCCGGTCGTGGCTTGGCAGCTGTCGGCAACATCGAACGCTCCGGTCGTGACTGGGGTGCTGCAGGTAACGGTGCAGGAGTTATGATTTCCACGAATGGTAAAGGTGGCGGTAAAAACGCTTCCGGCATGGGTGGACTTGCTCAAGGTGGCACTGGCAATGCCGGTGTTGGTTTGATCGAAGAGGAATCTGAAATTACGGGTGGTTTGGACCGTGAGATTATCGCCCAGTATATCAAATCCCAACTGGGTCAGATCCTTTACTGTTACGAACGTCAACTGAGTGCGAATCCGGATTTGTTCGGTAAAGTCGCTGTGAAATTCACGATCGGTGGTACTGGTCAGGTTGAACAGCAGCTTATTGGCGATACAACTCTGAAGAATTCAACAGTTGAAGGCTGTATTTTGAATCGTGTAGCCGCATGGAAGTTCCCTGCCCCACAAGGCGGAACGCGCGTGCTAGTTACATATCCATTTTTGTTTAAAAGTACCAACTAGGACGGGAGACCGAGATGTTTAAAAAATCACTACTAATTTTCTTCTTGATGACAGCGCAAGCGTTTGCACAAACTGCGACAACTGCTCCGGCGGCAAAAACTCCAACGGACACTCGTGGCAGTGACAAGCTTGATATCAAGAAATTGGAAAACAAATACTGGGCCGCTAAGGACGAAGACTTCGGCGTGGTTCAAAACCGTCGTTATGTTAAAGCAGAGCGCTTTTATCTGACGGCTCGTGCTGGTATTCCATTCAATGACTCCTATAGTGAAGGTACAGTTTATGGTGCCGACTTTGGTTACTTCTTTAATGAGCGATGGGGTGTAGAGCTTTCTTATAACAAAGCAAACCTTTCTGATAACGATTCTACAGCACAATTTATCTCACGTTTTTCAACTGTACCGGATCACAACGTACTTGATTCTTCTTACTTTGCTTCAGCAATCTGGGTACCGTTCTATGCCAAGATGTCTGCTTTGGATAAAGCAATCATCTATTTTGACATGGGCTTCTCGGTGGGTCTGGGTAATGTAAACTACAATATCATCAAAGAAGAAGGCAACGAACTGAAGTCAGGAATCGGTTATAAACTAGGTGTCTTCCAGCAGATCTTCTTCTCTGAACACTTCGCTTTGCGTGCTGACTTGATCAACACTTGGACGAACGAAACTCAAATGACTTACGATTCCAATCCAAGTTACAGCCCACGTAACATGGGTGATAAAATGGTGAACGATACCTCGCTGATGCTTGGTATCACTTATTGGCATTAATTTTACGTTATTGTCTCCAAGGCCGGGGGGTCTTTTATGAATAAGCCAATGAAAGCAATGTTTGTGCTGCCACTACTGTGCAGCACAGCTTTAGCACAAGAGCTGCCAAACAAGGCGCTGAATGTAAAATCCCAGGGGGCACCTGCAGCTGCAAACCTGCGTGTGAAATCAAGCCTCGTTCCCACTTTTGAGATTTATCAAAAGAAAGTGGTAAAGGGAAAAACTGAAGTCTTTAAGGTCAAAGCGATTCCGGAACTGAACATCGGTTCTGAGCGTACTGTGGAAGCAATTCCATTGACGCCACTTCGCCTGCCCGCTTCGCAACAACTGGTTGTTAAAGACGTCAAAAAGGCCCCTGCCATCAATCCGATGACAGTAAAGATTCCTCCTTATACGGCGGTGGTGAATCCTCCAAAAGTGGTCACTTCTCCAGACGCCTTTAACAAAATCCCTGACGTCAAAATGCTGGCGACTGTGAAAGATCCCACAACTGTGGAACCACAGACGACATTGATGAAAATGGATGATATGAAGCCTAATGATTATAAGCTTCTTCAGGCTTTGATCTTTTTGGAAATCCAGCAAAAATACGAAATGGCCATGGGGCTATTCTCGGAACTAATGGACGATAAAGAGCACCGCTTGGAAGCTCTTTACAACTACGCCATGACTTCCAAAGGCCTGGGTCTGAACACTGAGTTCAGAACTTATATGATCAAAGTTTCCCAGGAATCAAAAAACAAAGAATGGCAGGAAAGAGCCACTAAATCCCTGGTCGAAGGCATCACTGCCCTTGAACAATCTGACATTGCTTTGATTGACCCTTTGGTTGCAAAGTACGAACTTGATGTCACAAAAAATGCTGACTATCAAATTACTCGTGCTAAGTACTATTCATCTATTGGTAACCTGGGAATGATGGAAGATGCATTGATGCTGATCGATGAGAAGTCTCCAAAATATCCTGAAGCTTTGCTTCTTTCAGGTTTATTCAACTATCGTCAAAACAAAGTTGACGAAGCGACTGTGAACCTGGAAGCGCTTCTTAAAGCAACTGATGGCGACAAGAAATCACAAATCAGAAACGTGGGTGCCATCACTATGGCCCGCATCCAGTTCCAAAAAAGCATGTACAAAGAGGCGTTCCAGTCCTACCTAAAAGTGGACAGATCCAGCCCGCTTTGGTTGCAAGCGATGACTGAAAGCGCATGGACCCAGATTCTGTCTGAGGACTACGAAGGTGCTGCAGGTAATATGTTCTCCCTTCACACGGACTTTTTTAAAAACGCCTTCAATCCGGAATCATTTGTGGTTCGTACGGTGGGTTACCTGAATCTTTGCCAATACGGTGACGGCGTTCAGGTTCTTGAAGAGATGCGTGGAAAGTACGGTCCTTGGAAAGGCAAACTGGAGGCTTACAACAAGTCTCACAAGAAATCCATTGAGTACTATGACACTGTGAAAAACTGGGCAAAGAACTCTGACTTGAAAGAAGTCGACGGTTTGCCACGTGCGTTCATCGTGGAACTTGCCCGTCACCCTGGCTTTATGAGCATTCAAAAACAAATCAACAACTATGAAGATGAGATCACGAAATTCAACAAGATCTCTTTCACATTGATCAAAATGGAAAAAGAGTTCCTGACTAAAAAAGCTGATGCCAGCAAAGACGTCGCTGCTGCAAAGGCCAAAGGCAGAGATACTCAGGATGCAGAGAAAAAGTTATTGAGCTACCAAATTCAATACCACATCGCGAACAAAGCGCGCACTTCGATCAAAAATCTGCGCACGCAAGGTATCGCCCGTATTGAAAAGGAAAAAGACGGTCTTCGTAATGACGCCGGCAAAGCCCTTCAAGGTAACTTCAAAAACATGGTTACAAACCTCAACCGCGTACTTGATCAGAATGACGTTCTTCAATACGAATTGTATTCTGGCGCTGGTGAACACATCCGCTATCAAATGGCTGGGGGCGACGTTAACGACAAGGAACGCCCTGAATTAAAAGTAGCTAAAGAAAAAAGCTTGAACTGGAAATTCAAGGGTGAAATCTGGGAAGACGAAGTGGGTCACTACCGCTCTTCATTGAAAAACGTATGCCCGCAGGACAATAGCGTTGCTGGCATGAATGAGCACTAAGAAGAAATAATAAGGAAAAGGATTTGCATATGAAAAATTCAATTAAACTGACAACAATGACTGTACTTATCACCTTCTCCACTGCTGCATTTGCTCAGAACACGGCGAAGGAAGGCTTGGAGCGCATTAAATCAAACCTTAATAACTCCAAGTCGAACCTGACTGAGTACCAAAAGAATCTTAAAACTGTTGAAGGCAACTTGAGTGAAGTGGCAAAAGCCAAGTCTTCTGTGGAAAGCCAGCAAAAAGAAGTGGCTGCACAGGCTGAGGAAAACACCAAGTCCATTCAAAAGCTGGGTAAACAGGAAGCTGAACTTCAGGGTTTAATCACAGATGAGAAAAACAAAACAACGGCTGAGAACCAAAAAATTGCCGAACTGGAAGCTATGATCGCCAAGATCAAAGAAAACCAGAAGAAACGCGAAAACAACATCCAGGACTATCAACACCAAATGTCACAATTGGGTGAAGAAAAGAAAATTTGGAACTCGCGCCGCGACACTTTAAAAGAACAGTATGACCAGGTAAATAAAAAAATCCGCGACTTGGCTTCTGAAGAAAAAGAGTGGAAAGGCAAACAACAAGGTTACAAAGGCGAAGTCAATCGCTGGCAAAAAGAAGTGGAGCGCCAACAAAAAATCAGCGACTCCTACAATTCTTTGGCTGAAGTAAAGTAACCACAATCACACCTTAAGTCCTAATAAGAGATCAGGTCCCCCGGCCTGATCTCTTTGTTTATCTTGCCCCCCTAAGAAACTGGACTTCAAGAAATCTTGAAAGCGTCCGAAGAGAATCTCAATCAGGCACCTTCCGCTATTTAAAATCAAAATCAAATATTTCATTCAAAGGATAGCTGAAATGAATCAGAGCTCTCTTTCGTCTTGGTTCCGTGGGATCAAGGGAAAATTATTGTTTGCCGCGTGTCTGCCGATGGTTGGATTCGCAATTATTTACTTTATCGCAAGTTCGAGCCTTTCGAGCCTGAATGTCTTCCTTGATACTTCAAATTTAAATGTCATTCCCAATTTGATGTCCGTAAGCGAAATGCGCCAGGCGAGAAATAAGTTTGGCTATCAATTGTTTGCGGCAATGAGCATGGACACAGCCGAGAAACGCGCGGAACGCGTAAAAATCGCCCGTGAAGGTATTGCTGAATTCAAGGCTGGGATCGAAGGGTACAAAGCGGCCCCGTCTGATCCCAAACTAGCTGAGACAGACAAGAAGGCCTATGATGGATTGGATGAGTATCTTAAACTCATGGAGCATGCAGCGCAATTGGTTGAATCCGGCAATCCCGATAACTACAAAAAGGTAGAAGAACTATTGGATGGACGCCTTTGGGAACTTGGTTCCATCATGTCAAAAATGACTGGAGCAGCCACTCAACAATACGCGGCGATCTCGAAAGAAAATACAGCAACAGCTGACGAAACAATTGCCCGTGCATCCAACATTATGGTGATGACGACGGCAGCTTCGTGTTTGGCGATATTCTCGATCCTGCTTTTCATCGCTGTCCGTTTATCAAAATCCGTTGGCAGTGTTGCCAATCGTCTATCTGATTCGAGCGCTCAGGTAGCTTCTGCGGTAGAACAATTGAACGAAGCCGGTAACAGCCTGTCCCAATCTTCGACCGAAGCGGCTGCATCGCTTGAAGAGACCGTTGCCGCCCTTGAAGAGTTGACTTCAATGGTCCAAATGAACTCTGATAATGCGAAACAAGCGGCGAGTCTTTCTGCATCATCGCGTAACTCTGCCGAAGCTGGTGAATCTGACATTAAAAACCTGATCACCGCTATGAACGAAATTTCTCAGTCATCCAAGAAAATTGAGGAGATCATCTCGGTTATTGACGATATCGCGTTCCAAACCAATCTTTTGGCTTTGAATGCAGCGGTCGAAGCAGCACGCGCAGGCGAACAAGGTAAAGGCTTCGCAGTTGTTGCAGAAGCGGTTCGCGCACTAGCCCAAAGAAGTGCCTCCTCTGCCAAAGATATCTCCTCCTTGATCAAAGATTCCGTATCGCAAATCGATAACGGCAGCAAGATTGCAGATCAAAGTGGAACTGTCTTGGCAAACATTGTAAGTTCGATCAAGAAGGTTTCGGATCTTAATAATGAAATTGCCGCGGCAAGCTCTGAACAAACAACGGGCATTCAGCAAATCAGCAAAGCCATGAATCAACTGGATCAGTCTTCACAATCAAACGCTGCATCAGCCGAGGAAATCGCAGCAACAAGTGGCGAGATCAACAATCTTGCAACGACAACCCAGTCCTTGACTGTTGAATTGACACAAGTGATTTATGGAACTTCTGATATTGCCCCAATGCAAGTTCCGGAATCAGGAAAAAGTAAAATGACTGGAGCAAAATCTGCAGCAGCCCCGAAGGTTCTGCAGTTCAAAAAAGCTCCAGCCAAAGCTCCAACCAAGACTGCCAAAGCCGACTCATCCGAAGAAGTGATCCCATTTGACGACGATGGCGATCGCAAAGTTGGAACTACAAACGGTTTCTAAAATTATATAGACAATCAGAGGCGGGACTCCCCGCCTCAAATTTACAAAAGCACTGGAACCTTTTCGTTATCAAAAAAAAAGGCTTCATATGAAATCTCAAGTTCTTTCGGGATGGTTCAAAGGAATAAAGGGACGTCTACTTTTTACTGCAGTGGTTCCGGTTATCGGATTTTCGATTCTCTTTGGTGTTTCAATCGCAACGGTCAATCGCTACAATTCAATGCTTCAGACATACGCGGATTCCATCGTACCCAATCTGAATTCTATCGGCGAAATGCGCCAATCCAGAAACAAGTTCAGCTATCAGCTCATTTCCGCCATCCTCGCCGAGCAACCTGCCGACAGAAAAAAGAAACTCGACTCTGCCGTTGAGGGTATGAACGAATTCACACAATACTACAAGGAGTACACCCTCGCTCCATTCCTGCCCGGCGAAAGCGAACTGCATGAACCTGCCAGAGTTATCATGCCGGAGTTTGAAAAGCTAATGATCACCATGATTGAAAAAGTCAAATCCGAGGATCCAGCTCAGATGCAGGAAGCACGATCTCTGTTGTATGGTCGATATTCAGAATTGGGCTCTATCGTTCGCAAGTTCAACCGCGATGTTGCGGTACTGTACGACAAAACCTCGAAAGAACAGGAAAAGGCATCGGATGAGCTTCAGAGTGAAGCCAAAACGACGCTGATCACAACTGCAGCCGTATCCATCGTTACAATTTTTGGACTCCTGTGCTTAATCGCCGCCAGAATGTCAAACTCAGTAGCGTCGATTGCCGCGCGGCTTTCTTCATCCAGCTCCAGCGTCGCTTCTTCTGTCGAACAGTTAAGCGAAGCCAGCAACAATCTTTCGCAGTCATCCACTGAAGCCGCTGCATCTCTGGAAGAAACTGTCGCCGCCCTAGAAGAACTGACTTCGATGGTACAAATGAATTCTGATAATGCGAAACAGGCCGCCGGTCTTTCAGCATCTTCCCGTCAGGCCGCGGAAACTGGTGAAAATGACATCAAAAATCTGATCACAGCGATGAACGAGATCTCCCAATCCTCCAGGAAGATTGAAGAAATTATTTCGGTGATCGACGATATCGCATTTCAAACCAATTTGCTGGCTCTGAACGCTGCTGTCGAGGCCGCTCGTGCCGGAGAACAAGGAAAAGGCTTTGCTGTCGTCGCAGAGGCCGTGCGGTCACTGGCGCAACGAAGTGCCACTTCAGCAAAAGACATCTCCTCTTTGATCAAAGACTCCGTTTCTCAAATAGAAAAAGGCAGCGAAATTGCTGATGAAAGTGGCGCTGTCTTGGCAAACATCGTCAGCTCCATTAAAAAGGTTGCTGACTTGAACAACGAAATCGCGACTGCCAGCTCTGAACAGACGACGGGAATTCAACAAATCAGCAAAGCTATGAATCAGTTGGATCAGTCCTCGCAATCGAATGCCGCTTCCTCTGAAGAGATCGCAGCCACCGGTGGCGAAATCAATGGACTGGCACAGACTGCACAGAATCTAACAGTCGAACTTAATAATCTTGTTTTGGGTGTAGATAAGTCCACGGCTTAGAATTTGGTTTTCTTTTTTCGCTTTAGATAATCGAGCAGGAATCCAGCCTGCTCGATTTTAAGTTTCATGGCTGCAAATGCATAGACCAGCACACAAGTTCCAATTACAAGCGCCAACAAAAGAGCTTTAACCAGACTGGATCCAGCTAAAATCACCCAGCTCCCCATCATGGTTGCCGCAATTGCCATCAAACTGCCCGCTAGCAGGATCTTAAAAAACTCATTAGCCATGAGCCTGAAATTCAGACTGATCGCATAGCGCCCCATCAATAGGATCACAAGTCCCAACTGCAGCACAGAAGCCACCAAACCAGAAAGCACCAACCCCTGCAAACCCAACGCCTGAATCCACAGAGGCGCCATCACAACATGCAAGATTAATCCCAACAACGAAGACCCAGCCGGAATCCAGGTGTTTTTAACCGCGTAATACGAGGGAATCAGCACTCTGACAGAAGAAACCATTAAAAGACTTCCGGCATAAACTTTCAAGACAGCAGTGGTCGCAACCACATCTGCCAAAGAGAAATGCCCACGATAGAACAATACCTCCACAATGGGTTGTGCCAGAAAATACAAACCCACCGCCGCCGGCCAGGCTAAAAATAAATTCATCAAAAAATGCTCTTGCAGAACGGACTGAAACTGCGCGCGATTGTTCTGCTGAGCCAACTGACTTAACGTCGGCAGCAAGGCGGCTCCGATGCTGACTGCAACAAGGGAAAGCGGCAATTCCAGCAAGCGGTCGGCCCAATAAACATAAGAGATTGCGCCCTCCCCCAACCCGCTTGCAAAATGAAGATTCACCAGCGTCGCCAGCTGCAGAAGGCCCGCCCCTAATAGCCCTGGCAGCATGTTTTTAAGAACTTGCCGAATATCGGGGCTCCAAATTTTCATCGTCAGCCGTGGCAGATAGTTGCGCTCGCGAAGCACCCACCATAGAAGTGCCGACTGTAGGACTCCACCGATCAACACTCCCCACGCCAGTCCATCACCCATTTGCGGAAACCAGAAGGTCGGCATAAATGTGAAAACCAGCATCGAAATGTTTAGTAAGGCCGGCGCTACCGCGGGCAAGGCAAAACTTCCCAGGGCATTCAGGATCGCCATGAAATAGGCATAGGAACAAACGAAGAACACGAAACCAAACATGATCCGCGCCATACGGACCGTCAGATTCCATTTTTCCAAATCCATCACGTAGCTGTCTGCAAGCAAGAGCTTTAGGAGCGTTTCCATGCTGCCCAAGCCCCACAAAGTAAAAACCCCCAGGACAATCAATAACAATGTGTAAACGGCGTTTAGGAGGTTTCGTGCGCGGACTCCTGATATATCCAGAGCCTGAGCTTCAATAAAAACCGGAATGAAACTCACAGAAAGGGCGCCTTCTCCAAATAGACGGCGGAAAAGATTGGGCAAACGGAACGCCGCCGACCATGCATCAGTTATGGTCCGATCAAAGAGCGCCGCCAGCGCCATATCGCGGAATAGGCCTAAAACGCGGCTCGTTAGGGTCCCGCCGGCCATAAAAAAGGCTCTTTTGAAGACCTTTTTGCGTTCTTCTTTTAATCCGCTTGCCTCCACAGACACCCTATGTTAATCCCTTTGGTTCGTTTATAAAGATTAAGTGGAGGCTATACCTTGGCAAATCATAAGTCAGCAGCAAAAAGAGCTCGTCAATCTATCCGTAAAACAGCAGTAAACAATGCTCGCAAAAGCACTGTAAAAACAGCTGAAAAAAAACTTGTTAAAGCTATCGAAGCTAAAGACGTGAAAGCTCTTCCTGAGTTGTTGAAAAACTTCACTTCTCAAGTAATGAAAGCTGCTAAAACTGGCGTTATCAAAAAAGAAACTGCATCTCGCAAAATCAGCCGCTTGGCTGTTCGCGCAACTGCAAAGTAATCTGACTTAAGCTCTGATGAATCAGAGCCATGTCTGATAAAAAATAGGGTGACCCTTGGTCGCCCTATTTTTGTTTGTACTTACGCTGCTGAGACTTGATGACGAGCGGATACGAACGCGCGGATCTGTCTTTTGGTGGCAAAGTTGATATTGCTGAAGCTAAGACCATGGGTGACCCGCGAGTCACCCTGTTTTTTTTGAGTGGAGCGAACCACTCCCCGAAGAAATACGAAATCCCCCTGAGGGATCTGGAAACTGACAACGACTTCGTCGCCATCATTCAGCAGGTAATCCGAAATAATCGACATCCCACCCTCGCCGACCTCTCCTGAATCCACCACAAAGTAGGAGCCATCACAAAGGACGCCCACCTTGCGCTTCATCACACGACGTGGATATTGGCGCCTGAAAGGCTGTCCTTTATCGTCCACGGCTGGAATGTTGATCTTTTGGAAATCGCTGCTCATAGCAGACTTATCGGTTTTTTGACGCCGCTTCCGCAGTCTAGAAGGACTGTCTCAAGATGAGACAAGCAATTAAGCAGTGCAGGTTTTAAGAACCATGTTTTCCAACCAGATGTGGCTGGACAGAGGAGAAGACTTAAGAGCTTTGTCGGTCTCGGAAAGAACAACCATGGTTTGCTCCAACTTTTTAGCAGTCCACAAGCGAGCTTGCTCGACATAGTTTTCAAGGAAGTACGGAGGCACCTGTGCATAATGAGCAAGCTTTGCTCCATGCAGGCCCTCTTCCATGCCTTTTTTAACCGCCAACAAGATACGAATATGACGAGCCACCAAAGAGATGATCCCGATTTCGTTTTGACCTTGATCCAAAAGGTGCACCAGATATTCCAATGCTCTCACGCGATCATTTAGCCCCACGGCCTTAGTGAAATCAAAAACGCTTTCTTCCTTGGAGCGGGATACGACCTGAGCCACGTCATGCACCTCGATGCGACGAGCGCCTTCAACGTACTCCCCTAGTTTTTTCAACTCAGCTTCAATTTCCGTCAGATGGTGCCCCACAAGTTTGTGCAACAAGTGAATCGCATCGTTGGAAATTTTCAGACCCAAAGTTTCAGCAATATAGTTGATCCAGGATGGAACCTGATTTTCGTAAGGCTTTTTGAATTCCACGCAGTCGGCTTTATCAAGCAACTGGCGGATTTGTTTTTTGCGCTTATCCACGCGCGAAGCCAGGATCACGAAGCAGGTGCTATCCACCGGCTCTTCGATCAAGGGTTCAAGCTGAGCCCATTCCTTGTCAGACAATTCTTGGGCTTCTTTTAAGATTACCAAACGACGAGGCGCCATCATCGGTAGAGTTTCAACAGCATCGCGAACCTGAACAATGTCGGCGTCGCTGGCGTAAAACAGGCTGTAATTGAAATCAATCGCGCCCTCGGTCAGGACTGCGAATTTGAACCGCTCAACACTTTGATTCAACAAATAAGGCTCTTCCCCGAAAAGGAAGTACATGGGAGCCAGGTTGCCCTTCTCCAAGTCCTTATAAAATTTCTGTGAATCAATTAATGCCATCGTTCAATCTTAAAAATTTTCAGTAATACGATCGTGTGCCTCAAGCATTAAATCGTTAGCCATGAGGTCAATGTTTTGCCGTCTAGCCGAGAGATTGTAAAGAGGATCCACCGAGTTTACGCCAGCAAGCGTTACCTGAGGTGCTGCATAAGTACGCTCCCCGGCAAAGCTTCCTCCCCACAACTCGGTACCATCAGCTTGTCTGACAACTTTGACAGTTACTGTCAGAAGAATACGATACTCTGACGCAATTACTGATCCATCTGGCAAATAAGATGATGACTCGCCGGAAACACGTTTTGCCCCCGGCAAATACTGAACGTTATCGATCTGCCCGATCACAGCCACTTCGGAAAGTGAATTATCCACTACACGGGCCACGCGAGAGCGTTGAAATTCGTGGATCAAACTGTTGGTGAAAGCCACTTCGATCCCAGGCTCTTGAGTTTTATTTTTAAATACCGGGACAGAGATCTGTTTGTATCCACCGGGAATCGTGCGACTTGCAACGCCCAATTGGTACGCACAGCCAGTCAGAAACTGCATGCAAAACAGAGTGAGAATCAGTATGCCCCGAGAGGCTTTAAGTATTGCGTCCACGGACCCAGTTGAGTATAAATTGAAGAAGAGATCAAGGAAGAAAAATGACTTCATTCAATGACGAATACAGCTTGCTCGCTCCCGGTCCCGTAAATCTGCATCCTGAGGTGCGTAAAGCCTTGGCTTTACCAATGATTCATCATCGCACTCCGGAGTTTGACGTCATTTTAAAACGTGTGCTTACCGGCATCCGCCAGGTTTTTCAAACCAAGGAAGATGTTTATTTATTAAGCTGCACCGGCTCTGGCGGGATGGAAGCTCTTTTAGTGAATGTTATTTCTCCGGGTGACAAAGTCCTGGCGATTGTTTCAGGAAAATTTGGCGAGCGCTGGGCCGAGATGGCCAAAACTTTTGGTGCCGATGTTTCCATCATCAACGTTCCCTGGGGTGAGGCTGTAAATCCGAAAGACGTTGAAGCGCATTTGCAACGCCTGCCCGACACTCGCGCTGTTTTATGTCAGGCTTGCGAAACCAGCACAGCAGTAGCACATCCCATTCAAAAGCTTTCAGAAGTCGTTTCCCGTTTTCCAGAGACACTGTTTCTGGTCGACGCTATCACTGCATTGGGTGCCTATCCCCTGCCGATGGATGAATGGAAAATTGACGGCCTGGTTGCGGGCTCACAAAAAGCCTTTATGCTGCCTACGGGAATGGCCTTTATTTCGTTTTCAAAAAAAGCCCAGGCCTTTTTTGACTCTGCCAACTGCCCAAGATTTTATTTTGATGTTCGCAAAGAGAAAAAAGCCAATGCCTCTGGTGAAACTTTCTTTTCTTCCAACGTCACCATTCTTCGCGCCTTGGATGTGGTTTTGAATTTGATCAACAAGCAGGGCCTGGAGCGCTTGTTTCACGACATCCACCGCCGCGCAGAGTTCACCCGCATTTTTGCACAAAAATTGGGATTCACTCTGTATGCAAAATCACCCAGTGATTCGGTCACAGCGTTAGTTGTACCAACCACAATGGATGGTCAAAAAATCCGGCTGGAACTGGAAGAAAGCCACAACATCACAATTATGGGTGGACAGGATCAGGCCAAGGGTAAAATTATTCGCATTGGCCACATGGGTTACATTCAGGATCAGGAACTTTTGAAACTGATGGATAATTTGGGTCAGGTTTTACGTAAATTTGATCCAGGTTCATTGACGCTGGAACAGATTTCTATGGTTGTGAATGACGGCAAGAAATGGCTGGAGAGCAATCCATGAAAAAGAAAATTTTGATCACGGATCGCTTTGCCCAGGATAGTTTTTTGTATCTGCAGCAAAATGAAAACTTTGAAGTCATTCGCAGCGACAGCCACCTGCATTTGCCACTGGAACATCTGGTGACGGCGCATGCTCTAATTATTCGCAGTCGCACACCGATTAACGAAGAACTCTTAAAAAAAGCCCGCCAATTACAGCTGATTATCACCTGCACAAGCGGCTTTGATCATATTGATCTTGCTGCCACAGAAAAATGGGGCATCACGGTGATGCACACTCCGACAGCAAATATTCAATCCGCGGCTCAATTGACCTGGGGGTTGGTGCTGGCCTGCGTGAACAACTTACTGCCGGCTCACAATATGGTGAAATCTGGCGACTGGAAGCGTGATCAAATCACGGGCATTGAACTTTCCGGTCGAACCTATGGCATTGTGGGACTTGGAAGAATTGGCTCCCGCGTTGCAGATTTTGCTCAAGCTTTTGGCATGAACGTCGTGGCCTACGATCCCTATGCACCTGACGCTAATTTTGAACGTTTGAATATTCCACGCTTAAGCTACGAGGAAGTTCTGAAGTCAGCGGACGTCTTAAGCTTCCACGTGCCAAAAACACTTGAAACTGAACACATGTTGAATCGTTCACATTTTGAATACATTCACCGCGGCATTGTTCTGGTGAATACCTCCCGTGGCTCTGTCATCAATGAGAACGATCTGTGCGAGGCTTTAGGAAACGGCTGGCTGCGCGCTGTGGGTCTGGATGTATTCGAAAAGGAACCTCTGTCGCGAACTTCTAACCTCCTGCAATATCCCAATGTCGTTCTAAGCCCCCACATTGGCGCTAATACCGAAGATGCCTTTTTTAAAGCAAGTCAGATCTCGGCCAATAAGCTAATGGCCTTCTTTGTTGACGGCAGCACGTCAGACACTCTGCCACCAAGAGCGCCCTGGTACGGGGCCACGCCTTTTGACAAATAGAGAATTTGACATTTGCGAACCCTGTTTCTATCGTTCTTGCCTGAGTGCCCTTTGGGGCATTTTTGAAGGGATCGTGTATGGCAGGAATCGTAGTTGTCGGAGCTCAATGGGGTGACGAAGGTAAAGGCAAACTGGTTGACGTGTTTGCAGAAAAAGCAGACATGGTGGTGCGCTACCAAGGAGGCGCCAACGCTGGTCACACTTTAGTCGTGAATGGCAAAAAGACAGTTTTGCATCTGGTTCCCAGCGGAATTCTGCGCCCTGAAACAACGTGCGTGATCACTTCAGGTGTGGTTATTGATGTGTTTGGCATTCGCGATGAAATCAAATACCTGATTGATGGCGGCCTTCTTTCAAATCCAAAACAACTTTTAATCTCTGATACAGCCACTATCATTCTTCCTTACCATAAAGCCTTGGATGCAGCCCGTGAAGTGGCTCTGGAAGGTGGAAAAATCGGTACGACTGGCAAAGGCATTGGTCCGGCTTATGAAGACCGCGCTTCCCGTCGTGCGATTTTGTTCGGCGACTTGTTCAATCCAGAATCCCTGAAAGAAAAACTTGAACTGGCTTTGCGCGAGAAAAACTTCCTTCTTGAAAACTACTACAAGGGTCCAACTTTCAACCTGGACACTATGCTGGCAGATCTTAAAGCGGTTGCCGCAGATCTTGCCCCTTACCGCGCGAAAGACACTTCGTTGTTTATTTCCAAGGCTTTGAAAGCCAGCAAACGCGTGATGTTTGAGGGTGCTCAAGGAACGATGCTGGATATCCTGCACGGAACTTATCCTTTTGTGACGAGCTCTTCGACTTTGTCCGCTAATGCTTGTGTGAGTGCAGGTATCGGTCCGACAAATATTCAAAAAGTGATCGGTGTTTTTAAAGCCTACACGACTCGCGTGGGTTCCGGTCCATTCCCGACTGAACTTCACGATGAAGTTGGCCAAAAAATTCAAGCCGATGGTCACGAGTTTGGTGCGACCACCGGACGTGCGCGTCGTTGTGGCTGGTTGGATCTGGTGGCACTAAAATACGCGATCCGCGTAAACGGCATCACAAACCTGGCAATGATGAAGATTGACGTTTTGTCTGGCCATGATCGTATCGGTGTTTGCACCGCTTACAAAATCAATGGCGAGATTGTGAACGAACTTCCGACTTCTCCATACGAGTTAGAAAAAGTTGAACCGATAGTCGAGTGGATGACCGGCTGGAAGGAAGACCTGACGAAGGTGAAAACTCTTTCTGATCTTCCTCGCCCAACGACGAATTTCATCGACTACGTAGGATCACAATTGGGTACTCCGATCGACGTCATTTCAGTAGGTCCAGGTCGTGAACAAACATTGTGGGTAAAACCTCTGTTTAATAATTAGTTTTTTTAGGTGGAGCTGTCTGCCGGCTCCACCATCTTCAGATAAATTCTGCTTCATCCTCACTTTATTGAACCGTATCGATACAAGCTCGTTACAATATGAGTAAATTGCAGCAATACGAGCTCGTCTCACTCAAGAACACTTCCTTACATTCCGATTTTTAAAGTATGAACAAACTGACCCTGAACGTCTCTGCAGTTTTGTTGGTTCTGGCGTATGCTTTGACGTCAGACGCATCTCCGACTTCCTTGAGTTATCAGGGACGTATTCTTAAGTCCAATGGCCAACCTCTGGAAAACAACGGCGTCGCATTTATCTTTGAAGTCACCAGCCCTGATGGTGCCTGTGTCATTTATCGTGAGCAAAAATCCGGAATAGATATGCGCAACTCTGGTGGCGTGTTTGATGTTTCCATCGGCACGGGTTCCCGCCAATATCCAGCTGCAGGGACTTCCAAGGTTACAGACTTTTTCAACAACACGCGCACCTATACCTGCGCCAACGATGACAACACGGACTCCTCCTCCAACTATCCTGCAAGCTCCAGTGATGGTCGAAAATTACGGGTTTCTTTCTGGGATGGTTCTGGCTGGCAATTAATTTCCCCAGACTCTGTGGTTCGTTCGGTCCCTTATGCGGCTTACTCTTTGTCAGCGGAAAAACTTGGTACACTAAGTGCCAACGATCTGGCTTTAAAAACACAGTTACCCGCTGCCAACTGCGGAAGTGGAGAAGTTCTGACTTTCTCTGGTGGCGCCTTTGCATGTATCGCGGACCAGTTGGGGGCTGCAGGATCAGGTATTCAAAGTATTAATGGTGACACAGCCACGTCTCATTCGTTTGCCGTCAATACAACAGGCGCTTCGTTGTCCTGGGCGCACTCGGCGGGCTCTCACACCTTAAGCATCCCCTTTGCTTCCACAGGCGGAGCTGCTGCGGGACTTATTTCGAACAGCGATTACATTGCCTTCAGTAACAAACAAAGTGCTTTGGGTTACACGCCATTGAATCCGGCAAATAACTTAAGTGATCTTGCAAATGTTGCTACGGCGCGAGCGAACTTAGGACTTTCTACGGCTGGTGGTGATCTGACCGGTACCTATCCGAATCCTACGATTACTGCAAATGCAGTCACTGCGACTAAGATTTCCGACAATGCAGTAACTAGCAGCAAAGTTCTTGATGGAGCAATTACCACGCCAAAACTTTTCACTAATCCCGGCATCAATCGCCTGGTATCGACAGATGCGACCACCGGAGCGACACTTCGCCCCCTGTCTTGCTCTGCTTCGCAAATTCTGATTTGGGATGTGACAAATGGCTGGCAGTGTTCAGCGCAAACTTCACTGGCTGTGGGTTCAGCATCGTTGGCTGCGAACTTCACGGGATCCCTTGCTGGCGATGTGACCGGTACCCAAGGGGCGACGGTTGTTGGGAAAATCAAAGGTTATGCATTGGACTTTTCTGCGGCACCCACTTCAGGTCAGGTTCTAAAATTTAATGGCACAAGTTGGGCGCCGGCTGCTGATACGACTTCCGGCGGGACTGTGACCACAGTGACAGCCTCTTCGCCACTAGCTTCTTCTGGTGGAGTCGCTCCAAATATCACGATTGCTCAAGCCAACGGATCGACCAATGGTTACCTGTCTTCCGCTGATTGGACGACTTTCAATAGCAAGCAGTCTTCACTGGGTTTCACGCCGCTTAATCCAGCGAACAATCTGAGTGACCTTGCCAATACAGCCACGGCCCGGGCAAACCTGGGGCTTTCCACTGCTGGTGGTGATCTGACCGGTACCTTTCCAAATCCAACTTTGGCAAAGATTGCGGGCACGACTTTAACGATCACTTCCATAACATCAGGACAGTCACTGAAATACAATGGCACGGCCTGGGTGAACACGACACTGGCATCGACAGACCTCTCTGACAGTGGCTCATTAATCAAGTCATCACAGATGCCAGCGAACTGTGCTGCCAATCAAACTTTGACATTCTCATCACCGACGGGAACTTGGGCTTGTTCAAGTATTTCCATTACGGGCTCAGCATTTGGTTCACAAACACAGGGCACCTTCCTGGCAGGTCCCGCTGTGGGATCTGGTACACCGACGTTCAGAACAATAGCGTCGACAGATCTGCCCAAAACGGGAGCTGCGGGGGTTTACGTCAATGGCGGAAATGCCTTTGCGGCGGCAGCAAGCCTGGGAACGACAGATGCAAATAAGCTCAGTGTTTTAACCAACAACATCACTCGTATGACATTCGATACCACTGGAAATGTCGGAATTGGCGCCGTTTCACCAATTTCCCGTTTGCATATACTTGGAACTGGCTTTGCGGATTCCAGTATCTATGCCACCCGCTACGGAGCCCACTCTGCCGGGGGAAGTTTCTGGACAATGAAAAACCGGGGAACCTCAGAGACTAACTACTCTCCGGTACTTACCAATGATATTCTTGGAAACTTTGGCGCTTCGGGCGTTATTGATACTGCAGGCACCACAGTCACTGCTGGCTATATACACTTTGATGCGGAATCGAACTGGTCCACCGGTGCAACACCTGCAAACTTTGTGATTAATTTAAATACCGGTACCGACACTGTGAATACAACGGAAAGACTGCGCATGCTTTCCAACGGTTATACGGGTCTGGGTACAAACGCACCGACAGTTCCGATGCATATTGCTTTGCAGGTTCCTGCGGCAGCAGTTTGGCCAAACCGCGTGGGACTTTTGGTTGAAGGCCAGGGCACCTCACCAACGGGACGATTGGGTGCTGTGACTTACTCTGACACTGAACTTCCCACAGTGGCATTGATGCGAGCTCGCGGTTCGAAAGCCAGTCCGACGGCGATTCTGGCCGCCGACAATATCGGGCAAATCACATCCTTGGGTTACTTAGGATCGGCTTTCCAAACTGGAGGCCGTACTGCTATTAATTTTATTGCCTCCGAAAATATGACCGCGAGTGCTCAGGGTTCAAAAATCCACTTCGACACAACTCAAATCGGAACAACAACCACAACTACAAAAATGGCCATCACAGATGCAGGATTCGTAGGTATTGGTCCAAGTGCTGCGATTCAAACCCCGGCTAAAACACTTCATGTCCAATCCGATCTAAATACCGATACAGCGATTCTTTTAAGAAATACTAATGCGGGGGACACGGCGGCTTCTGCTGTGGATGTTGAATCCAATAGCGCCGCCGTGCAATTGATCTCCTATAGTTCTGGAGTCACAGGAAACTGGGGCAGCAGTACAATTCCGAAAGCGGACTCTGCAGTGCTTCGTTCCTATTCCACGTCCCTTCCGGTTTCAAATATGGGTGTGGGTACAGGCAATGCGGCTCCTTTGCATTTGATCACTTCGGATTATCCCCGTGTGACGGTTTCTGCGACGGGATCTGTTGGCATTAATACAACGACACCCTCCGGAGTTTTCGAAATTCTTAACAACAACAATACAGATGGTTACGATGATGCTTACATCACAACCTATAGCGGTGGTGCGCTTTCTCCAACGCCAGCATTCTTCCTGCGCCACTCCCAGGGCACTTTATCCGCTCCTGCGGCCGTCGCCAATGGCACAACCCTTGGCAGTCTCACCTTTCAAGGCGGCACCGGATCTGGCTTCCAAAGTGGCGCTATAATCACGGCTGTCACTGAAGACTCGTTTGCAACTTCATATAAAACCAGAATTGCTTTCAGTGTTAATACGGGAGCTGGATCTGGCGAAGGAATTCGCATCGCCTCGAATCGTTATGTTTCAATTCCGGGAGCAGGTGCAAGTTTCAATGCAATATATCCGCTGGACGTGATTGGCGATATTCGTACGTCGACCTGTCTGCGCACTTCCGCTGGTGTGGCCTCAGGAACTTGTTCATCAGATATTCGTCTTAAAAAAGATATCAAGCCCTTCAACCTTGGCCTCGATGTCGTTTTAGGCTTGCAACCAAAATTCTTTAAATACAACGGCCTTGGTGGCGAAGAAGTCTCCAGCAAAGATCAATTGGGTGTTATCGCCCAGGAAGTTGAAAAGATCGCGCCTTCTTTGATTGAAACAAAATCCGTCAAACTTCGTGAGTCTGATAAGAAAGAAACTGAAATTAAAACTGTGAACTATAGCGCCTTTATTTACACCGTCATAAATGCACTTAAGGAGTTCCATAGTCAGTGGTCTTCAGACTCAAAAGTGCTACACCGCGAAATCGCCTTGGTAAAAGAACAGAACGAAAAATTAGCGCACGAAAACGCTGAACTGAAAAAACGTCTGGATGCCATTGAAAAGAAACTTGCGACAAAGTAATAGCCCTACTTCCGGCCAAGTCCCTCTGACCTAGGCCCCCTTTATCAAGTCGCTCCTCTTGTACTCTGCCAGAAGTGGCGTTGTTTCCTAGAGCCCTCCCTTTTGCCGAATTAGCATATTGGCAGGAGGATTTATGGCGCAAAAGAATAAGAAATCAGTGAAGTCCCAAAGCAAACGGAACTCGTCACGCAGATCCATGGATGATGATCTTGCGGGAAGAGAAGATCTATCCCGTGATGATTTGGAAACAGATTTTGAACTTACAGGACGCGAAAGCCTAAGCAAAAAAAATCAAAGACGTTCCAATCGTCCATAGCTCAACTTTTAAGGGCGCTGATTTAGCGCCCTTTATTGAGATCTGAATAGATTCTTATATTTTGTGAGGATATTCTAAGAGTAAAGGTATTGTTGCACGTACTTGGAGGCCTTATGAAAACTCTCAATAGGTGCTCGCTCGCAAAGGGACAGGAAATCGTTATAGACGATCCCGTAAGAGCCAATGATCTTCGCCCCGGGGATCGTCTGACAGTTGTCGGATTTGAAGACCTTCTTGAAGAAGTCAGTAAAAACTTTAAATATCAAAACGAGTATTATTGGAAAGGCGAGTTTGTTCACACCCGCCTGTATTTGGCGAAAAAATCCGGCCACTACTATATTGTCTGGCCGGAAGAAACCGTGAACGGTCAGCATCATGTCGTGGTGTTTTAACTACGGCTGCACCTTTTGCGAAAACAGACTGCCGATAGCTTCTTTTGAGTCAATTTGCTCAATTGATTCCACTTTCAACTGACTCATCTTGATCGCAGTCACTTTGCCTTCCTGACGTGGCCAGGATTTTGTGACTTCACCTGATTTATCCAACGCCAGTTTGAAGGCGTACTTTTTCATCTTTGGAATCGCAAACATCTTAGAAACCAATCCCGGCATTTTTGAAATATCAGAAATAATTAACGTCTGCGCCAGATCCAGCTTCGCCGCATTTTCGTTCAGATACTCTGACAATAATTTGGCAGCTTTCATATCAATGGTAAAAACAATCAATTTTGTTTCATGATTTAACTCCGCAACTTCTTCGAATTGATTTTCAATTTTAAAGGAAGTCAGTGCATCACCTTGTTGCAGGGCAAATACCGGAACCGCAAATAACATGACCGCTATAATATGACAGATTGTTTTCATAAGTTGAAGATACCCTTGGTTCATGGATAGAATCAACTTATGAACAAGCCACCTACCGACTTTTTCCCGCCTGAAGCTGCCGTCGTCTATGATGAGAAAAACAAAAAGCTTGCGCCTATTTCTGACGGCATGTTGTTTCTGATTCGACTGCTTCTAAAAGATCTTCCTACGCAGTCAAAAGTATTATGTGTTGGAGCAGGAACCGGAAATGAGATTCTGGCATTGGCTCATTTTTATCCTGAATGGAATTTTGTCGCATTGGAGCCCTCCAAAGGAATGCTTGATGTCTGCCGTGAACGCATCACAAAGGCGGGATTGGCAGATCGCTGCGAATTCATTCAGGGCTATATTCACGACGCGCCAATCGACACAAAATACGATGCTGTGTTGAGCATTCTGGTCGCGCATTTCATTAAAAAAGAAGAACGCCTGACATATTTTAAAGACATCCACGCCCGCCTGCTTCCCGGAGGTTATGTCGTAAATACGGAAATCAGTTTTGATTTGAACTCGCCAGAATTCCCAGCAATGCTGGAAAACTGGAAGACGGTACAGTCGCTGATGGGCGGAACACATGAAAGTCTGGCGAAACTTCCAGAGGTGTTACGAAATGTCCTGGCAGTAGTTCCGCCGCAAGAAACCGAAAGGTTTCTGCGTGAAAGTGGCTTTAATATTCCGGTCCGCTACTTTCAGGCATTCATGATTTGCGGATGGTATGCACAGCTGGTAAATAAAACTAATTAAAGTGAGTTCAAAGTGAACTTAATGGATCAAACAATTCTTATTGAATGGGATGCGAAGTAGATTTACTACGGATAGTAACTTCCACCCGAATTGACGGTACTGGCACCCGTACTTATTCCACCCCAAACTATCATCTTGTCATTTGCCCAAACCGCAGTGTGACCTTGCCGTGACGCTGGAACACCAGTTGACGATATTGTACTCCACGCATTGCCAACGGGGTCATACTTTTTGCCATCACTGTAGTACGTCGATCCGTTGATCCCGCCCCAAACGATCATTCTTGAACCCGTCCAAATAGCCGAGTGCCAATGTCGCGCTGTCGGCACCGAGGTCGATGAAGTGGCTGTCCACGTATCCGTCAACGGATAATATCTACTGCCCGTATTCATGGAGCTTCCACTATAACCGCCCCACACAATCATCTCGTTGCCACTCCAAACCGCAGTATGTCTGTATCGAGCACTCGCGGTCGCGGCAATAACCGAAGTTGCTGTCCATGTACCGGTGGAAGGATCATACTGCCCACCTGTATCTAAACCGGCGCCACTGTAACCACCCCACACAATCATTTTACTTCCTGTCCAAACGGCAGTGTGTTGATTGCGTGCGGCCGGTGCTCCGACCGTTGAAGTCGCGATCCAAGTGTCAGTTGAAGGGTCATACTCGCTACCGGAATTGTAATAGGTAGAGCTTGCATTCCAACCACCCCACACAATCATCTTGCTACCGGTCCACACAGCCGAGTGTAAAGTGCGAGCTATCGGCGCCAACGAAGTACTTACCGTTGCAGTCCATGTGTCTGCAAGAGGGTCATACTGACCTCCAGTATTATAGGTAGCTGTGCCGTCTGCACCACCCCACACGATCATCTTGCTGCCTGTCCAAACTGCAGCATGCAGATATCGCGCTGTTGGCGCACCGACGCTTGAAATGGAAGACCAAGTGTCAGTCGATGGGTCATACTGTGCACCATCGCCGAAACGGCTTAAGGCATTTGTACCTCCCCAAATAATCACTTTCGTACCTGTCCAAACAGCTGAGCCATTTGCTCTATTAGTCAGGGAGCCCGTCGAAATCGCCGTCCACGTATCGGTAGATGGATCGTACAGACCTCCCGTATTCAGATATGTTGAATCGTAACCGCCCCAGACGAATAACTTATCGCCAGTCCAAGTGAAGGCCATTCCTGCCCTCACGGAAGGAGCTCCTACAGTTGATATCGCTGACCAAGCATCAGTTGAGGGGTCGTACTGCCCACCATCATTTAAATAAGTCGAAGAACTCTGAGAGCCGCCAAATACAACCATCTTACTTCCTGTCCAAGCCACAGCAGGATAGTCTCGCGCAGTTGGAGTTCCCGTTGTTGATATTGCTGACCAAGAATCGGTAGACGGATCATATTGCGTACCATCGTTTAAATAAGATCCGTTGTATCCACCCCAGACAACCACCTTACTTCCAGTCCAAACAACGGAATGGCCAGCTCTTGCTGAAAGGGCTCCAGTCGTTGAAACAGTTGTCCAGCTGTTTGAAATCGGATCATACAAACCGCCACCGGCTACGTATCCCGCTTTGAAGCCTCCCCATACGAACATTTTATCGCCAATCCAAACTGTGCCAGGATTTGATCTTTCCGAGGGTGCTCCGACTGATGAGACATTCGTCCATGTATCTGTTGTGGGATCGTAAAGCCCACCGGTTGTTGTATAAGTAGAGCCTCCAGTTCGGCCTCCCCAAACAATCATGTGAGTACCTGTCCACACTGACGCCGGGCTATAGCGAGGGGTATAGACTGGAAATGAATAAATACGGCTCCATGCATTCGCGACAGGATCGTACTGCGCTCCTGTTTCCAAGATATCGCCTAATGCGGCGACAGAAGTTCCTCCCCAGACAATCATTTTACTGCCCGTCCATACCGCCGTATGGGAGCTGCGTCGGTCGGGTACTTCTCCACTTGTTGAAGTTGCAGTCCATGAATCCGTTGTCGGATCATAAACACCGCCAGAATTATAATAAGTAGATCCTGAAATACCGCCCCACACGATCATTTTACTGCCCGTCCAGACAGCTGTGTGTTTCGAACGAGCGGAAGGAGCGCCAGTGACTGATAGAGTAAACCAAATATTCGTAGGCGCGTGTGCTCTCCAAAACCCAAAGGGAATCGTTTGCGCATATGTGGTAGCATCAAAAGTAAGCAGCAATAATACTACTAGAAACTTCAGCATACTTATAATTCGGCATGTTGACCTTCATCCTAAACTAAATACCCGTTACTTATTAATAAGGCGTTAGGGAACAGAATCGTAACCTATCCGACCTGCACTACTTTGGAGATGGCACAGTCTTGTCGTAAATTTCGATTTCTAATTTGGATTTTTCTGATGCAAGCCACTTGCCGTATTCCAATTTTGGGAAAGCACCGGCCACTATCTCGAAAGAAGTCGGCGATGTCTTTTTCTCAAATAAGATCACCAACCACAATTCACCATAATTCAACGGCAGCGGCACCATTTGTCCAGGCTCCAGACCAGCCAAAATCTGCTGCCATTTTTGATATTCTCCTCCTGAAGCAGAAGGCGCATTATCCCGCTTTGGTAATACCTTCTCCATTTCAGCCTGAGCCTCGTGAGAAAGATCCTTCTCGGAGGCAGACAAGTCATTTCCTGACTTTTCCCAAACGACACCATCTTTGGCCGAGATCTTCGCTTTCACGATTTCGATGTTCTGTTTTTTTGCCCGACTTCGGAACGTTTCCCTGCCATTCTTGATTGCGTTGATAAACTCCAATGGCGGCTTGATACTTGCCTCCTGAGTCTTCTCGTCATTTAGAAAGAAATCAAAATGAATCACCCGATCCACCAGCGTGGGCAGCACGAAAACCCGGCGATAAGCTTCAGCATCTTCTTTGAAAATACTTTTGATGGATTTGAGTTGTTCCGGATTGCGAGTGTTATCATCAATGCGCTTCATTTCCTGATCAATCACATCTTCAGAAATCTGCACACCATTGCTTTTCAGGACTTCATAATGAATGGCACTGTTCATTAGCTGATACAGTCCCATGGATCTTTTCTCTTCAGGATAAGACAGGCGAATGATCTTATCGCGATAAGCAACATCGCTTTTGGTTATTTTCGTTTCCCCGACTTTGGCTAATACCGGATCATGAAAATATTTGAAGTATGAAAAAACCGACACCGCAACAAGAACACTCCCCACAACAACCGCAATTTTAGAATTTCTGTTACTCATGTTGAATGAATTCTCCTGACTGCAAACATCATTGTGAGAGACTCAACAAGTTGTTGTCTATTTTGAATATAGGGGGGGGGCTGACCTAAGTGTTGAGTTATTGCCAACATTTCATCAAAGCGCAGAAAAATAAAAAAACCCGAATCTTGCGACTCGGGTTTATAATTTTTCAAAAAAATTTGGCGTTCCCAAGGGGATTTGACAGATACCCGATGGTTCTTCTAGAAAGAAGAAAAATAAACTAACAATATCATTAATTTATAAAACAGAACCAACCCACCCACATCAAATCACTATTGCTGACAAGCCTGAAACACAATCAGACACCAACAAAGTTCCAGCAACAGGCGTCACTCTCAATATATAGAATAAGTAATGGGTTTCTTATTTCGCATACTACGAATTAGCCTGCGCGGCATAATGATATCAAATCCATCAACATCATAGCAGAAACGAAAATCGGCATCTGCGGTCAATAGTCCCACACAGTCCGATACATTAACTCCTGCGTTAACAATCATGGCATCAGCAGAATCTAAACCGTACTGTGCCATTGTCTTTTTAGCATCAGCCCAACTCAAAGCACCTTTGAACGGATAATACTGACAACCCGTAGTCATAGCTTCGAACTCAGCTTTTAAATATTCTCCATCTTCACCCAAAAGCTCAGTAAAGAAGGCATTATACCCTCTTCTTACAATCTGTTTAAAACAAGCATCAGGATTGAGATCCACCGGGTTCCTCACCAGCAAGTCTTTAAAATCTTGGCCAAATGGTTGACCATCGATATTCATACTTTGAATCGCAACTGTGGCCATGATGGTTCTAATTCGTCGTAAAAGCTCATGCTTCACCGTCGCATTGAAAACGATCTTGTTCCCACAGCTCAAAATTCTAGCTCGGGCTTGCTTAAGCAACGCACAGTCTTCTTCCCAGTAACTGTCGTCCGGTGATTTGAAATTGGTATTAGATTTTAAAATAAAATTTGTATCAGCGATAAACACTTTGTTGTGTTCTGATTGAGCAATCCAATCCTCAAATGCTATCAAAGCCATATTTTAATTTAGCTTTATAGAAAGATGGGAAAGATCAAGCTGACTCAAAAGCTGTCGCTTTGGCTTTTCGTTGATCTTTACTGAAGAGGTATTGCCTTCCGAAAATTGTTCCAAAGGCTTTGCTTTGATTCGCAGCTCATTAAGGAAACCATTCTTAAATTGTGTTTTGGTAGGACGTTTACCCATATCTCTTTATCGTCTTTTCTTGGAGCAAACTCAAGTTGTTTTGTTTATACAACTGCCGTACAGCTGTAACCCCTGGATTTCACTATAGAAAGCAGTGCATATTTTTGTAGGACATCAGTCGCGGCGAAAATTGTCACCACCGATATAATTGAACTGAATGCAAATGCATTCATTACTTATCTCTTTGTGATGGATCTTCAAATAACTCCACGATATCGACTTTGAATGCACGCGCCAAGCGATCTAGCGTAGGGATCGAAAGAACATGTTTACCGGACTCAAAACGCTGATACCAACGAACGCCAAAGCCAAACTGCTCCATGTCTTCTTGAGTCAGTCCTCTCTCGGTGCGTAAGCGACGTATATTCTTTGATATACGCCTTATAAGTTTCCAAGTCTTTTCATCCACATGCATCGCCTAAGTGTGAATGCACGACCTTAAAAGGACCACGACCTCTAAAGGTCGTATTTTTAAATGCCGATAAGTTTACATACTCTATTAGGATTTGGAGCTTTATATGCGTGCAGCAGTTATTGTCTTACTTCTTGTGATCGTTTCTGGTTGTGCATCACCCCGTTTATGGGTCGCGAGGAGTGACGAAAACTCGGGAATCATCGCTTATCAAAACTACGATCCGAAATCTGACAATGGCGCGCGCATCGAACGTCTCATTCCTTGTTACCCTTATAAGATGGTAGCAAATCCTATTTACGGCAGAAGTGTCACACCAACAGCATATGGATATAATTCTTATGGGAATGGTAGTGGTGGATATGCGTATGCTCTGGATGGAGGTTATGTTGAAACGGCAGAGTTTCATTATCAATGCATTCCCCAAAAGTCATTGGCCCCTTCAGAACTGAGGACTGCAAATGCCGAGAAGGCACACAAGCTAAAAAAATCAGAATGTGAAAACGGTAACTCCAGCGCCTGTGTGGATTTGGCGCTCTTCTATCAAAAAGAGGGCGATATGCGCAATTATGAAATCCATAGTGAAATGGCCTGTCGTTCAAAAACTCAATCTGCATCTTGGGCATGTGCTTCCTTGGCAGAGTATTATCAAAGTACAAAAAAGGATCTTACAAGCTCAACAACTTATTATGGTTTGAGTTGTGAAGTTTTTCGCGCTTCGACATCAAATAAATATGAAGTCCCTGACGGGTGTGCAATCTATGGACTTAGAACAAACAATAAGGATCTTAAAGAGATCGGTTTATCTGAGATGAAGTCCCGATGCTTTGAAAAAAGCGCTTTCGCCTGTTATAAAACTGCTGCTTATTTCTGTGAGTCGAATGAAAAAGAAACCGCCTTAACTTTCTTCGAGTTGGCATTAAGATCTGGTTATGTTGATTGGCGCTCACTTGAAAATGATCATGCGTTAGATCTTATTCGAAAGGATCCGCGTTTTGCGAAGCTCATCACTGAATTTAAAAAATAAAAACTCGATGAAAGACAATTCTTAGAATGGCAACTTGGATTTGGTTTCTCGATCTTTTCTTTCTTTGAACTTCGACATCGAGTTGGAAGTTTTAATGTGCTCTCTTCCCAAAAATGTATCGAGGTCAATTCTTTGAATTATGTGAAGAGCTTGATAGTAAAGCGCATGAGATTTTTCAGGTGATGCCTTTATGTGAGATTTATTGTATTTATAAATTTCTCGAACAACTCTTTTACTCAACCCGGGATTTGTTTGTCCTTCAAAAGCTTCCGTTTTTAAAAAAATAAAAATAAACGACTTAAGAGGACTCTTTTTGAAGTCTTTAGTTAAAGAATCGACCCAACCCACCTGGCTCTCAATCTCAGATTCAGTCACACCAAAGAATCTTAAACTTGCGCGAAGCCGTTCGGCTTCTTTTCGCAAACTGGATATTTTGATGTTCTTTTCTGTCAAAATAAGGGCACAAAGAAACTCCAATTTCAAATTCCGCTCTCGGTTTCGCTGCTTCAGATACTCAAACATAGCTTCATACCTAATGTAACAATCGTATTTTTTAAGTCTGATTCTTACAGACCATGATATTTCATGTTGTTCAATGAAATTTCATGGGAACTTCCAGTTTAGGAGGAACAATGAAAGTTCTAAACACAAAGCAAGTATCTGAAATCACAGGATTAAGTAAGGAGACCATTTGGAGAATGCGCAAGCGTGGTCAATTCCCCACAGATATCAAAATTGGGGCAAGAGGAATTGGCTGGCTTCAAAGTGACATCGAAACATGGATTTTGGGAAAGAAGGATAAAACATGTACTCAAAGAGATTAATTAGACTGAAAGAAAGGCAACAAATGTTATCAAATGCCCGCCGCCACATACAACAATCCATCGATTTGATTGATAACGCAGTGAAAGGTTCGCACGTTGAATTGAGGATCGATGTTGATGATTTAAAATCAAAAATCGCCAATCTCGCAGCAGCGACTTGTGGAATGATTGAACAACAGATGATGGAGATAGGCTATGGAAAATAACCAACCTTCAGCAAATCAAAAGTGTTTTTGGGGGCTTGCTGGTCAAATTGTAAGTGCGATTGCTCCACATACAGAGGCGCATCCGATGGCTCTATTGAGTCAATTGTTGGTTAGTTATGGAAACATCGTCGGAAGAGGCCCTTACTTTAAAACGGAAGCAGACCAACAGCGTTGCAATCTGTTCGTTTTAAATGTGGGTAACTCCTCTAAAGGAAGAAAAGGAACCTCCTGGGGGCAAGTTAGAAACCTACTCACCGGGGTTGATTCAGAGTGGCTGTCAAAAAATGTTGTGGCTGGTTTTGGATCTGGCGAATCCTTGATTTGGAAGCTCAGAGATGGTTCTGATGTCGAAAATGATAGTTGGTCCATTCCCGATAAAAAGCTGCTGATTATGGAATCTGAATTTGGAGGCCTACTCAAGGTCGTCAACAAGGAGAACAACACGACTTCTGCTGTTTTAAGAAATGCCTGGGACGGTTCAACTTTAAGAAATATCACCAAAGGATCAACCCTACAGGCCAGTGATCACCATGTTTCAGTTATTGGACACATCACAAAGACAGAACTGGTGCAGTTGCTACGCGAACGCGAGGTGATGAATGGTTTGGCCAATAGGTTTCTCTGCTTTTCAGTCAGCAGAACACAATTTAAACCATTCGGAGGTACTCCGCCGATTGAAGATATTCAGATAATGGCCAGTGAGCTAAACGCTGCTGTTGTTGAAGCAAAAACAAAAGGTGAAATTAAAAGAAGTAAAGCCGCCGATGATCTTTGGGAGGCAATTTATCCAGAATTATCCGATGGTCTTCCCGGAATCGTTGGCTCCCTATCGAGTAGATCCGAGGCTCAAGTCATGAGGTTAGCATTGGTGCTATCGCTGATTAATAAACAGCCCATGATTAGCATTGAGGCCCTACAGTGTGCACTTTCCATTCATGAATACTGCATGGCCTCTTTAAAGTACATTTTCGGCGATAAACTCGGCATTGCACTGCCAGACCGCCTTTACGAGTATATATGCTCGCATGACCACGGGATCACAAGAACAAATGTCAGGGACTACTTGCAGCGCAACTATCCGAAAGACTCCGTGGATGACGCAATCAAGATACTGTGTGATGCTCGTATGATTGAAATTATAACGGTTTCAAGCAACGGTGGCCGCCCAACTGAAGTCCTTCGTAAGCAAGAAAAATCGAACAAAGAATGCTTCACGGTTGGAAGCTACGCCAAAAACGACATAAGTCCCCTTTTGTCGTATAAGTCGTTGGAGTCTGGGCATGAGTAAGTTCATTACCATCGCTGAACTAAGCAAGCTGTTAGGAAAATCCGAAAACTCACTTCGTTACCACCTAAAGCAAGGTCGTATAAAGCCAACCATTAAACTGGGTCGGTCCATGTTGTTCGATCCTGAGCAAGTGATCAAACAGCTTCAAAGATCCATCAGTTAATTCTTGAAAAATTATTACCCGAGTACTACAAGTCCCCCGTGTTCTTTGAAATTCGAATACGGGTGGGCTTGGTTTTCTCAAAAATGGAGGAAATCATGGCAAAAATTGAAAAAGAAGTTCGTAAATTCATAAAATCTTACGTCACCAAAAAAGGTATTCGCTGGAAAGCAGCTGTACCCGATGGAAGAGGTGGACAGATACGGGAGCAAGGATTTCTCGAACAGTCACATGCGATCAGCTTCGCAAAACACGAGTTTACCAAAACACTCATGCAAAACGGAAAAGTTGACCAATCCTATGGCTCGAAAATTTCCTTTTCTGAGTATACAGAGCAGTGGCTAGAATCAAAAATAAGAGACGGTCTCGCGCCAATCACAGTTCTGAGATACAAAGACCAAGTAAAGCACTTTTTAAAACCTTACTTCGGTCCGTTCAGAACGAATGAATTGGATAAGCACCATTTAAGAAACTACATTTCGGAATCACACAGCAACTCCATGAGCAGTTACAACATCAACAGCTCAGTAACACTGTTCAAGATGATTATGAGACAAGCAATCGAAGATGATCTTTCGAATGCAACGGGCCTACTTACAATCAGAACTCCAAAGCATCGCGCAAAAGATCCGCAATTCTGGGACCAAAAACAGATGAGCTTCTTTTTAAACGCGGTGACCTTCAGTAAATGGTTGCAACTTTGGAAGTTTGTTTTATGGACAGGGCTTCGTGCTGGGGAAGTCTCCGCTTTAAAATGGGAATGCATTCTCTTGGATGTAAAATCCGGCAGTCACACTGGCTTTATTAAAGTGTGCCGTACATGTCGTCAAAAGACCCGAGAAATCAGGGAAACAACCAAGAACGGCGAAAACAGAATGATTCCGATCTTTCCTGAGCTTCATCAAATGATTCTTAAGATGAAGTCACAAGCCTCTGGTGAGTTTGTTTTTGGTGGCGATAAGCCGCTTGATCCATCTCACTTCAGCAGAATGCTTGCACAGGATTTAAGGAAAATACCTCAGCTTAAGAAAATTAATTTTCACGGCTTAAGACATACATTTTGTAGCTATTTGGATTCAACAGGAATGAGCAGAAGAATTGTCGCTGAGATCATGGGACACAGAGATTTAAGCACAACGGATCGATATTCTCATGTCAGTAATCAGGTCCTTGGTTCAGAAGTAACAAGATGGAGTGAAAGTAGAAATAAGCAAAATCCCAACAACATTTTCTCGGTTGCACAATAAATGTTGATGGATTTTGAAGACTTAAGAAAATTTGGCGTTCCCAAGGGGATTTGAACCCCTGTATCCTCCGTGAAAGGGAGGTGTCCTAGGCCCCTAGACGATGGGAACGTACTAGGAAAAATCAAAAGAACAAAAATGGTGGCTCGCGATGGATTCGAACCATCGACCCTTTCATTAAAAGTGAAATGCTCTACCAGCTGAGCTAGCGAACCACTTGTCCGTTTGAGGAAGTGCTAATTTGTTCTAAGAGGGGGTCAAAGTCAATACGAAATCTTGCAGTTTTTTAAATTTTTATTGAACTTTTTTGGGGTGCGGCGAAGGATTGCATAAGAAGTCGGCAAACCCGCGCGGAATATAGCTAAGCTCGCAATAACACTGCCTAAAAAGACTATTTTTTAAGCAAACTTTTCAAGCTCCGCGGCTGTTTACAAAGTCATTTATCGCTTTTGCTAACTCATTTGGTTTTTCCAGCGGCACATAGTGCCCACAATTTTCCAGAATCAACATTTTCGATCGTGAAACCAACTCATGCAGCCTCTGCAACGTCGGCAAACGCACCACATGATCGTCATTTCCAGCTACAATCAGCACGGGAAAGGCCAATTGGGCCAATTCTGCTGACAGATCTTGCCGATGAAGGGTCGCATTCATCTGGGCAATGTACATTTCTGACGTATAAGCGCGACTCATTTCCACAATTGTCTGCACGACATGGGGATTATCCGCCGAGGAAGAGTGAATAAAGCGCAGGGCCTCTTTTTCATTCATCCCCTTGTACTGCACGTTCGCCAGCATTCCTGCCAATTTCATTCGTGAAGTCTGTTCCCGCTCACTCAACTCGCCAACATTCACAGCCACCAAGGTTAGCGACGCCACCCTATCCGGAAATTTAGTCGCAAATATCTTCGCGATATATCCGCCCATAGAAAAACCAACCAGATGAAATCTGGGAGTTTCCAATTTTTCAAGCTGCCCCACCATGTCCTGCAGGTTTTTGCAGTGCTTGAAATCAATCAGGTGGACAGCTCCCTCGATGCGCAAGTCCCGCTGAACATCGGCCCACAACCTTGGGTCACAAAGGAAGCCCGGCAACATCACTAAAGGAAGATTTTGACTATTATTCACTGTGGCCTCCGCCAGCCCGCATTTTAGACAGAAACACTTTGACTGTATACTTTCAAAAGAGCAAAAAAACGGGGTATGCGCGCAGTGAAAACCTTCCTATTTTTGTTTTCAGTTCTTATGCTTTCCGAAGCATCGGCAAGAACGCGCATTGCTTTCCTTGAGTCGGTCAATTCCCGTGGTGAACGCGTGGAATACGAACCCGGCGCCAGATTTTCTCACACCGCAATTCAGTTCGATGATCTTGGTGATCAATGGCTGAACGCCTATCCCGGCGAGGGTGTGGCGATTATTTCTGAAGAGCGTCTGAAGCAACACGGGATGATCACAGCAATCATCGAGATTCCACAGCAGGTTTTTATGTCCGATGCCGAAACTTACTTGGGACTGCCATTTGATTTTTGGTATTCCTGGGAAGGTGATGCGATCTATTGCACAGAGCTGATTGGAAAAATGCTGAACGTGCCGACACATCCCATGGTGTTCAACAAAAAAGTCTGGCCTAAAAACTATTGGGATCTGGATGGAACTCCTGGATTATCCCCTGACAAACTATATCAATGGGCTTTAGAGCAACAAACCCGCCCTTAAGACTTTCTTTAAAACGGTGTGAGTTTTAGTAAATACGGAAGAAAAGCGGAGCGTTTTGCGACAACGCCACCGAACTTGAACACGCCGTAGTTAATCCGCTGTAAGAGGCACCGACATAGTAGGTCCCAGCCTGCCCATAGCGAAGAGATGTGAATGTATAAACCCGAGTTGATCCTGAACCAGTGAGTCCCCCGGAAAAAACCGGTGTTTGCGCAGCTTCAGACAAACACGCCGCATCCGTATAGACTTTTACCGTAGGAGTATTGTTAAAGCCCACTTGATTGCCGTATTGATCAGTCGCACGCACCACCGCTTGTGCATTTCTTAAATTCACTCCAGCAACTCCTGTATTGGCTGGTTGCACTTGGAATGCCAACATAGCCGCAGGCCCCGCCGTCACGTTAATGGTGAAGTATCCCGATGTAAGGCCACTGGCCTTTGCACAAATTCGCAGATTCGTAATGACCGTATCATAGCTAAGACCGGTCACCGTCAAAACTCCTGAACTTGGAGAGAAACTTCCCTCCCCCGTCAGATTTCCTGAGGCCGCGGCTGTGCAACCCGTATTGGTGAAATCACCAATAGTAACGGTCCCTGCATAACTTGGAGTCAAATTACCAAAGGCATCCTGAACTTCAACCACCGGGTTCGGACTGAAGGTCAGCCCCGCCTGCACAGAACCGGTCGGAGCATCCGTGAAAGCCAACACAGCAGGAGCCGCTGGTGAAACGACAATCGCATTTGAACAACCTGATATGGCATTTCCGTCCAGAGTTTGCGCCGTCTTCAGGTAAAGGGTGCCCACCTTCGTAAAATCAGCGCCCACAAAGGTCGTTACACCATCGGTGTTAAATCCGACACCATTTAACGTTCCTCCTGAAAATGGAACTGTACATGCGGCATCCGAATAAGGATTCACTCCCGAAAGATTCGCAAAAATATCCGTTATTCCATTCGCATCCTGGGCCGTGATCACCTGCTGAATTGCAAAGTCCTGTCCCGCGGTTGCGGTACTTGAAGGTTGGGTTGTAAATACCAGCTGCGTGGCACGCTCTCCGCCCACCAACACTTGCGCCGAGCAAGCACTTGTTAAACCTGCAGACGAAGCACGAATATAAATCACACCCGATGAAGAGTAACTCACGTCTTCAAAGAGAATCGCTCCATTCACTGCATTCATTGTCTGCGACAATGATCCGCCTGCGGCTGTCGTACAGCTTGCATCAGTGTAGGCCGCTAAAGTAACAGGCCCCGTGAAACTGGACACGATATTATTACTGGCATCCTGTGAAACCAAAATCGGTTGCGCAGGAAGAACCGCATTTTTTCTGACTCTTGAAGTCGGTTGCCCAATGAACACCAGCTTAGTGCCTGTCGCACCTGATGTCGTAAACAACACCACACCATTTGTCGAAATCCCAGCACCGGTATTTCCGTTGGCTCCGCGAGTAGCCGTTGCATTGGCAGTGGTATAAGTGTTTGCCGTGTTATAGAAAACATAAATATAACCACCACCGCCACCACCAGCACTTGCAGCAGCACCGGCTCCGCCGTTGGCAGTAATAGTTCCACTGCCCGTGATGGTACCGACTGTCAGCCACAAGCTTCCACCCGCGCCACCACCACCACGAGTGGTTGTGCCGGCCATACCGTTAACAGCCAAAGTTCCATTGACAGTGAATGTGCCAGGTACGATGAAAGTAATGGCTCCACCACCCACGCCCCCGACACCCGAAGATCCGTTACTGCCTGCAAAACCCCAAGTCGTTGCCTGCAAGACATTTCCGTAAGCGGCACCACCGGTTGCAATCGGCGCACCGACAGAGTCAGCACCACGACCACCGTTACCACCACCGGCACCATAGTTTGATGAATTCACTGGTGCACCAGAACCTGCAGTTCCCACGACGTGACCTTTGCCCGTGGCATTGATCGAAGAGGACGCTGCAATGTTGATAGAGCCAGCAGAAACAGTGTAACCGGTATTCATGATAGTGTTGCCACCCATCACGATCACACCAGCAGATGTGACATCAATATTTCCCGTCACCAGCAGATGACCATTCTGATTTAGCTGAGATCCAGAACCTGTTACCGTTACAGTGCCAGGATAAATATCTCCATTGATCGTCATTTTACAACCGTTGGAAACCACAAGGTTGCCACCGTACATCCCGATTTCAGAGCTGGAGAGACTGATTGTGATGGGAGTGATACACTCGACGCCGCCAGAACTTCCAGCAAATAAAACAGTTCCCATTGTCGCTGCCGGAGTTCCGCCCGTGCCCGCTGTTGCGGTCGCGGAACCCGTGTAACTGTTGGTCGCATACCTGACGTAGATACGCCCGCCGCCACCACCACCGGCACCACCTGCACCAGCACCACTATTGGCCCCGTTCGCTGTCAAACTTCCTGCCCCAACGATAGTACCAACATCAAGCCACAACGATCCCCCGGCACCGGCACCATCATTCGTGGTGCTGCCAGCGGAGCCATTCGTGGAAATGTTTCCGTTCACAGTCAGAGTTCCGGTCACCGTGAGCTTTAAGGCCCCACCACCCCAACCTGCATAACTTGAAAAATAGCGGCCGCCGCCAGAACCCATTTCGACGGGATTCACGGCGGTGCCATACGTGACACCATTTGCACCGGCAGCCCGGCCACCCAGACCACCGTGCCCACCACCGCCTTGCATCGCACCAGTCCCCGGCCCCAAGTTGTCACGATAACCAAGAGCATCCAATGATAAGGTTGCACCGGTTGCGACTGTGACGTTGTTGAAGCTGTAAGTGCCGGAATCTATGCTTGTGGAAACCGGTACAAACAGATCATTAGTGGAACCATTCACAACAATGATCGTTCCTAGCCCACCACTGATCGAAAAGCCTGTGCCCCCTGCAGCACTGTATGTGCCAGAATAAGTGTTCGCTGATGAATATTTTAAATAAATGCGGCCGCCACCACCGCCACCGCCCGCAGTTGTTCCTACAGAACTTCCACCAGCCGCAGTGATAACACCGGCACCAGAAAAACTGCCGGCAAACAACGAAATACTACCACCGGAACCACCACCGTCATTTGCAGAGGCACCGTTGTTTCCTTTGGCCGTGATCGTACCATTGATAGCAAAGGATCCCGTTGCAACGACTCGAATCGCACCGCCACCTGTACCGCCTGTGGTTCCTAAATAATTTCCTCCGCCGGAACCCACAGTAATCGGATCCAACGGACGACCATAAGTCGGGCCAGTCGCATTTGCATCACTGCTTCTGCCACCGTATCCCCCGTGCCCTGCGCCGGTTCTGCTGGAGCCATAACCTGGTCCGCTATTTTGCGTGTATCCTGCTCCATCCGCAGTCATTTTACTGTTTGCATCTAAAGCAATGTTTGCCGCAGAAAAAGTATAACCTGTATATAAAGTCGGTTCAGTGGTGAAACTTACCACACCGTAGTTCGTGACATTCAAATCACCGCTGACGGTGACGTTTCCTTTAAGAATTAACGTTGAAGCAACGGAGGAGCTGACACCAGTTACCGTGATACTGGTTGGATTGTAATCACCGGTGATCGTCAAAGTACAACCATTGGTAATGGAAAGGGCTCCTGCGGGAGACGGCATCTCTGATGCATTCAAAGGGACCGTGATCGCCGAGTTACATGCCAAGGCTCCCGAGTTGCTTACGAATAACATCGTTCCAACTTGCGCAAGAGGAGTTCCCTGCGTACCGCCGTTCACAGTGGAAGTTCCGCTGAAAGAGTTGGTTGTATAGCGAACGTAAATACGCCCGCCACCACCGCCTCCACCGCTGTTGCCATTTCCACCGTTGGCAGAAATAACACCATTGCCTGCAAGCGTATTGGTTATAATCCAAAGGCTTCCTCCGGATCCACCACCATCACCAGAACCCCAGCCGGCGTTACCGTTGGATGCCAGAGTTCCGTTGACCGTCAATGTGCCAGACAACGTCAGCTTAAGTGCTCCGCCACCGTAACCACCCAATCCGTTGAAATTCGAAGCACCAGGTGCACCCAAATCTGTGGGCTCAACCGCAGTACCGAAAGTGGCGCCACCAGTGGTACCTCCACCTTTTCCGCCGTAACTTCCGCCACCTGCACTTGTTCCCGCACCCGTGCCACCGGATGTTGTACCCATACCATCAAGCAAAAGACTTGCGCCCGAGTTAATCGTGACGTTTGCAAAAGTATAGTCGCCTGATGGTAATGATGAATTTCCAATAACAAAAAGACTGTTGGTGCTGGAATTAATCAGCAACGCAGAACCTAAACCACCATTACGCGTGGAAGATCCTCCAGTAACATTCAGAGTCCCGGAAAAAGTATTGGATGTAGAGTAAGCAACACTGATGCGTCCGCCACCGCCAGCCCCGGCACCTGTCGTATTTCCACCCAAGGCACTAAGTGAACCGGCACCAGCGAAAACCGATGTTTGCAAATAGATACTTCCACCAGAACCACCGCCCGCACCACTTGCCGATCCACTGCCACCGTTTGCGGTAATGCTGCCATCAATTTGAAATGTACCCGTCGCCGTTAAATTAACTGCACCGCCACCGACACCACCAATATTACTAAAGTAACTACTGCCGCCGGATCCCAGACTGACTGGTGCCAAAGCATTTCCGTGTGTAACTGCTGAAGCCCCGGCGATTCGACCACCGTAGCCCCCGTAACTGCCGCCGTTTTGATTGTTGGCTCCGCCAGTACCTGCGCCAGCACCCTCGCCCATCGTATTAACATTCAATGTGATCCCGGTTGGTATCGTGATGTTGCGATAAGTGAAATTGGTTGCAGGCACGCTGCTGTTTACTGGTATATAAAGATCGTTATTGGTTGAATCTACAACAAAGAAGGATCCCGGCGTTCCGGCTGATCCAGTACCGACAAGTGTCCCCCCAGCAGCATTGTACGTTCCAGTGAACGAGTTCGCTGTTGAATACGCGATGTAGGCACGACCACCACCGCCGCCACCACTTCCATTGCCGCCAGCAACACTGATCGAACCGGCACCTGCAAGTGTTCCTACGATGGCTTTTATACTACCGCCAGAGCCACCACCGGCATTGGACATTCCTGCAGTTCCAATTGAAGATAGAGCTCCACTGACAGTAAGAGTCCCACTAACAGCCAAAGAAATTGCGCCGCCACCCGTACCACCCGTGTTTCCGAAATAGGTCGCACCCCCCGAACCTAAATCCAGTGGATTTGTCGCACTTCCATATCCCATCTTTACTGAGTTTAGTGTAGTTCCCCAACCGCCATGACCACCATAAGTTCCACCGGCATTTCCGTAACCTGTTCCTGCACCCGGGGCATTGCCCGTCCCATCAGATCTTAGACTTCCAGTGATTGTCATCGTTGTCGCATTGATGACGATAACGCCCGTGTTGCCTCCGACGATACTATCTGCGATCAAATTTCCAGTGACGATGAGTGTATCAAAATTGTACGTACCGGCCTGAAGAGTGACGTTTGCTCCGGAGGCGACTGTCACGATACCTGTATAGGTACCAGGAGACTTACTGATAGTTCCAGACCAAGTCTCATCTGCCCTTGCAATCGCAGTGGTTATAATGAAAAGAACCAGCAAACATACTTGCACGTTCAAAACTCCTACTCATATTTATCGGAATTTTGACTGCGTTTATAAATATCTGCATTGGTATGGTTCGGTGCAGATCGGGAAGTTTCCGATCACAAATGTAAGCATTAAGGCATAAAAAAACACCCGCGAGATCGCAGGTGTTTCATTTATAATTTCAATTTTGTAAGAAATAAAATCAACGTCCAAATTGTTTAGTGGACCAAACCAGAATCTTCCGGTTGAGTCAAGGATGCCAATTTTTCTGCAGCTGATTTCTTCATCTCCTCAAGCGTTTCTTCGGAATAGAATTTTCCATCCCGAATGACGGCGTTGATCTTTTTCAGATTTGCCACATTGTCTGTTGGATCCGCATCAAGCAAAACCAAGTTCGCGTTCTTGCCGACTTCCACAGTGCCCATGGTTGAGCGCTTACCCAAAAACTCTGCGCCATTCAAAGTCGTCATTTGCAAAACTTTAAGTGGAGTCACTCCCGCTTTCACCAAAAGCTCGAACTCTTGATGCAAGGATGCTCCCGGCACCACCCACATGCCTCCAAGGTCAGTGCCCGTCAGCATTTTTACACCTTGTTTATCAAACAGCTTCACCAGCATCATATCCATCGCTGTCAGTTGTCTTAAAGTTTCTTTGGCTACGGGCTTCACGGTTTTGGTAAACTTTTGCGAAACCTCGTTCCAGTAAGCCTGTTGCTGCCTGGATACGTACTTCAAATCAGAATCACTGGCATATTGGGGTTTATCCGCCATCATCATGGCCTGATTGCGAACCAATGTCGGCACCTGCCAGGTTTTTTGCAAAACAAATGTTTCCGCCAGTTTCTTACATTTTGAATCACTATAGGTATCGATGATCGTGCGCGTTTTCAAAAATGCATTTTGATTGGCCATCAAACGCACCAACAATGGATTCGTCACAGAAAGCTTGGCTGCTTCAGCAGAAACTGGAGCTGCAGATTCCCCTCCCAGGGATTTACGCACACTGTCCTCATTTGTAGAGCAGCTGATTAACAGCGTATCAACAGGCCCCAAACTTTCCATCGAAAGCATTCCCTGCTTGGCTGCCGCCATCGCATCCACTCCCACAGGAATTGTCCCAGCAAAATAATCACCGACTTTTTTTGATTCACCAAGAGCCGCATTAAATACCGACGGAGAAACATCCCCCACACTGACAAAGTCAGCACCGGCCTTGCGGTCTCTTTCAACCAGCTCTGCCGCAGCTTCAGGATTTGGCGCATTGGCCTTGGTCAGCATCTCTCCAGACATACCCAAAAGTTCAGGTGAATCCTCTGGAGTCACCACCTTGTTATCTTTGCGATTTTTTAGAAGCTCTTCGGTACCGGACATCTGCCGATACCCTGTGATACCATGGGCCAGCATCACTGCTGAAACTTCTTTGGCAAACGGTTGATCCAAAACATGGGCATGCATGTCCATGTATCCAGGAACTACATATTTCCCGGTTGCATCGATGACTCGTTTGGTGCCTTGCTCCCCTACGGCATCTGCTGGAATTATTTTTGTGATTTTACCAGCGTCAATCATCAACGCCATATTGGCCTGCAACTGACCATTGACGGTGTTAACGATAGTCACACCTTTTACAATGATACTCTCGTGAATCTTTTTTGAAGATGAATTTACAGCTGATTTTGACGAGGATGTCCCACTTGCACACCCTACAAGGGCTGTAGCGAAAAATGTACCTACCAGGATTTTATTTGTGTTCTGTTTTTTCATAACAAAACGATAGCGTTAAAATCAATTTTTGATAAGCAGTTTTGCAACTCCTAAGACGCCATCCACCATAATTTGGATACCCACGCAAAATGTCAAAAAGCCGCTAAGTTTATTGAAAACCGACAAGGCCTGTGAATTCAGACGATCAAGAATAGTCGGCGTCAAAGAATAACAGACAAATATAACGGCTGCCATAATCAGACAGGCCACAGACGTCGCCAGCAGGTTGAAAAGGTAAATGCCGGGATTTGTATGATAGCTGTTCGCACTTAATGCCAACAATACTGAAATGGTACCGCCGCCCGTGGTTGTGGGAAATGCCAATGGATAGAACAACATGGATTTTACGGACTTCCCGTGAACCGGGCCTTTAGACTCAACAACTTTTTCCTGATCTTCTGATGGATCCAGCGCCGTCAGAATTGAAAATCCCATTCTTGCAATTAACAATCCCCCGGCTATCTGCACGACAGGAATGGAGATCCCAAAAAGCTTAAAGAATAGTCCACCGATCATAGTGGTCACAAGACAAATACTTAAACAGTAGATTGATATAGCCGCTGCGGCCTGGATTCTTCCTCTGCGACTTTCCCATTTTAGAAAAGGTCCCACTATCAACGCAGTCCCCAGAGGATTCACCGGGGGGAATAGCGCAACAAAGCAAACGAAAACATAGTGATAAAATGACGACAACGAGATCGAATCCATGAAACAACGCTACATCCTTATTTTGGGAAAATCAAACGCACTGTTGTTCCGGATTCTGTATTCTGACTGTGATGAACAGAGCTGATCTCAACTTTTCCGCCGAAAAGCCTCATATACTCGGCTATTAGCGTCGTTCCCAATCCAGTTCCAACTTCATTCAGGGTCCCACGGTTTGTGATCAGTCGTTTCTGTGAAAAAATCTGCGCCAGGTCCTCTGAAGTTATACCCACACCCTGATCCGTAATTGCACAAACCACGGAATCTGCAGATTCATGGACATTCAAAGTGATGACCTTGTGTTCATTGCTGAACTTGATCGCATTTGATAACAGATTAGATAACACCTGATTCAAAAGCGCCGAGCGATCCGCCCGCACTGTGATATGCGCAGGAACATTCAATTGCGCCTGCAACTTTTTTTCCTTCAGTTGCCAGGCGTATTGGCGCACGACTTCTTCGCAAATCGGCAGCAACTCCAAAATCTCCAGATCAGCATGCTCTTTGAATACATGATATACCTCTTCATGCCGCACCGACTTCAGGATTTGAATCAATTGATCAGTGGCACTATGAATTCGGTCCAGATGTGCAACAGCACCCTCACTCTGAATATGCATTTTCAACATTTCAGAATGATATAGCAGCCCCGATGCCGTATTTGCCACATCATGGGAAAGCACGCGAACCAGGCGATGATAGCGCTCCTTATCCTCTGCCGCTTGCTGCGCCCTTCGTTTTTGTTCATCCAGGATCCTGATTTTGTAGGCCAATCCCAGACTTAAGATGACCATTTCCCCCAGATTTGCAAAAAGCAGCGAGTACTTCGTAACGCTGGTATTTGGAATCACACCATAGAACGAAACCAACCACACGAAGGTGCCCACCAACACCACGGCCCAACTGAAAAGAAAATATACGGCCAGTTTGTGAGCGTGTTTGAAGTACATGTAAAAACCGCAAAAAATAAAGAACAGGATACATGCGGCAATCGTCCCATCAATCCAATACCCCAACCAGAATAACTCCCGGTGAGAGTTCGCAAAAAAACTGGCCACAAGAGGCACCAGGGCCAAGCCCTTCCCAATGCGAATTCCCCAAAAGCAAATAGGAATTTCCCGTGTGATATTTAAAAATCTTTTAACGAACAGGCAGGCTGCGAATGTCGTCAGCGAAGAAAAAAACATCAGGTAGTTGGAAAACACCAGATATCGATTGGGAAATATGTAGGTATCAATCACCCCGTGCAAAACCAAGGCAGTCACGCCGAAACAACCCGCAAAGAAGGAGTACACCAAATAGTCCCGCTCGTTCGTATAAACTCCCAACAAGAAGTTATACGCCACCAATGCCAAAATTCCGCCCATGTAAAAAAAGAAAACCATGCGAGCCGCATCTTCCTGCCGTTCAAAGTCCCCGATATCAGCAAGAAACACTTTTGAATTCAATGCATGGTGAATATTTCTTTTGATATAAAAGTTCGCACTCTGGTAAGGCCCCAAGGAAATGGAGAAAGCCCCCAGTCGCGCCGCATATCCCCGCTCCTCCAAGGGCAACCCAGGTCCCGAATAAGAAGGCGTGTAACCATCCTCCCGCCACATTAACAATCGCCCAATTTGCGGTGAATCGAAATAGAGGATCTTTTCTATGGGAGCAGCTGTCTCGTTCTGAATGGCAATCTTAAACCATTGATCATTTGCGGTGTAACCCTGCTGCAAAGTGGTTCCCGCAACATCCTGAAAGTGAACCAGAAGCGGATCATTGACACTCGCTGGTGCAGATCCCCATTTTATTTTGGATGTAAGATCCCATGGCCCGGCAAATGCCGTGGCGGAAATCAGTAAAACCAGTACTGCAAAAAGGAGCCTAAATCCGGGGATCATCTTCGGATATATCGGAACTGAGACCTTGCCTGTAAAGTCCGTCCGCAATCATTAACAAAATTGAAACAAACCTGACCATTCTCCAGTTAAAATGCCGGGAAACATTGAAATCGACGTATTTTAAATCGCAGTAGAGACTTAAAATAAATGCTCTACCAAGGAGGAAATCATGACTCCAAATCTCAAAAACAAACAGGGTAAAATTGGTTGGATTTTTCTGTGGCTTATCGGAGTTCCAATTCCGATACTATTGATACTTTACCTGATCCGAGGATGCACCTAGTTACCGACCATCGAGGAGGTCCCTGGCGAGGCGAGCTCAAGAATCTTCTCTTTCAAAAGGGGCAGGTTCAACGGCTTCGGCATATGGGCCTGAAATCCCACTTCGAGGGCCTTCTCAATATCCTCTTTACCAACGTAAGCCGTAAGGGCAATAGCGGATGTATTCGCCCGACCGTGATCACCCTCCCAATCCCTAAGACTTTTCATCAAAGAATAGCCATCCAAGACAGGCATCCCGATATCACAAATAATGACATCAAACTGGTCCTTTTTGGCCAGCTCCAAGCCTTCTTTGGGATCACTGGTCCCCTCTACCACGGCTCCCGACTTCCGCAGTAAATGTTGAAGCAGGCTCAACGAATCCTCGGAGTCATCGATGGCCAAAAGATGCATTCCCTGCAAATTTCTGTTTGGCACCTTAACATCAAGTTCTTCCTTTTTTTCAACAGGCGCCCTATCAACGGCCCTTAGCTGCTGGATAGGAACCCGGATCGTAAACTTACTGCCTTGATTCTTTCCGGCGCTAAAGACCTCGACCGTTCCACCATGAAGCTCCACAATATGCCGAACGATTCCCAGTCCCAGACCCAATCCCATATGCTGTCGAGTGATGGCCGAATCTTCCTGCCAAAAACGATTGAAAACATCCTTTTGATTCTCGATATTGATGCCCACACCATTGTCTTCGATCGAAAACTCAAAAAGATCACCAGATCGGCTTGCTTGAATTGTGATCTTGCCGCCCACTGCTGTAAATTTGACGGCATTCGAGAGAAGATTCCAAATAACTTGCTGCATTCGATCCCGGTCCCCCCACATTCTTCCTAAATTGGGGGCAAAAAGAAATTCCAGTTTCAATTTTTTTGCAGCCGTTGCCAGACTTAAGGATTCAACACAGGATTCAATCATATCGTCCAAGGCAAAAAAACTAAGATCCAACTTCATTTTTCCCGTGATGATTCGCGAGACATCCAGGATCTCTCCGATTAGACGTGTTTCAATTTTAAGGTTTGCATCAATAATCTGCATAGCATTCTGGTATTCCTGGGAATTTAAATCCGACTCTTTCAAAATCTCCAGATAGCCCGAAATTATATTCAACGGGGTACGCAGCTCATGCGACAGCGTCGCCAAAAATTCATCCTTCTTTTGATGAGCCTGTTTAAGACTCTCAATCTTTTGCTGTACGGAGCGCTCGAGATAGGCATGGGTAGAAACGGAAGAAATTATGTTGGCCACCGCTTTGACAAACTCTATTTCGTCGTACTTAAAAACACGGTCCCGGTGATCGTAAACCATCATCACAAGAGGAGGCACATCCATGTCCTTGCTGACGATCACCATGTTCACTCCGGATTTCAGTCCAGAATCTGTCATTCTGCGTTTTTCATCTGCCAGCCCCAAATGCTCCAGCTCGCCAAACAAAAACGGAACCCCGTCACTCACCAGACCGGCCAATGATTTTACAGCAGGATCTGATGGCTCTACAAACTGTACAAAGTCCACCAGCAAGGCATTCAACAGAATTTCACGACAACGTAGTTTTACTTTTTCCAGATTCACTTCATTCAGGGCAAACTGACTCAAATCTGAAAGCATGGCAGTTTGATGCAGCTGTTGTTTGATTTTAATCTCGGCTTCTTTGCGTTCAATGGCGCGAAAGATCGAGCGATATAGCATTTCGGGTGTCAGATGCGCATTGTTAAGGAAATCCGATGCTCCCTCTTGAACCGCTCTTAAGGTGCTATCCCGATCAGATAAAGTCGACAGGACAATGATCGGCAAATCACTGGCCGATTTACTGATGCGCGGAAGTGCCTCGCCATAGGCGCTATCCGGCAAATGCAGATCAACCAGAATGACATCAAACTTTTCTTCACTCAGACGCTGTATTGCTTTACTTAAATAAGCCTCTCTGGTGACAGAAACGTCCACGGCTGCTATCTGATGCAGACATCCCCGAACAAACTCTGCCTGTTGGTTATCGCTTTCGATCAGTAGAATATTTAGTTTCTTAAATTCTGCTTCCACAGATCATTCCACCTTTCAGTCACGCAACTCCGGCTTGGGTTCCGCGTCCATCTTCCGTCGCATCGACTCGGCTATAATCAACTGCGATACGCGAAGATGCAGCAATTGCGCATCAAATGGCTTCTCGATAATTTCAACACTCCCCAGGCGCGCGGCCTCAGTTTGTAATTCCAAAGAAGGGTTTCCTGTTTGCACTATCGCGACTGTATTCACATTTCCTTTGCGGGCATGTGCCACAAGAGCAATACCAAAGCCTCCTTCGATATTTTGATCTGTAACAATCACGTCAGGTTTAAGGTCGGACAGGATGCCAACGGCCGTGTCAAAGTTCGTTGTAAATTCAACAGTTTGAAAAAGGTCTTTCAAAGAATCCGCAATCATTTCTCCGAGGTCTTGGTCATCCTCGACCACCAAGAGATTCATTTTCTGCAGCATGTGTTGCATCCTTTTAGAGGTATACATCTAAGATTGATCGTAAGAATTTAACTTTGCAACCGGAGCACAAATGGATTTTAACAAAATGTTATTTGCCGAAAAAAGTAAGTTGAACGAACATGTCTTGATACATTGGATCCGCTCTTCGAAAACACCTTTGTCATTTGCACCAGCGATGAGCTTCTTTGTTCTAGGCTTCAAAGACCTGTTGCTAAACCTGGAATATCCCCAGGCAACAACAACTCTGGAAAAGGCTGTTAACCATCACTGCCGGGAAGACCTCGAGCACTGGCAACTGTTCCTTGATGATCTGGAAACCATGAACGTTGGCCAAAGCGCCTGGGGTACCAAAACCACGACGGCACTCCGACAAATTTGGTCCAATGACAACTGGCGCGTTCGCCAGGCCACTTACAAACTGATGTCACTGACCTTTCATCAGAAAAATGCCGGCATTCGCCTGCTAATGATTGAATGTTTGGAATTAGCATTTGCAGTATTCATCGAGGCAGTACGTGCCTCCGACTCCCACTCTCCAGAGGCCCTGAAGTATTTCGGCGATCATCATTTCTTTGAAGAAGCCAGCCACCAGCAAGGCAGCTGGATCGACGAAACTCATCAGCTGGATTTAAATGAACTGCAGCTGACTGAGGAAGAATCAAAAATAGCCGCAATGATACTTCTGGAAGTATTCGAGTGGTTCCATCTGATGTTTACCTCCTGGTACAAACAACGCGCCCTCTTTACATCCCCTTCTCCGGTGGCTTCAAAAGAAGCGGTTGTCTTGCGACCAAAGGAAGTTTAACACGCATACAGACCCCGACTTCACGATTGAATCTCGGGTCTCTATAGTTGGACTTAAATTCAATTCGTCCATGCATCATATCCACGTAAGCTTTTACCAGGGGCAGACCAAATCCTGTCCCTTTTTCATTATGGAGACCCTTGCGAGTCGTGGCTCCTGTGAACGAAAACAACTTCCCGGCGATGCTTTCAGGAATTCCGATACCAAAATCAATCACTTCGATATTCAGCCAATAGGCATCTTCATAAAGGTGAATGATGATCTCCTCGCCTCGGGGCGAGAACTTGATCGCATTGCTGATCAAATTCCCCATAACCTGTGCTTGTAAAAGCTGGGCGTCAATCATAACTGATGCATCAAAATTTTTGCGTTCGTCTATATATCGTACCGACAGATTTTGTGCCACCACTTGTTCGGCATGGTACTGAACAGCACCATGGACTGCCACCAAGGGATCACTCATCTCAAGTTCAAGATTCTTTTTCCCGGAAGACACCGCTTGCAGCTCTCGGACCTTTTCAATGGTGCTCATGATATAATGCAAAGATTTTCGCAGTCGATCCAGCGACAGATTTGGTCCGACTCGTTCCATTCTAGATAAAGACATCATTGCGGTTGTGACTGGTGTCGCAAGATCATGAATTAGAATGGACAATAATGCTTTATTGCGCGTATCCAGTGCCACCAGCTCCTTGGTTTGCTTGGTCACTTCCTCTTGAAGTTTACCGCTGTACTGGCCGGCCATTTGCCACAATAGAAAACTGGGAAAGAAAATCGAAAACGAGAATGTCAAAAGAAATGCCATGGTATAGCCGAAAACGGCACCCACTTCGCTTTGTCTTAAGAAGGGATAGTCCAGGTAATGTACAGCCAACAAGAACAACAAAAGGGCCAGAACTCGAAAACCCTTCACTTCGTCGCGATGGCTCTTATACATGAATGCCTTGAAAGCGGCCACAACAAGAGGCATTGCAATCGCTACCGCGCTAAAAAAGGAAGCCATTCGATATGATTTTGTGGCATTGAGTGTGACCAACCCCAAAAGGATTAAGGTAATGGGGATGGAGTAAATCCAGCTTCGCCCCCCGTTCTTCCCCAGTAAAGCCTGAGTAATTTCGTAATAAACCCAACTGGCCAGCACATAAAAACTAAAAGCCAAAAGCATTTTGTAATCAAAGCCCACGAAGCGACTTTGCATGAAAAAGTTGATAGAGGTAATGACCCAGCTTAGCGTGATATAACCGAAGATCCGGTTCCTATGGATGTACCACAATGCTGTCGATGTCAGAACGTTGACAAGCATCGTCCCGGAAAACACCAAAATCGTGATATACAGACTCTCACTCATTCAAAAAGTGTACGCCCCGGTTCGTTTTTGCCCAACTTAATTTATTCTTTGGAATTGATTCCTGTCAAAGACCATCCTGTCTAAAGTCTCCGCGCGAAACATTCTTTAGTTGAGAAAGATTGCGAACCCAAATAACTTTGTTGTTCAGATTGTCCCGACTTAAAATACGTAAAAGCTCCGGCCGCATCAGTCGATGTACCGTTCCAATGGTTTTGTATAACTTTTTCGTTTGCGCCCAAGAGACCTCACTGCAGCCTTCCGGCAATTCAGGTCGAGGTTTCCACAGATTCACTATCTGTCTTTTAGTCGCCCACCAGTAATGTCGCCAAAGTGGAAAATCAATCATCACGATACGATCCGCCTGTATCAGGCGCTTCTCAAGAATATCCAGAGGGCCATAGCCATCAATGATCCAACATGGCTTGTTTTGAACATCCAAAAGCATGGCAATGGACTCTTTATGGGGTCTGACTTTCATTCCGGGTAAAAACTGTATGGAATCCACATGAGTCAAAGGCAGATTTTGATTTTGTGCCAGCTGACGAGACAAGACAGTCTTGCCTGCGCAGGCATTTCCAATCACTGCAATTTTCTGGGGTTTTTCATTCATAAATGATCTTTAACAAAGAGCCCATCATGTGGTCAACGTCTGTGACAATCCCCCTTAATCTTTTAGTTCATAAAGGAGGAACCATATGGAAAGAAAAGCCAATGTTGTCTGGAGAGGCAATCTACAACAAGGCCAGGGTGAAATATCCACTGAAAGCGGCGTTATGAACAAGGTGCCCTATTCTTTAATGCGTCGCTTTGGCAATGATCCTGGCACCAATCCTGAAGAACTTATCGCCGCCGCTCACTCGTCGTGTTTTACCATGGCCCTTGCCGCAGCCCTCACGCAACAGAACTTCACACCCGAATCGCTTCAAGTAAGTGCCTCCGTCAGCATCGAGAAAAACGGAGCGGACTGGGTCATCACACATTCCAATCTTGTTTTGCATGCGAAAATCCCTGGAATTGATTCCAACAAATTCAAGTCGATTGCTGAGGATGCAAAAAACAACTGTCCCGTATCACGACTGCTTGATACTGAAATATCCCTGGAGGCGAACCTTGATGAAGGTGAAGTCCACGCTCAACATTGATATTAAAGAGCCCTGTCCTTTCATGGACTGGGCTCAAAATAGCTAGGAGGTGGTGGTTCAGGTCGCTTGATGTGCCGTTCATAGTCGCGCAAAATCTGCTCCACCTTGGCATAGTCAATTCTTTGCAGAGCTTGTTCCACTTTTAGATTTTCAAGGTCTCGTCCTACCGACATGAATGCCACAATTCGGTCATCTTCATAATAGACAACGGCAAAATCATCTTTGCCCGGATCTCCCAATACATCCATTCGGTCAAAACGATCCGAGTATCCGATATAACAGATGATCTTATCAAACTGTTGAGTCCAAAAGAAAGGAACGTCATTGTATTTAGTTTTGATTCTAAGCATATTGCAGGCGACTACCTGCCCTTGGCGTTCAGCCACTTCCCAGTGCTCGACGCGAATCGGGCGCATGCTTCTTGGATCTGGCCAGCGAGCAATATCGCCTGCGGCATAAATTCCCGGCACACTGGTCTCCAAATATTCATTTACCAGGACACCGTGATCCAAGTCGCAACCCGCTTGCTCGGCCAGTTGCAGGTTGGGTTTTATGCCGACCCCCACGACAACAAAGTCACATTCAACGCTGGTCAGGTCATCCAGAATGATTCTGTCCTGAAGGATTTCCTTAATCGTATGTCCCAAATGAAAGTGGACACCATGAGATTCGTGCACATGCTTTAAATAACTGCCCACATGAATGCCGAGACTTTTAATCAAAGGCATTTCTTCAGGTGCAATAACATGAACCGAAATATTCCTTTGAGTCAAAGAAGCCGCAACTTCAAGCCCAATAAATCCGGCACCGATAACCGCAACAGTTTTCGCGTTCTCGCACTTGCTGATGATCTTTCGGCAGTCTTTAAGAGTTCTTAGCATCAGCACATTCTCATTATTCACTCCAGGAATTGGTGGCGTCACCGGCTCTCCGCCTGTCGCAAGCAAGAGTTTATCGTAATGCAAGTTCCGCCCATCTGAAAGTTCCACTGTCCTTTTTTCAGGATCCACTCGCACTGCATCCGTATTCAAATGAAGCTGAATTTTGTTCTTTTCAAAAAACGAATCCTTCAGAATGGGCAACCAGTCTTCCGGTGCATTTCCCGACAGAAAGTCTTTGGAAAGATTGGTCCGGTCATAGGGAGATGTCTCATCGTGACTGACCATCTGAATAGTGCCGGCAAACCCCTGACGACGTAACATCGCTGCACATGACGTTCCTGCGGCACCGCCACCCACTATCACGACATGCTGACTCTCTGTTCCGCGAAGAACAGGTTGTGGGATTGATTTCTTACCTTTGACGAAAACTTTCTCATCGACGACTTCAGTCCGCCAGCAGGATATAGGCGTCAAGGCAGGTGCCTTTTCTGCTTCCCCGGTTTTCACGTTGAAACTGGAATGATGCCACGGACAGTGAATATGATGTCCAACTAAAAGCCCCTGACTTAAAGGCCCCCCATAGTGCGAGCAGTTGGCACCGACCGCGTGGATCTCGCCTTCGACTTTCACCAGCAGAACCGCCTTATCGCCGACAAATCCCAACAGCGTCTCCCCTTCCTGAATAAGTTCCACCGAAACGCCCTTGCTAAAATCAGGTCCGGTAAGTTGCGCGCTCGTTCCCATAGGGTGACTCCTTGTTCGTCAATTCACGGATATTTTAGTATTCTTGTGATAAGGACTTGAGAAATCCTTCACACAGTTGCGAAAAAGCACCATCACTCCCCGTATCATTGTGAGATTCGACCCGACTTGCGTCTGGAAGGCATAAACATTCGACTCATATTTTCCGAAACAGTATTGATGATATTTCCGGGAGGCAGAATTTGAAGCAGTGGATGAAAAAGCTGGTTGATCAGTTGGACATGGACTGGGGATCTGCACCTCACAACAAAGACTCAAAAGGCAATGCCAATGGCGGCCCTTCTCTTTCAGAGGACCGTGCAACGTTGCTGTTTATTCTGGATGTCCTGAACAAGAATCTATTCGAGGTTCAAAATCACTCGGTACGTAAAGTCCGTGCCAAGCTCGATACTGTAGCCAAAGAGCTGATGACAATGGAAGGTGCTGAACTGGAAGATGCCCTGTTCCGCTTCCGCCAGTTCTTCTCAAGCTATCGCATCGACGAGACCACTTACGTTCAAAATACTTTTGACGATTTTAAACGCATAATCTGGGATTTCGCTGACAATCTTGGCGACGAAGTTGCCGCCGAAGCCACATCCGAAGGACAAGTGAACGCTAGCCTAGCCCAACTACGCGAAGCCGTGGAGTCCAACTCCATCGAAGACCTGCGCGCTAAATCCAGAGAGTTTATTGATTTCTATCTGAAGCATCAGACCAATTCCAACGAACGTCGTTCGAAACGAATGGAATCGGTTAAGAAAAGTCTGTCCACGGTCAAAAAGCAACTTATGGAAGCCAACCGTACCATGCGTTCAGACCACTTGACCGGCGCTCATAATCGCAAGAGCTTCGACGAACAAGTGAAGCGTTATATCCAAATCAACCAACTGGATCACGATCCAGTAACAATGTTGCTATTTGATATCGACTTCTTTAAAAAGATCAACGATGCCTACGGACACGACATCGGCGATTTCGTACTGCAACAGTGCGTGCGCTTGCTGCAAGAAAGTTTCAGCCGCGAAGTCGATTTCGTGGCCCGTCTGGGCGGAGAAGAATTCGCCGTAATTCTACCCGGCTGCAACACTCAAGCTGCCATCAAGATGGTCGACGAGTGCATGGCCAAAATCCGCAAAGAAGTCTTCGTCCACGGCAACCTGGAAATCCGCTTCACAGTAAGCCTAGGCATAGCCCAACTAGAATCCGGCGAAACCCCAGACGGCTGGTACAAACGCGTAGACGAAGCCCTCTACACATCCAAACAAACAGGCCGCAACAAATACACAGTAGCCCCAGCCCCAGGAATCAAAAGAGTAGCCTAAAACCCAAAAGGTACGTCGTACCTTTTGGGGGTGCCCCGCATAACTTCCTGTTCCATCATAAGCAAACATGGCAGTCAAATAAGAGGAACTTTTAAACTGGTGTTTAAAAGTTAGTGATGTATGTCGCCTTTTAGACACCCGAACTCCATTTTACGCTGTTTAACGATTTATAAACACAAGTGACAAATCTCCGAATGAGACCCCATTAGATTTGCTTATAGCTGGCCCGTCCCATGCATTAGCCCAAGACAACGGGGGCAATCATGAGATCACTGAATCTAATTCAAAAAACATTCTTTGGAATCCTCTCTGCAACCCCCGTGTTTTGGCCTGCAGTGGCGCTGCCACGCACGCTGGAGCCCGATCGCGATATCGTGATTGCGATCATCGACACAGGTGTCGATATCAATCATCCACTTATTAAGGACAACCTTTGGGTGAACCCAAAAGAAAAAACGAATGGTCAGGATAACGATGGCAATGGATATGCCGGGGATCTCCATGGATGGAATTTTGTTTCTGAAAACAGTGATCTGGCCGATCACCACGGGCACGGCACTCATATCGCAGGCATTATTCGCCAGCGAACAGTCTCGAAGCGCGTGAAATTCATGGTTTTGAAATATTATGATCCCGAACAATCAGGCCGAGTGAATTTGATCAATACCGTTCGTGCAATTCGGTATGCGATTAAAATGAAAGCGGACATTATTAATTATTCTGGCGGTGGCGACACACGCAGTGCTCTGGAAGAGCAGGCAATCCGTGAAGCTCAAGAGAAAGGAATTCTCTTTGTCGCTGCCGCCGGCAATGATGGTCGTAACACAGATAAGATGGGCTACTATCCGGCGGGCTACAATTTGCGGAATATAATTTCCGTGGCTGCCCTGGATAGCAATCGTCACCTTATCGACAGCAGTAACTATGGATCTAAAAGTGTGGATATCGCGGCCCCGGGCAAGAACGTATACTCTTCCCTGCCCGGCGGCCAATTTGGTTTGATGACAGGAACTTCTCAGGCGACGGCGTGGGTTACCGGGCTTGCCGCCGCACTCATGCTGCAAAATCCAGAGCTGCGTGATCCGGAGCTGATTAAACTGAAACTGGAAACAGAAGGTATCCGCGATCAAACCCTGGCTGGAAAACTCAAATCCACGGTTCGCATTACGGCTTTACAGAATGACATCTCAAGCTTATAAAGTAGTTATTGAGCGCGATTGAATTCAACCCGCAAGGGCCTTTTCCCCTGATCAAAGATGACGAGCACTCTTATCAAGAGGCGCAGGAACATTCTGTCGTTGTTGATGAATGGTTGGGTTTTAAAACCGCTGAAATTGAACACGCCCTGCTCAGCTCCCAAGACTACAATGTGCAGGCAGATCAAAACATTCCGGTAAACTTCTGGCGCGGTCTTCCCGTGCAGGCACTGCAAACGCCTTATACAGAAATTCGCCATATTCTGGATTTGCTAAAACCCACCGAAGGCCAGCACATCGTGGATCTGGGGTGTGGTTACGGTCGCATGGCTTTTGTGGTAGGCAAGCACTATCCGAACGTGAAATTCACAGGATACGAACTGGTCGCCGAGCGTGTAAATGAAGGCAACCGAATCCTGAGAAATTTTGATTATCCCTTGGCAGCAATTAAAACTCAGGACCTGACAGATCCCCGTTTTGTACCGGTGTCAGCGGATTACTATTTTATTTTTGATTTCGGAAGTGCTCCAGCGGTGGACAAGACTTTAGAAGATCTTAAATCCATTGCACTCACCCGTTCGATTCAAGTCGTCGCTCGCGGTCGCTATATTCGCCATCGCATTTTCCAGTCACACCCTTGGCTTTCTGAAATAAACGAGCCCCAGGTCTTTGATCATTTCACTATCTTTAAGTCCTAATTAACTGGTCTTGTTCTGAATGATTCCCGGGCGGAACATGAGTTCATGGACACACTTCAAAATAGATCTGAAAAGCTCAGTCTCTGGTACGAAGAAAATCTTCATCTTCATCGCGATGAAAGCGGTGGCTTCATCGAAGAACACATTGAAATGATGGACGGAAAGAAACCCCAAATGTTGAGCTTCCAAGTTCAGCGTCTGGCTCCACTGATGCAAACTCTGGCGGCTTCGGGAATAAAAATTGTCGATCACATCGATGAAAACAACCGCGGACGCTTTGCCTGGTTCTTTGATCCAGAAGGCAACAAAGTGGAAGTTTGGGAGCCTTGGGATGATTCTCAAAGTTTAATAGATTTGCCGGAGCCGGACTGAGCCTCGTTTACCCCCCCCCCATGACCAAATCCTGAACAACCCGGTAAATTCTTACCCACCCGGCCGACTCCGCTTGGCCCAAACCACGCGTATTCACTCTCATTTGGCCACAAGTTTGCAGAATCACTGAACGATATTTAATATGAAGGAATTAAAATGACGTTTGTGATCCGCACTCTCTTTTTCTCTGCGGCCCTACTGTGCTCTTTGTACTTAAAAGACGCCAAGGCCGAAAGCATCGTACTCTCTGACATTCAGACTCCGGTAAAACAACAGAAGAAACGTGATACCTGCGCTTACTTTGCTGTGAACGCCCTGGTGGAAAGCACTTTCAAAAAATTGACTGGTGAAGACTATGACATCTCGGAAGAGTTTGAAATCTTCCGTCATAAGATTGTAAACGCATGGCGCCCCGAGGTCGAATTCGGCAACACCTACGATCTTCTTCAGACTATCAAAAATGATATGTACGTTTATGAAGAAGACCAGCTTCCCTATCAGGAAGACAGCCCGGATTTTACCAAGCCCTTAAGCAATCAACAGCTGGCCTTCTATGACCTGCGCAAACAAAAGGTTCCAAAAGTACAAATCAGAAGCTTGAGCTTCAAGCAACTGACACAAATGTTTGTGCAACGTTCATGGTCTGAACATGTGATGACCGAGATCAAACAAGGCCGACCTGTAGTTGTGACTTTGAATGTGGCAATCCCCCACATCAACGATGCGAAGGGCACTTTCACCATGACTCCGGAAATCGCAGCGCAATGCGCGAGCGCGGCAATCCCATGTGGTGGCCACGCGATTCTTTTGATGGGCTACGATTCAGACCGTCGCCTGTTTATGTTTAAAAACTCCTGGGGTCCTGAATGGGGCAATAACGGTTACGGCTTTGTGACCTTTGACCATGTTGACAACTATTCAGATCAGTTTTTAACTGCGTATTTTGACAAACTCACTTCTCCTTCAGTGAAACGAGTCAGTCAGTAATTCAAACTTAAGAGATGGAAGTCATGAATCAAGAACAACCGGCATTTGACGAAAAAAAATGGTTCCATCTTTTTAAAAATAAAGCGCGGGTTCTTTATCCTACTTCAGATCCCGCCCATGACTTCCTGCACATCCAAAGAGTCGTCAATACTGCCAAAAGTCTTTGTGATTCAGAAAAAGGACGTTGGGAAGTCGTCATGCCAGCCGCCTTCTTTCATGACTATATCAATGTGCCCAAAGGCGATCCTCGCCGTGCCTATGCTTCTGCACTTTCCGCCGAAGCAACAATCGAATATTTAAAGTCAGTGCAATACCCCGAAGAGTTCTTCGAGGACATTCGCCACGCCATTGAAGCGCACAGTTATAGCGCCAATATCAAACCGACAACATTGGAAGCCCGAATCGTTCAGGATGCAGACCGTCTGGACTCCCTGGGGGCCATTGGTATCGCCAGATGTTTTGCTACCAGCTCCCTGATGAGTCGTCCATTTTACGCGGAGGAAGACCCTTGGGCCGAGCAACGTAGCTTAGATGATAAAAACTATGGCATCGATCATTTCTATCAAAAGCTTTTTAAACTGCTGGATCTGATGAATACGGACACGGCCAAAAAAGAAGCCCAGCATCGCGTGACGTTCATCAAGGAATACCTGGCGCAAATCAAGCGCGAGATCTGAAACTGTTTATATTAGTTGGCGGATTCTTGTATCTGAATAATCTGGGGCAACTGGAATTCATCAGCCCCCGGTGCTTTCGAAAAATCGATTCTATAAGCGCGAAGCGCGATCGAATTCTCCCCGCACCATTTTACTTTAGAGCCGTACAAGGTATCACCCACAATTGGAAAACCGTGACGACTTAAATCAAAACGTAACTGATGCGAGCGTCCAGTCACAGGCTGTAAATCCCATTGCAGAAAGCACTGTGCGTTCGCGCCAAGATACTGCGCTAATGTCATTGAATCTTTTCCCTCAGGACTTTCATAGGCGCGCCGCTTGCCACGCAGAATGCGTGATTTCCATTCAAAATTTTGACTTGTGCTTAACTCAAACTTCGCTCGGGAGTTTTTAACATTTTCCGGAATGTGGGAAAAGTCCTGTGCTGTCGTTAGTGCCCGGTAGGTTTTGCTGACGGTTTTGTTTTCAAACCACCCATTGGCTTTGCGATGGGCCTCTGCAGTCTTGGCGTACATCACCAGACCAGACACTTCAAAGTCCAGACGGTGCACGGGATAGATCTGAATAGCCAATTGCTTTTGCAAAGCAATTCCCAGGCAGTTGCGCTCGTCTTCAGCACCCAAGCGGCTGGGAGTGGAAAGCACTCCTGCCGGTTTATCGCAGATCACGAAATGGGCGTTTTCGAAAACGATTTGAATCATTTTTTATTAAGACCGATCAAAAAGATCTCTTTAGAGATTTTGCGAGTTGAATCAGGCTTCATCACTTCGCATTTAGCAAAGGATTTTTTAATTTCCTCACGAAGCTTTGCAAAGTCATCACTGTGAAACAACTTACAAACAAAATGACCATCTTTACGCAGAAACTTACGAGCCACATCCAACGCCAGTTCACACAGTTCCATAGAGCGCGCTTGGTCTGTCATGCGAATGCCCGTGGTTTTCGGAGCCATGTCTGACATCACGATATCAAACGGAGGATGGAAGCCATGCTCCGTGAAAATCTCTTCCAAGTTCAAATCGCGAAGATCTGCTTGAATGAAAACCGCGTTAGGTAGCTTTACAGTCACCGGACTCAAATCCACACCTAAAACACGGCCCTTAGCGCCTACCACTTTGGAAGCGTATTGAGACCAGGAACCTGGCGATGCTCCCAAATCCAAAACTGTCTGACCGCTGCCTTTAAAAATTTTGTATTTCTTGTCGATCTCTTCAAGCTTAAAAACAGAGCGCGCGGCGAAGCCCTCTTCTTTTGCTTTTCTAAAGTAACTATCGCGTGGATTGTAAGTCATATCGAAGGGTTATGGCTGGTTCAGGGGTTAAAGTCCATTATTTAATTTCACATTCCCTTTTCGCCCCGAATGCTTTAAAAAAGATACATCCTTTGGAGGCCCGATATGAACCTGATTATCGCTATGAGTATATTCTTTGTTATCATTACGATGATCTTCGTGGCCATCGCAGTCTTTTTACCGGAATGGATGGGAATCACCGGCAAAAAAGCAAAAAAAATTATCGAGGACCAACAGGCGACTCATCCCGAGGAAGATTCCAATACAAAATCCTCCTCGGCCGAGTCCGAAAAAGACGAACAGCACTAATGCTGAATCTTGGGTTCCTTAACCATTGCTAACAACCCACCACCAACAACGAAAAGCACCAGCAAACCAACCATTCCCAAGCGGGAGTTTCCCGTGAGGGTTACTGTAAAGGCCACAATCAAGGGTCCCAGGATTGACGCAAACCTCCCCACCAGATTGAAAAGGCCAAAATACTCTCCACTTTGATGTTTCGGAGCCATCTTACCAAACATCGAGCGACTCAGGGACTGCACTCCCCCCTGCACCATACCGATCACGATCGCCAGCAAATAAAAGTGCCATGCCTGGCTCATCCACATCGCCGCAACCACCGTAATTCCATAAATACCAATACAAAACATAATCGGAGCTTTCGTCCCGAATCGCTTCGTCACAGTTCCAAAGTAATAGGCGCAAGGAAAGCCGATGAACTGAGTGATTAGCAGGGCCGCAATTAAATCCTTTGAGCCCAAGCCAATGGACATGCCGTAGTCCACCGCCATCGTCATCACTGTGTAAACACCGTCGATATAAAGCCAATATGCCATCATGAAAAACAGCAGGTTGCGTTCTTTGAAAATCAGTTCTTTAAAAGTTGCCTGCAATGTCAGGATACTGCGATTGGTAAGTTTCCAGATATTATCGTTGGAGATTTCTGTTTGCGGTTCTGGAATATTCCGCGCCAAAGGAATCGAAAACACGAACCACCATACAGCCACCGTCATAAAGGATATCTGAACGGCCTGCGTGCCATCGCGAAGACCAAACCACTGCGGATTCAAATGCATCAGAACATTTACCAGAAACAGAATGCCGCCCCCCAAATAGCCCATCGAGTATCCCAGGGATGAAACGAAATCCATTTCTTTGGGTTCGGCCACATAAGGGAGCAAAGATTCATAAAAAACACAGCTGGCATTGAAAGCCATCATGGCAATTCCGTAGGCCAGGATTGCACTCCACCAATCACCCGCCGGAATGAAGGTCATCCAACCGCAGGCAATCACACCGATCATCATGAAACTAAGACAGAATAATTTTTTAAAGCCCTTAAGATCGGAAATCACACCCAGTGTGGGACTTAGCATTGCGATCACCAGACTTGAAATGGAAATGGCAGTTCCCAAACGAGCCGTGGTCACGGTCGGATCAACACCCTGGCTCCAGTAAAGCTTAAAGAAAACCGGAAAGAACCCCGCCATCACCGTAGTGGAGTATGTGCTATTCGCCCAATCATAGAGTGCCCAACTAAATATTTTCTTTTTATGGATGTCCATGATCCAAGCAGATCATAGTTTCAGACTGAAAGGGAGCCCACATCGTGTCAAAAAAAACGCTGACTTCCCAGTCAGCGCTTATTGAATTCTATTTTCTTTCTTCCGCCACTTCTCCGTGATTGGCGAAGTCTTTGTACAGACTCACCGCTCCTATGGCCGTCAACGATATGCCGATGACCACGTACATTATCACTGCCTTCCTGTTTTGGTTAAATACATAACTAAATGCGCCCGCGATCACAATTAGTGGCCCCATTACGACCATGGACGACACGATCTGACGGAGTGCGAACACTCCCAGTTCAGAACTCATAACCCCCGCCTACGTTCAAGATTGGTTACTTTTTATATTCTTCAATATTCCGTATAACTTATCGGCAGGACTTAAGTTGGCTAAAGCTAATTTAATAGTAAGTTCGATCGCTTTTACGACTCAAACAAGGACAAGGCTGTGGCTGGTTTTGATACGACCGTCAGATGATTTAAACCAGAAGCAATTATCAGAGGATTGGCCAGCCCTTCAAAGATCTCCCGATGTCTAAGGGCTATAACCACCTCGTCCTGATCACCGGTTATAAGCGAAAGTGAAGCGTTTCCATCAATCAATCGAATCAACAAATCCTCTGGGACCACCGCTGCCTGAATGAAAGATGCACTATAAGTTAACTTTTCTTCGCCGGTTTTGAATGCCTCAGGATAGTTCACCTGAATCCCGGAGCCGTTAGGGTTAAAAGAAATCCAGCCACCCAGATCAGCCGTCAGCGCATGAAAGGATTCCGGCAAATAAGGTGCAATCGCCACAAATTTTTTAAACTGACGAGCAATATCGCTGACGGCGACTCTTAAAGCAAAACCACCACCCAGAGAGTGCCCCGCCAAAGTCATGGACTTCACCGGATGATTCATTTTCATATGAATGATCAATTCTTCAAGATCGATTTCAAGCTGGTTGCCGGCAATATTATCTGAATTGGAAAGACTGGCACCGTGACAACGAAAATCCGGAGTCACGACCTGCGCATAGCCTGCCTGTGCAATGGCGCTGGCAAGCGAACAGAGATAACGACTATCACCGCCAATCCCATGATACAGGATCACCAGATTTTCAGAGCGTGCGGAATAAAAACGATAGGACAGCAAATCCTTCTGACGAGTGCGAAAAACCTCCTGTGGTGCCAGACGGTCCACAGGAATTTTGAAATCGCGCAGGTCAAAGGCGAGCTTCATTGCTATGAGCCCGCTTCCTGCTTTTTCTTATGAAGGTAATAGTCGTAGTCGCCTTCGTAGATACGCAGTTGATTTTTATCAACTTCGAATACACGCGTCGTCACTTCGCGCAAGAAGTGGCGATCATGCGATACGATCATCACCGTACCTGGGAAATTCTTAATGGCATCCAATAGGACTTCACGGGAAACGATATCCAAGTGATTCGTCGGCTCATCCAGAATCAAAAGATTCACTGGTTGCGCCAGGATCGTCGCCAGAACCACGCGTGATTTTTCACCACCCGAAAGGATCGAAATTTTCTTTTCAGCCTCTTCACCAGAAAACTTAAACGCGCCCAAAAGACTGCGCACAGTTCCCATGCCCGCTGTCGGCATACGAGAATGGACTTCATCCAGGATTGTCATCTTAGGATCCAAAACATCCAAAGAGTTCTGAGAGAAGTACCCCAGATTGATGGAAGCACCCAAAGCGCACGTTCCATTAGTTGGCTTCACTTCGCCAGCGATGATTTTCAATAATGTCGATTTACCAGCACCATTCACGCCGACAACGGCAATGCGGTCCATGCGTTTAACCAAAGCCTGGGCACCAGAGAACACTGTTTTCTCTTTGCCATCATCGCGTTTCCAGATTTTTGAAAGGCCTTCGAATCTAACAACCTCTTCCCCACCCCGCGGAGGCACCGGCCATACGAATTTGATTTCGGATTCCTCTTCAGGAATTTCGATACGATCGATCTTTTCAAGCTTTTTAACACGCGATTGAACTTGCGCCGCATGAGAAGCACGGGCTGCGAAGCGAGCAATGAACTCCTCTTCTTTTGCCAGCATGTCTTCCTGACGTTTTGCTGCTGCGATCAATTGCTCCTTACGGATGTCGCGCTCTTTTTCGTAGAAGTCATAGTTACCACCGTAGACGGTGATAGTTTTATTTGCGATCTCAACGATTTTTCCAACCAGGCGATTCATGAAATCACGATCATGCGACGTCATAAGAACAGCGCCCTTGAAATTCACCAACCACTCTTCAAGCCAGATGATGGACTCCACATCCAAGTGATTCGTCGGCTCGTCCATCAGCAGGACTTGCGGGTTCAGCACCAGGATTTTCGCCAAAGCGATACGCATCTTCCAACCGCCAGAGAAGCTCTCTGTGGGACGGTGATAATCATCAGGGCCGATACCAAGACCGGTCAGGATTTCTGCAGCACGGGATTCCAGGTCATAACCACCCAAGCGCTCGAACTCCCCCTGCATCTCACCATAGACCTCAAGGATCTTCATCATCTCATCTGGATCCAAATCAGGATCTGCCAGCTTTGCTTCGCACTCCTGCATTTTTACCTGCATGTCACCCAGATTACCGATCGCGGACTTCACTTCTTCAAGAGCAGATCTGCCACGCATGTCTTCAATATTTTGCGAGAAGTAACCAATCACGGTTTTATCGGATTTAGAAACAGTTCCGTCGTAACCTTCCTCACCAGTGATGATGCGGAAAATTGTGGTTTTACCTGTTCCGTTCAAACCCACGAGGCCGATTTTTTCGCCTTCGTTGATTTGGAAAGAACCGTTACGATAGAGAACTTTGTTCCCCTGCTGCTTTGTGATGTTTGATAAGTGAATCATGGTCCCTTTTATAGCTCGAAATTCATCGAGATGCGCCAAAATTTTTAATTATTTACATCCGGGAACTTGAAGCCCCCGTTTGCCAGGATTTTAGGCAACTCCAAAAGTATAACTGACTTTATCTGACTCCGCCGAATTCTGATGACCGATACCCCCGGAAGGTCAAGCCGGGGGCTGGTCTTCGGCTTGGGTGCCAGAATGGAATCAGCTATCGCGAGGAACCCTTAGCTCCTCGCATTTCCTCAAGACCTCTATATGCGCCTAGGGCTTTGTAAGTGTCTGAAATACACTCGGTTTCTGCAAATACTTCATTATTATTGCAAGAGCGGAATATATCCTGAGCTTTTACCTTCAAGTTCGTGTATCTTCCGCACTTCTTAGAGCGCATACCAATATCCGAAAGTAGTTTGGCCATTTGGTTAAGTGCTCCTATAACCGAAAGGCTCATCGTGACTCCTCCTTTAACTACAGTCGATACATTTGAAAGCTTTGGTCTTAGCGCTCCGTTGATGGATGCGATGAAAGACATGGGCTTCTCAACTCCGACACCGATTCAAAAACAAGCTATTCCGTTGCTATTGGGTGGTGCGAACGATTTCATCGGTCTCGCATCTACTGGTACTGGTAAAACTGCTGCGTTTGGTATCCCTCTTATCGAAAATCTCGATGCGACAATCAAAGACACTCAGGCACTTGTGCTTTCTCCAACTCGTGAGTTGGCGTTGCAAGTTGCTGAGCAATTGGCTTTGCTTGGTAAGAAAAAAGGCATCCGCGTAGTAACAATCTACGGTGGTGCTTCTTACCGCACACAAATCGAAGGCATTAAACGTGGCGCCCACATCGTGGTGGCGACTCCGGGCCGCTTGGTTGATTTCCTAGAACAAAAAATGCTTAAACTTTCCAAAGTTCAAACTGTGATCCTGGACGAGGCAGACGAAATGCTTTCCATGGGTTTCAAAGACGCTTTGGACTTCATTCTTTCTGCGACACACCCTGAAGAAAAAGGTGCTTCCGAGCGCGCAGCTTGCAGAACTTGGTTGTTCTCTGCAACTATGTCCACTGAAGTTCGCCGTATCACTGAAAAGTACCTGGAAAATCCAGAAACAGTCGCTGTGAACAAAGTGGGCTCTACAGCTGAGACTATCGAACAAGTTTACTACACAGTTAAAAACATGCACAAAACAGAGGTTATCTCTCGCTTGTTGCAAACTTTGCCTGAGTTCTACGGTATCATCTTCTGCCAAACTAAAATGGAAGTTGCTGAACTTTCAGATATCCTGGCTCAACGTGGTTTCCCGACAGATTCTTTGCATGGTGATAAATCTCAACAGGAGCGCGAAGCGACTTTGAGAAAGTTCAAATCAAAGCAAGTCAAAGTCATCGTTGCAACAGACGTTGCCGCTCGTGGTTTGGATATCAAAGACCTTACTCACGTTGTAAACTACAACTTGCCTTGGGATGCTGAATCCTATGTTCACCGTATCGGCCGTACTGGTCGTAACGGTCAAAAAGGTACTGCAATCACTTTGGTGAACTCGGACCAATTGACTCTTCTTCGCCGTGTGATGAACACGACGAAAGCGACTTTTACTAAAGGTGTTGTACCTTCAGCTGACGAAGTTGCGGGTCTTAAAATCAAAAATGTATTGGATAAAGTCGGCACTATGGATGCAGCAAATGCTTCATTGCAATTGGCTGCTGATTTGATCCAGGATCTTGTTCAAGCTGAAGACATCAACTTCAAAGACCTTTCGACTGAGGACTTGCTAGCTCGCTTCATCGTGGCTTACTTCCCAGACGTATTCGTTAAAAAAGACCTTATCCTTGATTACATGGGTGACCGTATTCCTCGCGAATTGTTGCCTCGTGATCCGAACAACAACCGTTTCACTTCCAACCGTGAGGGTGGTGGTGATCGTGGCGGCCGCGGTGGTTACAATGACCGTCCTCGCACTGGTGGGGGCTACCGTGGTGACCGTGGTGGTTTCCGTTCTAACCGTCGTGATGATGGCGACCGTCCTCGTTTCAACGATGGTGGTTACCAAAAAGACGCTTCCAGCGAAGGCTCTGGCGCACGCCGCAGCTTCCGTGGCAACTCTGCGGATCGCGATGGCGGCCGTGATGAAAATCGTGGCAACCGTGGCGACAGCCGTCCATCCCGTGAAGGTGGTGCGAGCAGCGCATTCCGCGGTGCCCGCGACAACAACGCTGGTGGCGAACGCCCAGCACGCCGCCCTTCATTCAACAGCGATGTTGATGAAAGCCGTGGCAATCGTTCTGAGCGCAACGACCATCCAGGGATCAAAAGAACCCGCCCAAGCAGCGGCGCTTCTGCGACCCGTCGTTTCCGTGATTAATTAGTTCTTACAAATATTTATGTGGGCGACTTCGAGGGTCGGTGACGAGATCACCGACCCTTTGTTTTTGGTGTTGCCGGGAACGGTAACGCAAAGTTCGTCGGTGTCTCAGATTTAGACACCCTCAACTGGAACTCATTTGCTTTCGACTCCAAAAACCATGGCATTCAATCTGCAATGGTTCAAACCCATGAACTACTTAAATATTAAATCCATCATATTTGTAGGCCTTATCATCGGAAACCTTTCCAGCGCGATGGCATCATCATCGGCAGCTTCGTCTTTCAAAGACACCGAGATCAACGATGATGTTTACCAACAGGAACTTGACGTGTTGTCTGAAGAGGATGCGGCGGCAATCGACGTTTATAGATCCCTTCAAAAAATCGGCGCTGAAAAAGTCTGTTCTTCATTGGTCGTTAATAAAGAGCAAGAAGGTCGCTACTACAAAGCAGTTGAAAAAGCCTTCAAAAAGCACGACCTTTCAACAGTGTTGGATGGTACCAAGGATCTGACTGCGGTGTGCCCTAAGTATCCAACTCTATCCCAACAGGAAAAAGAAGAAGTTTGGACTGTCATTCTGGGCGCGACGTCATTCTATGAAAGCTCATGCCGCCTTTTAGGTGCGCGTGAAGGCGGACCGAATGGCCAATTGGGTGGCCCCTTCCAGCTTCATGTGGGCAAAGAACCATTCTATGGCAGACTTTGCAAAAAGGGCGATGCCCTGACTAAAGATGAAAACAGATTTATCCCATGTGTGCTTTCCATGTTAGAAAAATACTTCGCGAAACAGGCCAGCAAGGGCGACGAAGTTAAACTTTTCCCTCAACGTGCAGCTGGTGCCACCTACTGGGAAGTTTTGCAGTCCAACGCCACGAAACACCACCGCGTGACGGTGACCGATGCAAAGGGCAACAAGAAGATGATTCGCGGAAATGGCTCGGATTTCGTGAAAATGGCAATCAAAAACTACAAATACTGCCGATAGAAATTTGATTTTAGCATAAAAAAAAGGCTGTCGAGGAGACAGCCTTTTTTTTGCTTTTCAGGCGGCGCGAGGGAACGACAGCAGAGCTGTTTTCAGATCTTCAGCGACCTCCAGGCCCCGGACGATGCCCATTCTCAACAGCTTTTCACGTAGGGAATCTTTGAGTGAACAAAGCCGCAGGTCTGCAGGTTTGGCGCGGATATCCCTTTGTAATTGTGCGAAACTTGACAAGGCTTCCGTGGAAATCCGGTCGATATTCTGGAAGTAAAACACCACTTGTTTCACTTCCTCCTTGGCAAGAATTTCCTGCCGGCAGGCTTCCAAAGCCGGTACCACTCCGGCACTCATTTCTTCGCCGGAAAAGGACACCACCAGCATCCTATTCTTATGACTAATACTGTAATTAAACGACTTCTGATCTTCCAACGTACTGCTCCTCGAAATCGGTTTGGTTTAATATACTCATTTTAGCACCTCAAAACTGGTTGAAAAGAATTCCGCGTCCCTTTCTCAAAGGCGCACGAAAAAGCGAATACTTTACGATGTTTAGGAGCGTTTAATTCTTATTTTCAGAGATGATTTGACTTCTAATTAGGTACCAAATAATTTTTGAACCCTCTAAGGGGACTCAGATGAATCATTCCAAAATGAGAAATTTGGCAGCAATCGTACTTGCGACGGTTATCACCGCAACATCATTCGCGGCAAAACCAGCACAACCTGCTACTATCACTATCAATCCTAAAACACTTAAGACACGCCTGCTTGAAAACAACATCGAACTTGCCGTGCAAATGAACAACGTCTTTAAAGCGAAAGACAATGTGGACCGCGCGCGCAGAAATCTGCTTCCGGGCATCAACCTAGGCGCAGCTATCGACAGCAGCGTGAGCTTTTCACTTTCTTCAGTGACAATGCTTTTGCCATTCCTGCTTCCAAGCAAATGGTTGGACTTGCGTGAAAATCAGCACTTGCTGAATGCTCAGGGCGAGTCTTACTACATCTCTCAGCTAAACACTTACTCTTCGGCGTTCTCTTTGTATTCCACTATCCAGGGCGACATCGAGCTGCGTGCGATTCTTAACTACCAATACGAAAACTACAAAAAAATTGAAGACATGATTCAAATGGCCGTGGATGCCGGGATGAGAGAAAAATCTGAACTATTGCAGGTTCAGGCACAAACTCAAATGTCCAGAATCCAGGTTTCCCAAATGGACGTCTTGATTCTACAGGAAAAAGCTGCGATCCGCGAAATGCTGGCATTGCCGCTTTCCACTGATATTAAAATTGAATCATTCCACATCGCTTCTTCAACAGCGGAGCAACAGCCTTTGCAAAAGACTGTGGATTTATCCCTGTCCCGTTCTCCGGAACTGCGCCAGTTGTCATCCATGCTGAAAGCAACTGAAGCTGCTAAATGGAGCGCTTTCTGGTCTTTCCTTACCGGTGCAACTTATGGGGCTTCCCGTGGTCCACAAGGTGCCTTTGCTGATGCGGAAGGCGCAGGTTCTGCGACTTTCAACTTCGGTAACTTCCTAATTTTGAAAATCGGTAACCGCGAATTGGATTCCATCCGTCTGCAAAAAAAGCAAATCGACTTCGATCAGGCTAAAATGGTTGAATCAACTGTAGGTTCTTTGCGCGAAAGCCAAATGCAACTAACTTTGGCAAGACAGGCTGAAGCGAATCTTGAGGCGCTCTACGAAGCGGAGCTTCAAAAATTCCAAATGGGTGCCACAGATCTATTGCACGTACTGAGTGCGGGTAACAATCTGACCTCTGCTTATACAAGCCGCGTAAAAGCTCAGACCAATCTGGATACATTGCGTGTTGGTTTGCACCGCATGATGATCTCTGATCATTTCGGATTGATCCAAAAATGCCAAATCTACAAAAAAGGCACTGGTGGCCTGACTGGCAAATTGGGACGTATCTTTAATCCTAAAAAAGACAACATGTCCTTGGACCAAGCTTGCGGACCGCAAGTTAGCGAAAATTAGTAGCTAGTTCGGGGATCTTAGCTTAGGATCTCCGACATATATGGGAACTCCAGTACAAGACGTTGTAATTATCACTACCGGTGGCACGATTGAGAAAACCTATAATGAGTTTGATGGCTCATTGGAAAATCGTGGCACCAGTATCAAGAACCGCATTCTTTCGAAACTGCGCTTACCTTACACTAATATTTTAGTTTATCCCCTTCTAAGTAAAGACTCGCTTTACATGAACGACGATGATCGCGCGCTTATTTCTGCGACAATCAAAGATCAAATGCAGCGTGGATGCCCGATCGTGGTTCTGCATGGTACGGACACAATGCATGTTTCAGCAGAGCATTGCTTTAAAGATATAGGCACTCCAAAAGTTCCTGTGGTCTTTACCGGCGCCATGATTCCTATGGGGTTTGATGACAGTGATGCGACTCAAAATGTCACGGAAGCCATGCTGGCTGCCAAACTTTTGCAACCGGGCTTTTACATCGCTTTCCATAATCAGATCTTCACTGTTCCCAATGTTCGCAAGAATCGCGAAAAAGGCACTTTCGAACAAACGCCGTAGGTATTTGTAAGTTACCACAGGACCGCCCCAAACCAGACTCGATCCCGTACCATCCTACTATAAACCTGGAGGGGATCATGGGGCTCAAAGGTCTTACGGCGATTTGCTTTATTTTACATTTTGGATCGTTTGCACACGCGGCAACCAAAGAAAAAACCAGTGCTTCCAGTTCCGCCGCTACACAAAGCTGGCCTATCGAAGTCGCACTCGATTCAAAACAAAAGGTCACTCTTTTCCAGCCGCAAGTCGAAAGCATTGAAAATAATCTGATCACCGCCCGCACAGCCTTCAAACTTCAAAAGGATGGAAAAGACTCTTTTGGATCTTTCCTGATGAAGGCCGACAGCATGATCGACAAAGACCAGGCTACTGTCACTTTGCGAACCATCAAGGTCGCGGACATGCAGCTACCAGGAGACACGTCTCATCGGGAGGAATTGACCCGGGAATTTGAAAAATCCCTTAATAAAAAACAACACGTGCTTCCCTATCGCAATGTTGTCGCAAGCCTTGAACTCTCTTCCCTGGATAAGAAAAGAAAATCTCCAGATTTAAAGAATGATCCGCCCCAGATTATTTTTTCGACCACTCCCAGTTTGTTGATCATGATCTCCGGAAATCCGGTCATGGGACCATCGGGCAAATACAAAACTCCAGAACGCGTGGTGAACACCAGTGCTTTGATTTTAAAAGATAGCGAGAATAGTTTTTATCTGTGGGCCCTGGGCAAGTGGTTTTCTGCGCCTTCAGCCACCGGCCCCTTCACGCCGACCAAATCAAATCCCACCTCCAAAATTACGATGGTAAAGGACGAACTGGTCGATAACAAAACGGTCGACCCATTGGCGGGTCGCACAGCCCAGGGGAATTCCATTTATCCTCCGGGCGTTACTCCTAAAATTTTCATTGCCACTAAACCCACAGAGCTTTTGCAAAGCGAAGGCGAACCGAAGTTTTCAGCTGTGGAAAAAACCGGATTGCTTTATGTTTCAAACTCACCCAATTCAGTATTCCTGGAAACCTCATCCCAGACTTACTACACCCTGATTTCAGGACGCTGGTTCAATGCAAAATCCCTGCAGGGTCCGTGGAAACATGTGCCTGGTGGAAGCCTGCCAAAAGACTTTGCTAAAATTCCCACCAACAGCCCGGTTGCAGAAGTTCTGGTTTCAGTTCCTGGTACTCCACAGGCAAAAGAGGCTTTGATCACCAGCCAGATTCCGCAGACGGCCCAGGTTGCCCGCACCATGAAACCGAAAGATCTGAAATGCGACGGACCTGTGAAGTGGCAGAAAATATCGTCAACTTCGCTTCAATACGCCGAGAACTGCAACACGCCACTGATCATGGTCAATCCACAACAGTATTACATTGTTCAGGATGGTGTGTGGTTTAACTCTTCCAAAGAATCAGGGCCGTGGGAAGTTTCTATAGCGGTGCCCGATCAGATCTATCAAATTCCCACTTCTTCCCCGCTTTACTATGTCACCTATGTCAAAATTTATAGCACCAGTCCGGACTACGTTGTTGTCGGCTACACACCGGGATACCACGGTACATTTGTTTCAGCGGATGGAACCATCGTTTATGGAACCGGTTATTCTTATGCTCCCTATACGACGGCCACTGCCTGGTACCCACCTCCAGCAACTTATGGATTTGGTGTGGGTTATGGCTGGGGCTATGATTCAGGTTTTTACATGGGCTTTTCAATGGGTGCTGTCATGTATCCTTGGGGCTGGGGATCCTGCTGCTGGGGCGGAACTTATGTAAATATTGATGTCACAAATATCTATCACAATTGGGGTAAAACTTCTGTCATCACCGGCTCGGGTGGACACGGTATGGTGGTTAATACTATCGGTGATACAAAATTCGCTCGTGGTATCGGCAGTGACAATGTTTATGCCAGCCATGATGGTGGAGTTTATCGTCGCAACGGCAAAGGCGACTGGTCCCAGTACAACGGACCTAACACTTGGACACCTGTTGAGCGCCCCGACAACATCCAAAATCTGGAACGCAATCACGAAGCACGGGCCACACGTCCTGATATGCCCCACACAAATCGTGGCGCGGCCCCTCCGTCCCCCAGCAACTCCAACTATCTGCGCGGTGGTGGCGGTGCGCGTGCAGGCGGAGGCTTTCATGGTGGTGGCGGCGGATTCCGCAGATAATTTCATTTAAAACAAAAAGGAGTGATAATGAAAAAATACTTTTTACGCGTTTTAGCTCTGTTAATTGTCGGTGGGCCGGCGCAAGCCGCGCTTGATTATGGATTGGAATTGGGAGTCCGTCAGCAAAATGGGGACGCCTATGGCCCCGTTTCGACAAACTCCCGGACTGGATTTCAGGGAGGAGCTTTTGTGCACATTCCCCTGGAAGGAAATGTAGCGCACTTCCGCACGGGCTTGCTCTACACACAGCGTCCTTTGCAAACCCAAAGCGACTCCACCGGTACCGAAATCGACTGGAATCTGGACTATCTGGATATTCCTATTGCCGTGCTATTCAAACCACATGAAAAATTCGGTGTGTATTTTGGATTCATAGCATCCATTAACATCTCAAATTCATGCTCTGGGGATCCGGCATGTGATGTTGATAGTGTGGATACTCCCACCTTTCCATTGGTGTTTGGTGCCACTTACAAATTCAATCCTACATGGGGCCTGCACTTTTATATCGATGCCAACAACGCTGTCGTTGCGCGCGGTTTAGCTGACTATAAATCCGTCGGCCTCAACGCGATGATATCGTTGGATTGATTCCGGAATCATGTGCCGATTCTAAAATTTCTGACTCTTTTCTTCTTTATGCCAGCACTGACCCACGCGTCTCTTTTTATGAGTCCCGTGGGCAGTGCTGAAGCATTTCTGGGAAATGCTGGAACGGCATTGACCTGTTCATCGGGAAGTACCGTTTATAATCCGGCGGGAATTGGATTTTGCCAGGATAAAGTAAATGTTTCTGTTTCAGGGTCATCCATTGCCTATCAAGAACTCGACGGATCGGCTTTTCAACGTGAAACAGGAACTCTGAAGTCCGGTACGCTTTTAGCCTCGGCCATACTGCCCTATAACGAAATCATTCATACCGGTTTGTTTTATAGCTATCCAACCAACACCGAAAACTATGTTCGCATCGAAAACGGTGATGGGTCCTCTGTTACTGGCGAAATAGAGCGGCAAATGGCACTGGCAGGACTTGCCTATGGTGGCTTGATTCATTCCCGCTTGGCGTGGGGACTGTCCGTGGCCATGAGCTGGGGAGAAACCAACAACGAGATCATTTCAAATTCCCCTGCTGCAGGCACATGGACGACCCTTACAGAAAAACGAATCGAAACCGAGAACTACATTATACTAAAACCCGCACTGCTATGGAAGGCCCAGGAAAATTATGATCTGGGAGTGACTGCTCAATGGCGAGGTGTGAATATTTATGCGGAAGGTGAACTTTATCAAAACCAGATGTCCACTGGTCAGACTGATAAAGACGAAACATTCCGTCGATACACACCTCACACGGATAATATCCTGGCTATAACCGTGGGCCAATCCTTCCGTTTCTTTAGTCAGGAAGTACTTCTGGATTTAAGCTATGCGCCGGAATACATCGATGCCAGTGAACTTTACAATCTGTCTGTGGGATGGATGGCACCTTTTTACGCCAACACCAAGTGGCTCGGTGGTGTGAGCTATTCAAACATGACTGAACACGAAAATATTTTGATTACCACCGGATTCCAAATTCAACAGCGAACCTATGTAGGTAACATAGGGCTGTTCTTTCAATATTTGAAAAACAAAGATATCGGTGCGATCAACTCCAACACTATTGGCTTTCTTTACTCATCCGCGATCAATTACTGACTTAGTGCAGTGGGAATTGAAAATTCAGACCGACAAATGTTTGAAAATTAGGAGCGTAAATACCTTCATGTGCGGCGGTCCATTGCGGCTCTCCGAAAAGATTCATTGTCGTTCCGCCCTCGAACTTCCAGACTTTTCCAATCCCGGCCCCCAGTGGAATATTATAGTCGCCAGTTTCCCAATTGAAAAACATGATGCCCGTTGATCGCAGGTAAATACCTTGCGGCAGATTCCAAAGTAAAAATGGCTGAGCTGTTGCAATATTCTGCGTCGGGCGATCACTGTCGCCGGCAAAATCATGTTGATAGGTAATCAATGCTCCTAGCATGCCCCAGGATTGCGGAGACATCACGATACCGGCAGCACCCGCCTGCCATTTACCCGCTCCTGTCTCGTCTTTAGATGCAGTCGGCATAACCAGCAATGGCCCGACGCCGAACTCAACACCATCCACTTTCGACAGCAGGAAAATATCAAAAATGCTGACATCACCAATTCCAGACGTCGTGCTGGTGGGAGTTTCTGGAGCCGCTGACATGTATGGAATGGTCATACGCATGAGCTGTGGCAAGCCGCCTATCATCATTGGGGAGACAATTCGCAAATATGCTGTATTCAACGTCTCGTCTGTTCCAAATACTGAACTCTGTATGTAGTCATGAAAGTTCACCGCTGCCATGGGAGTCAGAGGACTATTGGCTTTATTCATTTCATCGTTTGAAACTTCAGCCGATGCGACCTTCCCCACGACTACCAGAATCAGAATGAACATTAACTTTGCCTTCACGGACTCCTCCTTGCTTCTAACATCTTTATCAAACTCTTTCCGATAGACCAGACCGCATGCTTACCGCGTGCCAATAATCAAGTATACACCCTTTGTAAGCGTCACTTAGACTGACGAAATACTGTTGAAGGAGCATAACCATGAGTCCTGCCAAATGCATAACAATGATCGCCTTATCCATATCTTGCCTTCCCCTTCAGGCACGTGAATTGAAGAATATTTCTAACAAAGAAGTTGTAGATGCTTACCAATACCTTATGGGACGAGTTCTGATTCTAAGACAAGAGAACCTGGATTTTGCCACCGAAGGCTTTAAATGGAACGAGATCAAACATCGCGAGCCCGGTGGCGTCCAATGGGCTAACCCGAATCTGGATGTCGCCTATAGTGAAGCCTGGGTTGCAATTGACGAAAACAGCTGTACGATCGTGGAAGTCCCGGAAATAAAAGGCCGTTATTATACGATTCAATTCTTAAACGGCTGGGGCGAAACCACCGCCAACATTAACGAGCGCAACTTTCCGAAACATCCTTCAGGTAAGTTCGCTATGTGTTTGAAAGACGCCAATGTGCAGTTACCCCCTGATGTCGAGAAAGTCATACTGCCCTCGAAAAAATCCCGTGTCCTCGCTCGGGTCGAGCTGGGTGCTGATCCAAAACAATCAACTGAATTGCAGCGACAGCTCAAGATGTATCCTACCGGAAAACCGGCGATTGCAGAGGCCCCTAAAGTCGTTTCCTTTGATCATAAATCCCCCCCGGGCATCGAGGTTTTTGACAATGCCTCCGCGTTACTTGCGTCTGAAAAAGATATTAATCCTGGCATGAATGGCCTGCAGCGAAAAGTCCTGGCTGTCGAAGCCGTTGCAAAAAACATAAAAACCCGCAACTCCACCGCCAAAATAGTTCAGGAAAAGGCGATTCCAAACTTTCTCAGCCAGATTGAAAAAATTCAGAAGCATAAAAATGGCTGGGGGCTGGCCAAACGCCACGGAAACTATGGCACGGACTATCAAGCCAGAACGGCTGTTAACTATGGTGGAATTTGGGCCAACAACTCAAAGGAAGCTGTGTACTACACAGCACTCAAGAACACTCAAGGTGAAGCCCTAAACGGCAACACCACTTACGCTATGACCTTCCCTAAGGGAAAAACCCCAGACAAGTTCGCAAAATATTTCTGGAGCATTGTTTGCGTGGATACGAAAGACTTTAAGGTGATCCCGAACCCTGACAATAAGTTTATCATCAATAATCAGACAGGTGTAAAGCCCAACGAAGATGGTTCGTTGACGCTGTACTTTGCAAACAAACTTCCACAAGGCGTTCCGAAGGAAAACTGGATGCCGACACCGGCTGGGGAAAACTATAATCTGACGCTTAGATTTTATGGACCAAGTGATGAATTGCAGAAGGGAAAATACTTCCCTCCAGCACTGACAAAAATACCTTCACTGGCAAAACTGGAAGAAGGATCTACTTATTAAGGTAGATCCCGTCATCCTTCACCGTGATGATTCGCTTTTTATAAAGGTCACCCAGCGCCATTTTATATTTCTTTTTACTGACACCGAACATTTCGTAAATCAAATCCGCTGACGTCTTGTCGTTGATCGGCAAGAATCCGCCTTCTTCGCGAAGACGCTCCAAAATCAAAGGTCCGATATCTTCGGAACTTTGATGCCCCAGCTTTTGCAAACTAAGATCGATCTTACCATCGTCGCGAACTTTTTTGATATAGCCTTTCAGCTTTTGTCCATGAACCAGGCGATCGAAAATCTCATTGGTATAAATCATGCCCCAATGTTTGCCATTGATAATGGCTTTGAAGCCCAAATCCGTTTGTGCGGCGACGAACAAGTCCACTTGCTGGCCTTCTTTGTAGTCACCGGCCTCTTTGGAAATATAGCGATCCAGACGCATTGACGAAGAAATACGATCTGTCTTATCCAGGTAAAGATAAACCACCACGGCTTGGCCCACTCGCAAATCCCGGGTTTGCTCGGCAAACGGCAGGAACAGGTCCTTACCCAATCCCCAATCCAGAAAGGCACCGACATTTTCTACCGACTTAACCATCAGATGGGCAAACTCCCCCACCATTGCCTTTGGCAATTCAGTCGTTGCCACCAAACGGTCTTCCGAATCAAAGTGTACAAACACTTCGATCTCGTCCCCCGCATTCATGTCATCGCTGACATAACGACGAGGCAAAAGGATTTCACCATCGTCGCCCCCGTCCAGAAACATTCCGAACTCAGCTCTTTTGACAGACTTCAATTTATTCAAACGGCCAATTTCAACCATGGCACTTTCCTATACTTCGATGTTTTTAATAAGCCACGATTCCAGTTCGTTGATCTGTGGCTCAAGGTCCGGGAACTTCTGAACAACTTCGGCGAAAACCGCCTTCACACTGTCCCCGTTATAGTGCTGCCCGATCAAGGCATGTTGAGTGTTTTCAATGAATGCCGGATACAGGCAATCGGTGTAAATCTTTAAATCCTGAATCACCGCATCCTTAACCACAAAATGGAAATCGAAGAAACCCAAAGTCAGGTACTCGTCCATTTTGTGAGTGAATTCCAGGGTCGAACCATACAGCCAGTCCCACGAAGCCAGGCGTTCATATTGCTCTTGAAGCTCCTGGATTTTCGGAAGACTCTCCATGTTCAGCATGATGATTTCAGCCTTCGCGCCATAAAACTTTTCAAAAGAACGAACCATGGCATCCACCACTTTATCGTGATTGATGTCCTTGCTGATCTCGTTCAGGTTTGTCACTCGTGCGCGCACGGACTCCTTACCCTTGGATTGCAATTTTTTGGGATTCGGAGTCAGGTAATTGCCCAATCTGGTCAGATCCGCATGCAACAGCAAAGTTCCATGATGGAAGGCGCGATCCTTTTTTTCCCGGTAAGCACTGCCGCTGAATTTTCGTGGACCATCATGAAATGGCACCATCAGGTCATTACGTCCTGAAGCCTCGCCAGTGATTCCGAATTCTTTAAGCGCATCAAAAATAATCTGCACATTGTTTTCGCGACGATACCCCTCTTTAGGGGATAGAAATGTGAAGTTGGTGTTTCCCAAGTCGTGAAAAACAGCCCCTCCACCCGTCGTCCTGCGAGCCAAATGCACGCTATCGTTTTTCATCTGCGCCAGATTGCACTCGGACCATGGATTTTGATTGCGACCGATGACCACGGTTTCTTCATTTCTCCATAGGAATAAAATCTGACTGGATGGATCCAGATTATGGAAAATCCATTCTTCCGTCGCCAAATTCAAATGGGGGTGAAAACTGTCTGAAAGAAATACCTTCAATGTCGTGGTCATAGTGCGGGCACTCTAGCAGAAATCTAACTTTTTTACCACTGGATCGAACACCCGCAGTGAACGAATGGGATTACAAAGAAATCGTAAACAAAACCACTAGAGCACTTAATCAAATGCGAGACATTTTTACGCATATCGGCTATAAGTCAGAGAACGAAAAAACTCGCGGAGAAAACGTGAAAGCAGTCGTACTGATTCTGATAGCCAGTAGCTTCCTTTTTAGCGCCAAACGCGCTTGGGCCCTGCTATCCACGGAGACTCTACCGGCAGGAATCAGCAGCCCTTCGTTCCGATATGGAAATCTTGACGGCATCAGTGAAAGATATACAGAGGACGGAACCCTGGTCAAATTGGGGGACTATAAATCCGTTAACTTCGACGCTCAGACCCTGCAAAAATTCAATGCTGACGCCCAAAAGCTTATAAACGCTTTAAACAAATTCGGGGGCGCAAAACTGGGGGATAAGTTAAACCTGGGTGTATTGCGTGTGGAAACCAAGCCCCATGTGAACTATTTCGCGCCCGTATTTGCCCATGGAATCACGGCAAAGTGGACTCTGGGAATGGGCGTTCCTTTTGTGAACTACACCAACAAGCTGTCGCTATCCCAACAGTTTTCAAATATCGAGTACTACCGTAAGCAGTTCTCCGGGATTAACCCCGAATTGGATCAAGCCCTGGCAACGGATTTGGGCAAAGCCACCAACGAAACCCTGGCGACAAAGGGCTACAAAAAACTGACAGACCAAAATAGCTCCTTCGTGGGTGACGTTCAGTTGGTCAGTGTCTACAAATTTTTTGATGATAAGAAAACAGCGTTGATCTATCAGGCTCAGGTGAATTTACCCACAGGCCCGGCTTATGATTGCGACAATCTTGCCGCGTTAAATAATTTCGGCCGCACAAATGTAAATAACACGGTTGCATATTCGTACAAGTTTTCCAAATTCACAGCCGTGCCTTTTGTCTCTTACATTCTAAATGTTCCCGATCAGGTCACAGAGCGCGTTCCCTCAAATCCCGATGACACGCTTCCTGACGCTGCTAACAAAGAAGGTATCACTCGCCAGATCGGAAATTCGCAAATTGCCGGTGGCAACCTGTTTTACGATCTGAATGATGAATTGAGTTTCGGCACGGGTTACGAATTCGCCAATAAAGAGGCCGATTCTTATCAGGGAACACGGGGCTTGCGCTATGACCTGCTCTCTAGGAATACGCAGTCCAACTATCACAAAGTAAAAGCGCAGATTATTTACTCTACTGTGAGTTCGTATTTTAAAAAGAAATCTTTGCTTCCGATGATTGCATCCTTGGAAGTTTCTGACTACGCTTACGGTGTCAACGTTGAACGTCAACTGGCTCAGGAACTAAACCTGATGCTTTTCTTCTAAAGGGAGTCGTATGAAAAAAACAATGCGTATTTTTCTGTCGACGACCCTACTGCTGACAGCCTGTGCTCCAAAAGTTCAAACACCCAACTTGGGCGGCGGTATCCAAACTTTCGGTCCTCGCTATTCTGATGTGAATTTGCGCGAGCGCCTGCGCGAATCCGACGTCACCAAGCTTGATGTTAATTGGACAGGCGAAGTTTCGACTTCCAATTTTTTCCGTCAGGCTCAGAACATCCATAACCTTGGCATACTGACTCAGAACTCAAAACTTCGTGAAAAAGGTATTGCCTGGATCAAGAAATTCTATGCTCAGCCGAAGACCGCATCCTATCAAGCTTTGGCACAAGCCCCTTATGCGGCCTTGGCAACAGCACAAACCCGAGCTGAAGTGACTGAAACTTTGGAAGCGGTTCTTGAAGATCTGGTAAGAGCCAAATCCGTATTGCGCGCTCACCTTTTAAAAATGGGCAAAGAATATGCTTGGGCCACCCGTCCGGTGCGTGTTGATGTTCTGATCAAACAAGTGGAGTACTTCACTGAGCACTTCCTTGGGCAGCTTCACCTTTTAGGACTGACGCCTCCGGTGGAAGACGGTCTGCGCACTGAGATCACTTTGCAAACCAAACCGTACTTCGCAAAGATCGCCGAATTCACAGACAAGTTCTATCACTCCACCAGTTTCTTATTTAATCTGAAGCTGATTCAAAGTTTGATTGTCGATTTCGAAGTGGCTTTGGATCAGGAAACAAATCAGCAGCTGAATCAAGGCTTGTTGGTTGGCCAGGGTGTAGACAGTATTCGTGATTCCCAGGGCGCCCTGACAGTTTTGATTGATGTCTGGAAAATGCTGACTCCGGATGAGCGCAGCGAATACTTTGCTTCTGCCAATGAGGAACTTTACAAGTTCCTGCGCCGCCAGGACGAAAAGGAATTGCAATGTCTGCGCACGCGCGGTTGTAACGGTGGTCTTATTGACGGTATTGCCAAGAAGGTTTTCATCCTGCCAAAAATCGAAAAATTTGGTGTTTTGAAGATCCGCAATCTGATCAACGATGCAGCTCGAACTTACCTGGTCACTTTCGTAGAGCAATTTGCGTTGACCTTTATTCGCGATATTCCGGGTATCTTTGCCGACAACATCGACACTGGTATTGATAAGAAGTCTGTGCAATTGCGCGAAGTGCAAAACAATTACGAACCCTACGTTCGTAAACTTTTGCAAACGTGGTCGCAAAAGAAGTTAACGAAATACGAAGGCATGGTTGCTGGTTTTGAAACAACCACAGTGCAGTTGAATCTTTCCAAAGCGACTCCTCTCTCCATAGCAAGCCTGGGTTCTCCAGCAGTCCTGCAGGCGAATACTGCGGGCTCTTCTATCATGGCTCGTTCCCTTTTGATGGAACATACTGATGATGCAGACCTGGGTTTGCAAACGGCTCTTTCACAGGTCAATAAGCTGATCACTATCGGTGGATATCGTGACATCAATGATCGCCTGATTCCGGCTTTGCTGTCCCCTGTTGAGAAAGTCAAACAGCCGCTGGATCTGATGCGTCTGTCTGAAACCACTCTTTCCTATCGCATTCCAGACAAGGTCACTTTGCAGGATCCTTTTCACGTGAATCCAGGAATGGATTATGCCAAGGATTTTTCAGCAGCTTACTTTGCTGAACAAATCGAGGGCTTAAGCCACATGCTGAAGATCACGGCCGACTGGAAAGTCAGCAGCTTTGACAAGTACCTGAGCCCGATCAAGGCGCAGGAGCTGGTGCCTCATCTGAACTCTGCCGAATTGAAGCGCACCCTTTTCCCTAAAGACATGTTCTTTGCCTTGAATGTCGGTGATATCGCCGTTCTTTTGAAAGACATCACTAAAAAAGCCACCCCGGTTTTCCTGGTGACCTTGGATAATAATATTATCTGGGCTGACCAATATGCAGCCAGCAGTGAAACAGCCATCATGGGCGGCATCGTCGACATGAAAGACGGTGTAAAATCAAACATCGTACGTTCCGTGGATGTCTCAAAATTCCTTTTGGCTTTGGCCGAATTCCTGAATGCCACTGAAGGTGTTGAAAATACCAAGTCCACTATTCTGACTGAAAAAGACGCCTCGGGCAGATCCAATCTGGACGAGTTGCTGGAAGGTCGCAAAGACGTCAAATTGTTGATTTTGTCGTTGGCTAATTTCATTTCCAATCAATTGGTGAATGATGAATCTTTGGTTCAGTCGCAATACATTCTAAAAGAATTTAAACGCTCCAATCTGGTTCCTTATCGCGCTTACGAGCAAGCCTATGCCATTCGCGCACTGCTGGCAGCCTGGAAGCTGACTAAGATTGATGCCTACCTTTGGAGTGCGCAGGAAATCTACTACGCTATGAACAAACAGCTTTTCAGCACTGAGGAGCAATTCTACGTGAATGGCGATGGGACAAAACTGGATTTCCCTCAAAAAGTGGCCACTTTGGTTGCCTTGACGGAACTGGCTCCACACTTGCCGGCCGAAAGCGTCGTGCAATTGTCAAAGATTACGAGCCCTTGGCTTCAGGCCTTAAGCAACCTACAAAACTAGGAATTTCCGGGTAGTTCTGCTATATTGGCTCCCAATCCGGGAGCTTTCATTGAATACCACGAACGCATTTTCAAACCTGAATTTGAAACCTGAGCTATTGGCCGTTGTCCAAGAGCTGGGATTTCAATCGATGACACCTATTCAAGAGCAAAGCATACCTGCCCTTCTGACCGGCAAAGATCTGATTGGCCAATCCAAAACCGGCAGCGGAAAAACGGCCGCTTTTATTCTGCCGATCCTCAATCAAATTGAACTGAATCAAAAAACTGTCCAAGCCGTCATCATCTGTCCAACCCGCGAGTTGGCAACCCAGGTTCTGACGGAAGTTCGTCGTTTAGGTAGAAAGCTGGAAGGTCTGCAGACCATGTCCCTGACTGGTGGCGCCCAGACAGGACGCGAGCAACAGCAGGAACTTGAAAAAGGCGTGCAGATCGTTGTAGGTACTCCGGGACGTATTCTGGATTTAGCCACTCGAGGGCGTCTTTTCCTGGAGGACGTGAAAACAGTTGTTTTGGATGAAGCCGACAAGATGTTTGATATGGGCTTTATCGTTGAAATCGGAAATCTGATGAAAGAGCTTCCGGTACAACGACAGACCGTTCTGTTTTCGGCGACATTTTCTGAAGCCGTACTTGATCTAAGCCGTCGTTATCAAAAAAATCCCGCACGTGTGACGATTCAGGAAGCCCCTGAATCTTTGCTGATCGAAGAAGTCACTTATGACTCTGAGGAAGGCAACAAGGCCGATAACTTGATGCGCGTTCTGCAACAGCATCAGGCCGAATCCTGCATTGTATTCTGTAATACCAAGAATTCTGTGAATGATCTGATGGACCGCTTTCAAGATTTGAAAGCCAGTGCCACGTGCCTGCACGGGGACCTTGAACAAAGAGATCGCGAACGAGTCATGGCGATGTTTAAAAATGGCAGCGTCAAGATTTTGGTAGCAACCGATGTGGCCGCGCGAGGACTGGATATTGAGAATCTGGAACTAGTGATCAATTATGACTTCCCACTTCAACCTGAAACATACGTGCATCGTATTGGACGTACCGGCCGCGCCGGCAAATCCGGAGTTGCCGTCACTTTAATTTCCTCCCGAGATACTTTGAAACTCATCGGAATCGAACAGATCACGGGTCGTAAGTTTCAAAAACCTGCCTTGGGTTTTAAGAATCAATTCGGCTTGAACTGGGAATGGAAGCAAGCACCGATGCAAACCCTGATGATCTCTGGCGGACGCAAAAACAAAATCCGCCCTGGTGATGTTCTGGGAGCGCTTACTGGTGCTGCCGGTGGCTTAAAGGCCGCTGATATCGGAAAAATTGAAATGCATGACACGTACTCTTATGTGGCGGTCAAAACCGACAGCGCCAATCATGCTTTAAACAGCCTTCGCAATGGCAAAATCAAAGCGCAAAAATTCCAAGTCAAAATTTTGAAGTGAAGAAAAGGGTACAGATCAAAGTACCCTTTTCTATTTAAGACCAAGAAGGATGTCGAAGTCTTCTTTGGAAAGCGCACCACTGGCGTTGCCACCCAGGTCGGCCGCGGATTCTGCATTGCCAAAGAGGTTTTGAAATTTTACACCTTTGCGGTTTTTCAAAACTTCGATTTTTTCTTCCAAAGATTCATGCATGATGTAGCGGAACACTTGGACGGCTTTGCTTTGCCCCAGGCGATGCGCACGATCGGTTGCCTGATTTTCAACTGATGGATTCCACCACGGTTCCAGATGGAATACATAGCTGGCTTTAGTCAGATTCAGACCCACACCACCCGTTTTCAAGGTCATGACCAGCACCGCACCACCTGCGGTGGCATTGAACTCGGCCAGGATCTTTTGTCGTTGGGCTGTGGGCACACCACCGTGAAGAACAAAGACTGGCACACCGGCTTTATCAAGCAGGCGCGCCGTGTGTTCCAAAGTTTGCAGGAACTGAGTGAAGACCAGTGCACTTTCACCGGATTCCACGATTTCACTGATGGATTCAAGTAAAGTTTCAAGTTTCGGTGGAACTTTATCGTAACGAACATTCGGCAAGCCCGCAGGGTCTGAACATGCCTGACGCAATCGCAGCAGTGCTGTTAACATTTGCAACTGCACGCTGGTTTCGCCATTGGTGGTGATGGCTTCCTGCACTTTTTGATTATAAGAAAGTGCTATATCGCGATAGATTTCCATTTGCTTGTCTTCAAATGCAACACTGATCTTGGTCTCTTGCTTTTCCGGCAACTGATCCAGGATTTCTTTTTTGGTTCTGCGTAAAAGTAACGGTTTGATCTTAAGCTTCAGGTCATCCATTTCTTCACGTGTAACCATTTCGGTATTCACGAACTGACGACGGAAGTCTTCAATCTTACCCAGACTGCCCGGCACCAAAATATCCACCAAAGAGAAAAACTCCCCGTAATGATTTTCCATCGGAGTACCGGTCAGACAGATTTTAAACTGGGCATTCAACGAACGTGCAGCACTGGTTCTTTTCGTCGTGATATTTTTAAGATTTTGCGCTTCATCGAAGATCAAAGTCTTCCAACGAACTTGCGCCAGGAAATCTTCGTGCTCCATCAAAAGACCGTAGGTCGTAATCAGGACACAATCCTGCGAAGTGAACAACTTTTTACCCAGACGATCCTTGTCCTTATTAGAGAACACTTCCAAGGGAAGCTCGGGTGTAAACTTTTGAACTTCACTTTGCCAATTGAAGATCAAACTGGAAGGAACCACAACCAAAACCTGGCCCAACTCCCCTTTGATCCGAAGATCTTCCAGGAACGTTAAAGTCTGCAGGGTTTTCCCCAGACCCATATCATCAGCCAGCAAAGCTCCTAGTCGCAGATTGTACAAATCCTGCAACCATTGAACGCCATATTCCTGATAGGGTTTCAGTTCCGCAGTCATGGTTTTTGGCAGGTTGAATGTGCGCGGACCTTTACCAAGGCCATCATAAAATTCACAAATCTTTATCCATTCATGGTCACCACGGATGGCAACCCCGGAAGAGCGCAAAGCCAAAAGCTCCAGAATCTGATGACGAGGCAACTTATAAACCCGCTCGCCAATACCACCCTTGGTTTTAGTTTCCGTCTTGCCGCCCTGAAGTTTGCGCCAGAAATTTTCCAGACGGCGCAGGCTTGGCATTTGTTTTTTCGGCACCAGATACAGTTTGCCATCGTATTCGATGACTCCGCCGCCGCCGAATCCAGACATGGCTTGGGCATCAATCTCCTGACCTTTCAGGAAAAATTTCGGATTAAGCTCAAACCAATTGAAATACTTTTCTGAAGCATCGCTGGTAAGAAGGAAGTCCACCTGGAAATCATCTTCGGAAAGTTCCTGAAGCATTTGGCCTTTATAGTAGATCTTAAATCCATGAGGCAACAAGGACTGCAATGATTCAATGGTGTCATGGGTATGCGACGATTCCTTGCGCACATTCGGGAATTGAAACAATCCCGTGCGCAATGTTGGATCCTGTGCCGGGTCCCCGTTCCAGATTTTAGACAAAAAGGAAGTGCGGGACTTTTTGAAAGTGTCACCACTTGTGGTTGCAACCAGGCGTTTCAGCATTTCATAAATCAGGCGGAACTCGCGCTCGACAGCACCTTCCAAAATCACTTCACCAGATTCGGAATAAAACGATTCGCTGGACTTCAAAGCCTGCAATGTTTTAGTCACATAGTCATCAAAGTAAACCAGAACATTTCTGGAGCAAAGTTCATTCAAGGACATTTCGCGGGCCAGGACCACCCCGGTTCCGCTGACCAAAATGGCCTGGATATTCTCCTGAAGAATTTTGAAAATTTCATCTTCTTCAACGATTCGGCCATCCGTCAGTTCGCCGACAAAATGCCAATTCAGAATCTCAAGAGTCAAATACTGCAAAACACCCAAGTGTCGTAATAATTTTAAATCCCAGTCACGCTTTCCTCGGGCGCGAGTCGCCACATCTTTGGCATCAGCTCCCAGAAAATAGGGCAAGCCTTCCGAAAGCACATGCAGATACAACGAGGCACGCGCCGTCCAACCGGAACGGGCCAGATCTTTTTGTCCCATGACCCGGGCTTCGTGCTGCAGATAAAAGCTGCCCGTTTCGTTCAAATAAATACCCATCACACTTTGCGAAGGTTCCAAAACTTTGGTTTCGCCGGTGATATGCAAAGGAATTCCACGGGAGCGCAGATGTTTGACCATGCGCTTTGCTTCCAGCTCTCCTTCAATCTCAATACGAGGATAATCCGCGGAGCTCAGACTGAATGCGAGAGCGTCTTCGCTGACATCCGTCAACACTCGAACAAATTCACTCCACTCCCGGTACCAGGGATGAACTGCCAGAACCCCTTCTTCAGGTTCAAAGGCAAAGGATTCGAAAAACGCGAAAGGTTTTTTTCGTGAAGGACTGGTCAGGGTGAATTGGGAAAGAAGAGTCTCTTTCTCTTGAAAGTCGACCCGCCATTCAAATTCACGCGTCATATCAAAATCAATGTAGCGAACAGGCAATGACTTCTGCGAATTCTTACCCTGAATATAAACTTCCAACTGCCCTTGATTCAATTTCGTGGCTATGTTGGAGAAAACCACCTGCATGATTTCTTCCACTTCGCGAAGGGCCTGGCTGATAAACAAGTTATCACGCTGAAGAGTTAGGGGCCATTTATTGAAAGCAGAATCCGGCTTGCGCGGCTGAGGCAAAAGATCTTTGGGTACATTCTTGTACAGCGGGTGGCGCAGAATATCGCGGCCTGAGACCTGCACCCCGTTACTGAAGTTGTAGCGAACCATCCCCGCGATGCGATTTTGTTCGTTCACTTCATTAAAATAATTTTCCGAATAGGCGGTCAGCTTACGTCTGAAAACATCCGGAAGATTCCACAATGTCGGAGCCAGGCTTTCCTGCTCCTTATTCACATCAAGCAATTTGTGTGGATTTGGCGTTTCATTCAAAAGTGAAGTCAGCGTCTCTCCCCGTAAAACAGGAGCTTCCTCAACATACAAAGTCACCGACTGTAAAAAACCCGTGGTTTCGGATTGTGCGCTTGCGCCCTGTTGTCGATGTTGGCGAGGCCCACGCAATTCTTCTGAAAGCTTTTCGATTCTTGGATCCGAGGGAACACCATCGTCTTCCAAGGTCAAAGCCTGCCAAAGAACGACATAAGACGCCCATTGATGTGAACAAGTTATTTTTGTGTCACCGCGAGTTCCGCAGTTGTCGCAGCGAAAATCCAGGACTCCGGATGTTTCGTCCTGCAAAACTTTGACTGAGCATTTGGTGTCTTCTTTACGGTCATCCATAAAGATTTTAAGCTGCATGGTACCCGATGCGTTGGTTTGCATCTCATAACCATCAAAAGCACCCGCTGCGATTAACTCCAGACCTTCAGCAAATTCATTTTGCTCCCCCACTGGCACACGCTCACTGGGATGACGCAATTGAGAGACATTTTGAAGGCTCAGGGGAGTTAAAAACACGCTTTGTCCTTTGTCAGTCGCCCCACTCTAAGGGCATCGAACATTATGGGTGATTTTTCACACAATGTCCACCCTTCATTTCCGGTTCTTGTCATTCTCAGAAACAATTAAACACTCAGGAGGAAAGAAAATGAAAAATCGTTTGTTGCGAGGATCTCTCGCCGTTCTATTTGCGACTTCAGTCAGCCATGGTGCCGATCTACCCGACGGCAAGGCCACGGACTACACCAAAAGGGAGAACCAGAAGTTCGCTAAAATGCTGGACTTCAATAACAAAGAGGACTTTGAATTTGCGCAAAAAGGATTTATCGCAACGCTAGATAATCCGATGATTAAAGACAGCGAGGGAAAAATCGTCTATAATCTTGCCGCCTTTGATTTTGTAAAAGGTGACTCCGTCCCCGATACTACGAATCCCAGCCTTTGGCGACAATCCCAGCTGACGCGTATGCATGGCCTTTACAAGGTCACCGATAAAATCTATCAAATTCGCGGATTTGATTTGTCGAACATGACATTGATAGAGGGTAAAACCGGTTGGATTATCATCGATCCTCTGATTTCCAACGAAACAGCAGCAGCCGGACTGAAACTAGCCAACGATAAATTGGGTAAGCGACCGGTTAAAGCGCTGATCTACACTCATAGCCATGTGGATCACTTCGGAGGTGCGGCTGGCGTTATCAGCGAAGCAGATGCGAAATCCAAAAAGGTGCAAGTCATTGCACCCGAAGGCTTCATGGAAGAGGCGGTCAGCGAAAACCTTTACGCCGGAAATGCAATGGGTCGCAGAGCTGACTACATGTATGGCCGGACTTTGCAGAATTCCCCTATTGGAAATTTAGGTACAGGTCTTGGACCAGGAACCTCTTTGGGAACGACCGGCCTGATTCCGCCGAACAAAACCATCACAAAAACCGGCGAAAAACTGACGGTCGATGGAGTCGAAATCGTTTTCCAAATGGCTCCGGGAACGGAAGCTCCTTCGGAAATGCTTTTCTATTTCCCGCAAATGAAAGCTCTGTGTTTATCTGAAGATGCAACATCCACCATGCACAACCTATACACTTTGCGTGGAGCCAAAGTGCGAAGCCCCAATGTTTGGTCGAATGCACTGAACACCACACTGGATATGTTCGGATCAAAAGCCGACGTTAGCTTTGCATCACATCACTGGCCACGCTGGGGTAATGCAAAAGTTGTCGAGCACATCACCAAGCAAAGAGACATGTACAAATTTATCAACGACCAGACTTTGCGACTGGCAAATCAAGGTTATGATGCTGAAGAGATCGCAGAAAAAATCAGACTTCCCGACACTTTGGCCAAAGAGTTTTACAATCGCGGATACTACGGTTCACTGAATCACAACGTAAAAGCGACTTATCAACTGTATCTGGGTTTTTACAATGGGAATCCGGCAACTCTGCACAAACATCCACGTACGGAATCGGCCAAACGCTACATTTCCGCGATGGGTGGAGCCTCCAAGGTTCTGAAATTGGGGCGTGAATCCTTCGACAAAGGGGACTATCGCTGGACCGCCGAGTTGGTGAATCATCTGGTTTATGCAGAACCCAACAACAAAGATGCGCGACAGCTTCAAGCTGCAGCCTTGGAACAGTTGGGCTTCCAGGCGGAGAGTGGTCCATGGAGAGATGTCTATCTGTCGGGCGCAGCCGAATTGAGAGGCCGTGCACCAGGAGAAGCGACACCATTTGTAGATACTCGTACTTTGCCATTGGCAATGCTGATCGACTATACCGGTCTGCGCTTAAACCCGGAAAAAGCGGCAGGTAAATCCATGAAAATTGGATTAACCCTGAATAATTCCAAAGAAAAACAAACACTGGAATTGAACAATTCGGTTTTGCACGTTAGAAAAGCGATGCCCGGGGATAAGTATGATGCGACTTATGCCATGTCTTCAGCAGATTTTGGAGCAGTGATGGGCGGCATGAAGTCCAGCACAGGCTCACTGAGTGAGTTGGTGGGGATGCTTGATACGTTTGATCAGAAATTTAACCTAATCTCTCCGGTAGAGGAGAAGTCAGGCAAGAGCGATCACATGGCCAGTGCCAACGCTGGAAACTAATTAAACCAAGAAAGGACGGGTACTCCCCGTCCTTTTTCTTAAAGCGTCGCCTGCATATTCAAAATCACTGTGCGATCCGACCCGGGATACAGATACATATGCCCGTACTGAGTTGGCGACTCTCTCCAATACTTACTATCCAGCAAATTCTCGACAATAAGTTGGGCCTCGAAAGGCACGCTTCCCAGTTTTTTTCCAAAGCCCACTCCCGCATCCCAGCGAATCCAACCCGGAATCACGATGGAGTTATCTGCTGTCACTGCACGTTCACCCTCAAACACTCCCCGTCCTTTTAACGACCACAGGGAATTCAGATGATATTCAATTCCGGAACGCACTGTCTGCTTTGGAACATTCACGGGTGCTTTACCATTCAAACCAGCTGCCACTGAGCTGTTTTCACGGCGGGCTTCCAAGAGCATAGCCGCTACATACCACTCACACTGAATGCATTTTCCCCGCAGCTCAACTTCAAGCCCCAAGTGATGATCCTCACCATCCACCTGATATAGCGGTGCTTGATCGGTTACCAGAGGACGATTAATATCGAACACTGCCGCATTCCATTTAAGACTTTGCCCGCCACGCACACCTAATTCGTACTGACGAGACCGCACATCAGGCAGGTACTCGCCAGGGTTGCTATACGAATTGCGATTTGGAACAACATAAGCCTCCATGCCCTCCGAATAACTTCCATAAATCATCAAGTCGCGATTCCACTGATAGGAAAGTGCAGCCCAAGGCAAAATAAAGGACTGATAGAAATCCGTCGCTCGACTGCCATCTGTTCTAACAGAACTACGATTAATTCCATTCCAGCTGGCTCCTAGCCACCCTGTCCAATTCCCAAGCTCCATGGCGTCAGTAACAGCGAACTGCAGATTTTTCGAATCCCGATTCGTACTTTCATCATTCAAAGTAGGATTCGCAGGAACCGTCGTGGTGCCATCGACATTTCCTTCCCCGACCAGATTATAAGCCTGGCGCTGATATCCTTCGCGGGTTTTCCAACCCATCAATGCCAGATTCCAGTTGTGCTTTACATCCCCAAAAGAAGCTTTGCCACCCAGTCCGGTACGCACCGCCTCGGTGTCGCGAAGTTCGTTTTCACTGCGATAGTCATAAAAATCAAAAGTCCCATCTGAACAATAGCGATCAAAAACACCTTCCTTGGTACATCCATAAGGATACGCCAAGTAGTCATCGTTCTTTAAAGACTGCACTCCAAACGCAAGACTCCATTCCAAATCTTCATTCACAGCCTGCACATAACGAAGACTGCCAGAAAGTGCCTCAAAGCCCACCGGCTGACTCCACGTTTGATTATTCAAATTGATATTAGGATCAGCCACATTCGGAAGATTGCTTCCCAGAAGACTCATTCCCGGCTGACTGGGCTGAGCTCGATGCGACGACTCAAGTTCAGCATCCAACAACCCTCCCGATCCCACACGAACACTAAAAGCACCAGCAACCAGAGTGCGATCACCTTTAGCATCTTTCAAATGAGGAGAAAGATGTTCCTGAGCCAGATTAATTCGAAAACCAGAACGCTCCGTCAAAGCATCCCCAACATCTGCCGCCGCCAAAAGACCACCAGAATCCGAAAGCGAAAAAGAAAACTCGCGCAACATTTCAGAAGTTGCCTTCTTAGTTTCGTAGTTAATCAAACCACCAGGACTACTAACCCCGGACTGAACACCAGCCAGTCCCTTTAAAACAAGAATCCCAGATTTATTCTCAACAGGAATCGAAGTCTCCACATTAACAGGAAGACCATTACGACGAAAATTATTCCGGTTATCCAAAGTATAACCACGCACAGCCACCATATCCCAGTAACCAGTGGCATTGTAACTGTCACTCAAAGACGCCTCGAGAGTCGTCAGATCTGCCAACCGACGCACCTGATTCTGCTCTAAGGATTTCTCAGAGTAATTCTGCGCACTGACCGGAATCTCGCGCAGTTCAAAGCCTTGAAAGCCCAACAAGGAAACATCGCTGCCAGAATCCTCTTCCACAAATACAGGGTCTAATGAAATCGTCTGTGCCTGTGTCGATGAAATCTGAGCCACAGCCGTGGCTGAAAACAACATCAGGAATTTAATTTTAAAGATTAGATTAAGAGCGGAACATTTTCCCATCGCATTTCCTTTACCCAGGGAAATACGACAAAACAAAGCCACGTTGGCTGTTCTAACGACTTCCCTGCGCGAGCATTATCTCAGTCAGGTTCAAAGGGTATTTCTCAGCCTTCATGCACTATGCACGAAAGCACCCCTAGCTTGTGGTGAGCTTTATGTAGGAAACAAAAAGCCCCGTCAATAGTAATTTTTTAAATTCTTTTTAGAGCATCCTGGATGTCAGAGATAATGTCTGAAGCACTCTCAAGCCCAATACTCAAACGAATAGCACGAGGATCAATCTTACTCTCCCCACGCTTGTCTTCAGGAATCGCCGAGTGAGTCATGAACCCCGGAACCTCGATCAGAGTTTTAGTCAGACCTAAGGACACAGCCAATGTGATCGAATAGGAATTTTGCGCGATATCATCGACAAACTTCTGACAACGTTTCATATCCCCTTTGACGTTGAAAGAAATCATCGTGCCCGGACAGAATTTCCCCTCTGGCGACTTCAAATACTTACGAGCCAGTTTGTACTGAGTATGTGATTTCAGACCCGGGTAAGTAACTGACTCTACCTTGGGATGTTTTTCCAGGAATTGCGCCACTTTCAAAGCCGTCGCCTGCTGTTGCTCAAAACGAATCGCCTGCGTGGAAAGTCCGTAAACCATAATGTGCCAAGCGGAGTAAGGATGAATGATCGCACCAAAATCCTTACGTGCCACTCGCAGCATTCCTTCGAATGTTTTGGGAGCGATAACTGCTCCGCCCATCTCGGTACCAAATCCTGAAATATTCTTGGTCAAACTTTGAATCACAAAATCCACGCCCCATTCGATAGGACGAAGTGACCAAGGAGTTGCAAAAGTATTGTCCACCACGGTGTAGATACGATCGTCAGCTTTACGTTTTTTATTGGCCGCTTTCACCAGGGCCGTGATCTTTTCCAGATCGGCGATTTCCAAAATAGGATTGGATACCGATTCAAAATACACCACGCGCGTTTGCGGATTGCTAAGTTCCTTTTCCAGAACTTTGAAGTTGTTCACATCAATCAAAGAATGTTCAACACCCAAACGTGGCAACCAGTTGGTAATCAAACTGTAAGTGCAACCGTATAAAGTTTTATGCGCTACAACTCGCTGACCATGTTTCATCAAAGTCATCAACGTCGAAGAAATTGCTCCCATGCCGCTACCAAAGGTAACTGCACTTTCGCCTTTTTCCAAAACAGCGAGCTGGTCTTCCAGCATTTTTGTTGTCGGCTCTTCCAGACGATCATAGATCCAGATCGGATTGTCCTTGGAAGCCCCGGCAAAGCTGCTAAAGCCCTCGGCCCCACGCCCCAATGATCCCAAACGGAAAGTCGTCGATGCCGTCATCGGTGGAATCAAGTGATGAGAGAACTCCCAGGACTTGGAAAGTGCTTCCCCGTGGATGGCCTGTGTTCTTGGCGACAAGTGTTTGCGCGCGGACTTTTTAGTCACGATTCCCCCTGCTTTTAATAGCAAATATCACTCGGAACTAGAGCACAGGATCTAGATTAGGGGAATAAATGACTTCAGGCGATAACGCCCCAGGGCGTGGATTAGCTGGCTTTGTCAGCAAGCAGACTCTCGCAACGATCCAGAATTGTGGCACGAATGCGCTCACGGTGTTGCACGAATTCAGGCAACTTTGTGTTTTGCACGATCTTATAAAGCTGCACGACCCGTAATAGCTCAATCAAGCGCGGCTTTTGTGGCCCTTTGGACAATGGATACTTGGGCATTTCCAGATTTTCCTGGGCCGCTTCCAGCACCGCCATGGTCCAACTGATTTCCGTTTGAGTCAGATAAATTCCGGGCACAAAAACCGGTCGCTCATGGCGCTGGCTTTCTTCCTGAATCAATTGCGTGTGCAACAATTGCAGCTCGCCAACAATACGGGTTAATTCTGCATCATGGTTTTTTCCATACAGCTTGAACACCGTTTTTTTCCAGGCCTCACAGAAATCATCGAAATCAATATTCGAAGCCTTTTCAAAAAGAGGTGGATGAGTGATGTAGTTCAAGGTTTTCGTAATCACGTCTTCGGCAATCACCACACTGGTGTACTTGCCACCCACGCGCAGAAGGTGATGAGTCCAGCTGGCCAAAGACATCAAAGAGCGGTTTTCGACCAGGCCGTTTCTAAAATTCAGATGAAATTCTTCAAAGGACACAGAAGACATCGGTGCATTCAACATCTGATCCATGACGCTTTTTCTTCGATCGTGTTTCGGAAGTTGATAAAATGAATTCAGCTTTTTCTGAAATTTTTCGAAAGTATCATTCCACAAATTTTCACCCTGGCAGGTTTTATACAGCTGAAAGGCCTTGGCTGGATTGGGCTCTGCCTCATCCAGCAAGGAATTAATTCTTTCAACCAAAGTGCGGGGAAACGTGTGCCAAAGATCCTGAATCATAGAGATCAGTTTACTGGCATTTGTGCGAGATTTCTGGTTTTTGTAAAACGTCGAACTTTTAGCCGCTCGCCGCCAGCAAACTTTTAAGTCGCAGCCCTATGGCGATAAACGCGATACTCTGGCTTCCAAAAATTCTTGTCAATCGCTGCCAGCAGTTCTTCGTCCGAAATCGTGATGGCCACGCCATCAGACTGCGCCGCTTTGCCAACTTCGAAAGCAATTTTTCGGGACACATTGGAGATATCTTTTAGCTCCGGCAGCAACACGCCATCGCCTTTGGTGGCCATAGGTGAGCACTCCGCCAAGGCCTCGCTGGCTGCCATTAGCATCAGGTCCGTCACACGACGGGCCCCCGATGCAATCACGCCTAAACCCACTCCTGGGAAAATATAGGAGTTGTTACATTGAGCAATTGGAAAAATCTTTTCGCCGAAAGCCACCGGGGCAAAGGGACTTCCCGTCGCCACCAATGCCGCACCTTCGGTCCAACGGATGATATCTTCCGGCAAGGCTTCCACACGCGACGTCGGATTCGACAAAGGCATCACAATCGGACGTGGGCAATTGGAGTGCATCAAGCGAATGATCTCTTCTGTGAACAACCCTGGTTGTGCCGAAGCCCCGATCAGAACCGTAGGCTTTGCATGGCGGACTGTCTCCAAAAGTGAGATCTCACCTTCACCCATGCCCCAGCTTTGCAAATTATCAGATACCTGAACCAACGGCGCCTGGAATTCCAAAAGGTTTGGCATCTTGTCAGTCAAAAGACCGAAACGATCGACCATAAACACACGAGCCCGTGCTTCAGAATCACTCAAACCTTCAAGTTTCATGCGGGCCACAATTTGCTCCGCAATTCCGCAACCGGCAGAGCCCGCACCCAAGAAGACCACGCGCTGATCGCGCAACTGCCCGCCTGCTGCACGACTGGCAGCAACCAGACTGCTGACAACAACTGCGGCAGTACCTTGAATGTCATCGTTAAAACAGCAAAGCTCATCACGGTAACGCTTCAAAAGTGGTGAAGCATTTTTCTGGGCAAAATCTTCGAATTGCAAAAGCACATCGGGCCAGCGACGTTTGACCGCTTCGATGAAAGCATCAACGAAGGCATAATACTCTTCGCCTGAAATGCGCGGGTGTCTCCAACCCATATAAAGCGGGTCATTGATCAGTTGCTGATTGTTTGTCCCGACATCCAGAACCACCGGCAAAGTGTAGGCAGGGCTTACTCCGCCACATGCGGTATACAGGGACAGTTTTCCAATTGGAATCCCCATCCCGCCAATACCCTGATCTCCCAAACCCAGGATGCGTTCGCCGTCAGTCACGACGATCACTTTCACTTTTTGCTTGGTCACGTTGCGAAGCATCTCGTCAATGCGGTCACGCTGTGGGTAGGAAATAAACAATCCACGGTGCGCGCGATAGATTTCAGAAAAGTGCTCACAGGCTTCGCCAACAACTGGAGTATAGATAACTGGCAGCATTTCTGTGATGTGATTGACCACCAGATAGTAGAAAAGAGTTTCGTTGGTATCTTGCAGATTTCGCAGAAAAACGTGGCGATCCAGATTGTTTTTAATCACCTTGAACTGGCTGTAAGCACGGGATGCCTGTTCTTCGATTGTCTCCACTTGATCGGGAAGCAATCCATGAAGATTCAGATTCGAGCGTTCGTCGAGAGAAAACGCACTCCCCTTGTTGAGCAGGGAGATATCCAATAGAAATGTTCCTGAATAGGGAATATAAACCGGGCGATTTTTTGAATTTTCTGAATCCATGGCCGGCATCCTATTACGAAGTACACTGCTTGTACATCTGTTATAAAGCTGATGATAACTCGTATAAGCCTCAGTAATTAAATAGTTGTATAATTACTACACATCCTGTTGTAACCTGAATAAATGTTATTGCTTCAGTGGATTGCCGGAACTCTTATTGTTTTATCTACACTCGCCGTGGGCGCAGAAACCATTCACCTCAATGGCGAGGATGACTGGGCACCGTACTCTTCCGCTACGAAAGATTATAGGGACCTGCAAGGATTGGCTCCTGATATTATTCGTGCTGCTTTTAAGTCACAGGGTGTGACGGCTGTCTTACGCCCGATGCCCTTTGCACGCTGCATGAAGGAAGTCGACACCGGAAAATCTCTGGGTTGTTTTGACACTCTGATCAACGAAAACACCCAGGATCGCTACGTATTTCACTCGACGCCACTTTTTAAGGCGGAAATGCATATCTATGGACCCGCGAATGGCTCCCCTGTTTCTCTTAAAGACCTTGAAGGTAAAAAAGTGGGCACTACTGTTGGTTATACTTATCCGACGTCGTTTTTGCAGAACAAAAAGATTCTAACCGAGGACGGTCCCACTGAAAAATCCCAAATACAAAAGCTGGCTGCGGGAAGAATTGATTATGCGGTTCTGTGGGGTTTGACTGGGGAAAGAATCCTGAATGACAATCCCGAACTTAAAGGGAAAGTAAAGTCTCTGGGGAAAGTTTCCCGCGATGCTTTGTATATCAACTTCTCTAAAAAACACAAAGATGGCGCAAAATATGCCGCCATCTTTGAATCGGGACTAAAAAAGATTATCGAAAACGGAACCTACAAAAAAATCGATTCCGAATTTCAAAAGTCCTTAAAATAACTTAGTTCAAGTTACCCAAACGAGCCAAAGCCTTTTGTTGCTTTGCTTTGGCTTCGCTTAGCTTTTGACGTTTTTGATTCAGCTTTTCCTGCATGTCTTTTTTCTTATCAATATTCAACTGAGCTTTTCTGTTGTGCTTATCAGCCTGAGCCAAAGCCGCACGGGTTTGTTGCTCAAGCTTGCGGGATTCAACTTCATAACTTGCACGAGCTCTTACCAACTGTGAATCCGTCTGCTTCAACATCGCAGCAGCCTGACGCTCTTCATTTTTAGCACGGGCCAATTTAGCCTGTGCCGTTTTCAAAGCTGCACTCGTGCGAGCCATTTCACCTTTTGAAGCATTGATCGCCGCCGACAATTGCATTTTTCTGTCCTGGGACTGATCACGGTCAGCCTGTGCTTTGTTCAATTTTTCTGTTGCACGGGCCAGTTTATTGCGAGCCGCAGACTCTTCGGTTTCCATCTTATCAATGGCTTTGCGCAAAGTGATGGTTTCGCTGATCAAACGGGTTGTTTGTTTGGAGTTCTTCGCAGCTTCAGCCTGCAAGCGCTTAACTTCGCGACGTGTACGGGAAGACGTTTCTTTATGTTCAGCCGTGCGAGATTTGAAATCTGTCTTAGCACCTTCAAGTTCAGCAGCAGACTCATCGAAACCACCTTGAGCTTCATCCAGATTGGCGAATGCACTTTCAACTTCAGATTGCGCTTCCAAAGCATTGTCTTTCGCCATGGATGCATATCCTTGGGATGCGCCGAAAATCATCATCAATGCCGAAGCTGCCAAAACTTTTGTATAATTCTTAGTCATAAATGGTTCCTTATAAAGGTTGATAGCCCTCTCTATCCACTTTCCGTGCCTAACCTCCTTTTCCCGTTCTTTTGCAGCTGACGCCACAAGCCCCCTCCCCACAGGGAAATACTTACCAAAACAATCGACAAATTAGGCACCCCTCCCTGGTGTCAATTTTTGTGACGCTCTTTGAGCTTTTACAATAGGTGCACGGAGTTCAACACGACATCCGAGATTGTCGTATAAGGGGGCATCTTTTTATCGAGGTGTTTATGAAAACCAGTCTACTTATTATTAGCGCAATTGTGCTTACCGCAACCGTTGGTCACGCAAAAACAATTTCCTGCAGCGGTATCGACAAGAACGGCAGCACAGTCAGTGTGCAAGTTTCATTGAATGACGGAATCTCTTTTGATTTCAAAACAAAGAAAACCAAGGCCAAAAACTCGGAAGACTATTCTGATGTTTGGGCTGCAGATTCCGGCTCTTATCAATTGGCCGAGTCTTCAACTCAAACTATCGTGGGATCGCTGGGTTCACGCAGTGAAAAATGGGCGAAGCTGACTTTAGGTGATCTTGGCAAAGCGAATTCAATTTTTGAATACGATGAAAACGATTCAGGCTTTGAGTACAGCAATCATATCTCTAAAATGATCTGCCGCTAGTCTCGCAACCTGCTCCAGCACTTTCTGATAAAAACACCGAGCATCCGTGCCCGGTGTTTTTTTTTGGCCTTCAGCAAACTGTGTCTCCTGTGGTGTTTCCAGGCAACAGCGTAAAAAAGTTCTGCAAAATTCCACAGTCTCACTGGACCAAATTCTTGAGCATGAATCGCATTCAACAGATGTGCGTATTAATCCGAGATAAAGGAACAGTTTTGCCCATTTAGACATCGAGAAAATTCAGGTTTCGGACGACAATATTACAAAAGCCACACGGAGGATCAGGAATGGCTAAAACAAGAATTAAGGGTTTTCTTACTCTTTCATGCCTATATCTCTTAGTGTGCTTATTTTACTCAAATTGCACAGTTCGTGAAGAGTCCCATACACCAAGTCAGCTGAGCGGACTAAGTCACTAACTGCAGCTGACTTGAAGATTATCTAACTCCTGAAATCACATCGTATAGAAAAATTCCTCTTTCACAATTTTTCCGTCTTTCACCGTGTAAATACCCACTTCCTCCATTGCCCATCGTTTGTTGGTTTTCTTATCAGTCGTATCGAAATTAAAATGCACTGCAAATCGATCACCTGATGGGAATGGTCCATCAATTTTAGCTGAATGGACTTCCATTTGTTCTTCCCATTCTTTGTTTTTTTTCAACGCATTTGCCTTACCATGGGATTCGGCGGGCATGCCTGGAGTATCCATGGCTTCACGACTTTCGATATCATCAGCATAGAGCGTTTCGATCGCTTTCACGACCTCGTTGTTTTTACAGAAATCAACAAGCTTTCTGCCGACTTCAAGAGTGTCCTTTTGAGTTTGTGCGTTCATAAGGCCCCCTTTGTGGAATCAGCCTAAGAATACGCCCTTGTGGGGCTTTGAAAAGTATAGAATGGGTCCCGTCCCGGGCACAACGACCAGCCCGAGCTTGCCCAAGGCCCCGCAGGTGTGTCAGCCTTTGATAAAGGGGCTCCCCAAATGCAAAATTTTGTTTTTATATTTACTCTGATTTTTTCAACAATGGCTCATGCTCATAATTGCACCGATATCACAGGCCTTTACCAAATGACTGAAGGAGCTGTCGTGCAGTACCAGGTCGAAGACTGCTCCCGCCTGATCCGTTGGGGTGGCTTTACCACCAAAAAGGGCGAAATCGTTATCTCCCCTGAAAAACAAGTTTACTCTTTTTCCGGCACCCCCGAGTGCAACAGCTTTGGCAAATGTCAAAGTGCCACTGTCGTTGCCGATGGCATCCTGATTTCATTAAATTATGAAGGTTATGTGAAAACCAAGGAACACGGGCTGTGCCAGTATCGCAGTACACTGCTGTCTTTAAATGCGGAAAGTGCTTTAAACAGCTCTTATGAGATTCATAATTGCGACGACGGTTACACCGGCACGTTTCTAAAAGTATTTCCCAGAATTATTATGCAGAACTAGAAGTCCACTTTTCGCACAAAGTGACAGGTATACCCATCAGGATTCTTTTGCAGGTAATCCTGATGATAGTCTTCGGCCTTCCAGAACTCCCCAGCCTTGCCAACCACGGTCGAGACATCCTTACCCCAGGCCTTGGATTTATTCACCCGGGCAATAACTCTAAAGGCTGTCTCCTTTTGCTCTTCGCTGGTATAGAAAATTTCACTGCGATACTGAGTGCCAACGTCATTACCTTGACGATTCAATGTTGTCGGATCGTGGATCTTAAAAAAATACAGCAACAGGTTCTCGTAACTTAGCTGCTTGGGATTGAATTCGACCTTTACAGTCTCCGCATGATGACTGATTCCGGTTTTAACGATGTCGTAGGTGGCATTGGCGACCTTACCACCCATGTAGCCCACTTCGGTTTTAGTCACACCTGGAAGTTTTCTTAGCAGATCTTCCATACCCCAGAAACATCCACCTGCCAAATAAGCCACAGCTTCACTTTTAGCGGGTTTTTCTGCGGCATAAGTATGACTATTCACTGACAGAATGCCTGCCAATAGGGTCCAGATTCCAAGAAAAAATTTACGAGGTTTCATTGGCAAATTATAGCATTTTGTCGAAGAGACAAACACCCTGCAAAACGACTCAATCTAGTCCAATTTCTTTCATCTAAACCCCGTATTTTCAAAAAGAACTGGGTAAGCCAATTGAATTGTGTAAAATAACACTGTTATGCATGGAGGCCTCATGAAGATTAATACAGCTAAGTGGATCGTATTGCTTGCAGGAATCGCAGGCGCAAGTTCAGCAAGTGCTGCATCTTTTACTCTGGCAAAAGGTACGGGTTATCGCATCGAACCTCTTTACGGTATCGAGACTGTCTATCGTGACTACCCGACGGCCCATTTACAAACACGGTCTATGTACGGCCTGCGTTTAAGCCTAGGCGTCGATCTTCTTTCACTTGAAACAGAATACTCAAAAGCCTCTGATACAGAGGACTTTTCCACCGCACCGGAAAAAGTAAAGACAGACGATGAACGCTTGAAGGTCGGTTTAAGTTCTACCTACCGCACCCAATATTTCCATTTGGGCGGCCGTGCGGGCGCGCAGGCAACCAAATCCGTTCGTGAGACAACATCTGGCGGTGTGGTTACGAAAGACGAACGCCCTATTGCTTACAATCCCTATGCTGGTGCATCAATTGGATTGAACTTCGGGCCTGTGAATATCAGTTTAAGTTCCACGGTGATTTTCCGGGACAATGACTGGGAAAAAAGCGATTTCCAAAATGTGATCTCTGCCGGAATCGGCTATTAAAAATCAAATCAAACAAGAATGCCAGTCTTAGACTGGCATTCTTGTTTCCGACGCTAACTATTGAACCATTCTAAAATTCAGGAAGTTGCTATGCTCTGACAAAATAGTCAGATACTTCAACATGGTTTCCTGTGGATAATTTGCAGTATCGTTGTACTTAGTCTGGAATTCTACGATCAGTTGATATGTCTGCTCGTTATTCAAAGATTTTACCTCGATAGCTAATTGCTGCTCCGCGATCGCATAAGCATTCAAGGCCATTTCCTGATAAGTGCCTTTTAGAAGACTTTCCGGTTTGCTTGCAGTGTACAGTTTGTAGTTTTTGTAACCTTCACTGTCAGCCTGGCGGAAGTTAAAATTCTTAGCGGCCACTTCCTTGCGATAGTGTACAGGGATGATCTTACCGATTTTGGAAATGATCATCTCGTAAACTTTTCTCGCACGGCTGTCGGATTTGCTGGATTCCTGGCGCTTTTGGAAATCCAAAGAAATTTTGATCAATGAATCACTCGTCACCGGACGACAGATTTGATCACTTTGAATTGAAAGCATGAACGCTTCAAATGTCTCCACGGCCATGGATTTGTAGCCCACATCTGCCGCACTGTCTGGACGGCTGGCATTGTGGCGGTCAATAAAGAAATTAATCAACGTCAACATATAGTCCGGAGACGCAAATTGATTCTTATCGGACTTCAAAGTCGCTATAAACTCTGCGACATATTTATTGTATTCCTTGCTTGCGTATTTTTCCTGCCATGAGCCCTGCGCACTGCTTTCCGCGCGTGCCGCCCAAGTTTGCACTAAATCCAGTTTTTCTTTTAGGATAGAGTCAAATTTCTTATTGCAGGAATTATCCGGTTCACGAGTGCCGAACTTCGGTGCTTCCTTAGTGGAAACCGCCGTGATGTCCAAATTAGCATTGGCACCCATGGCTTCCGCCTGAATTTCGATAGCAGTGATATTCTCACTCAGACTCAAAATTTCTGACGCTAAGACAGTGTCCGAGTCAGCAATTATCGCATTGTTAAATGCCTTCACAATCACGCGTTCATCTTTATCCGTTACCAGATTCAAACTGATAACTTTCACACGACCCGTTTTTGGTTTCGCTTTGATTTGCGAAAGAGGAATTGGTTTTACCAGATCCAAGCGGTACAGTTGGCCGCCGTTTTTACGTGTTACGGCGTCAATGCGCGCCGAAGTCTCGAATTGATTCTGTGGCAGTATTGATGTTTCCGTATCGCCGCCACGATAGGAAGTATAGTTTGAGCTCGCATGCACCAGTAGCGGAGCCTGGCATAGCAATAACGACATTAAGATTCGATTCGCCTTTTGACGATTCATAGCGTTTCCTTTCAGTTGATTTGATTTATCTGGACCTAAGTCTGTTGGATGATTTGAATCCCTAATTAGAAAAATCTCGATCAAAGAATGCTCCACTTGCTTAAAATCAAAACGCTGTGGAAGGCTACTACTGTAAATCAACAATCATACTGCCTATTGCACATTGACCATTTTTATTCACCCACTCATCCTGTCACAGGAGGCACCCATGAATTTTATCTTGAACATCCTGTGGCTACTTTTAGGTGGATGGACAACAGCCCTCTCTTGGTTCACATCCTGTCTTTTCATGGTCATTACGATCATTGGAATTCCGTGGGCACGTGCGGCGTTTAATATCGGACTCTTGAACTTGTGGCCCTTTGGATCGCGAGTTGCGGACCGGGAGCATGTCCGTGGTCAAGGCGACATGGGTACTGGCGCTTTAGGACTGATTGGGAATATCGTGTGGTTCATTCTGTGTGGCTGGTGGCTGGCACTGACTCATTTGCTTTGCGCCGTTCTTTTAGGAATTACGATCATTGGAATTCCTTTTGCCCTTCAACACTTAAAGCTCGCAGGGATCTCCTTAGCCCCTATCGGAAAAGCAATCGTCTTCAAATAACTTCCCAGGATGTCAGATGCTGACTTGGACTTTTGATTTCAATTTTAACAGCTGGGTTCAGTGGTTGATATTCATCGTCGACTTCATTGTCCGTATCTGGATTTGCGCACGGGTCATTCAACGGCGCCTGCCCGCCTCTGTGGCTTGGGCGTGGCTGGGCTTGATGGTCTCACTTCCCATTGCCGGAACAATTCTTTATTGGACATTCGGAGAATACCGTCAAGGTCACCGTCGAATGAAGCGGCTGCGCAAAGTGCAGGAAACCTTAAACCGAATCGCAGCTGTTCAACCCACAGATTCTATTCTAAACGAACATCAACAAGGTGATTTGCATCACGCCTTTCAGGCTCTTTTTGGCTTTTCACCCAAAACTGGAAATCGCATTCAGCTGCTGAAAGATTCTGACGAGGCTTTTCAAAAACTCTCTGAAGATATTGCGAAAGCCAAGCACACTTTGGACTTTGAGTTCTATATTTGGAGCGACGGCGGACGAGCAGATAAAATCGCCCACGAGATCATAGCGGCCGCCCAAAGAGGCGTTCGCTGTCGCGTTCTGGTGGATGCTATCGGTAGTTCCAAATTCATCAAAGGTAGAAACTTCAAAGCGATGAAACAAGGTGGAGTCAAAATGACGGTGGCCTTGCCGTCAGGAATTCTGCGTTCTTTGATTGCACGTCCTGATTTGCGCATGCATCGAAAGCTAGTCGTTATTGATGATGAAATCGGTTATGCCGGCAGCATGAATCTAGCCGATCCTTTGTATTTCAATGCCACGTCACCCGCAGCTCCGTGGATTGATGCCCTGGCGCGAATTGAAGGCCCCTCCATCGCGGATCTCAAAACAGTCTTTCTAAGTGACTGGTGCGTGGAAACCGGCAGTGACTTTGCCAAAGAGCTGACGAAATCAAAAGCTCCCGATGACACTCATACCAAACCCGCATTTGTGCAATGCCTGCCCTCGGGGCCGGCTATCAAGTACTCATCCATTGAACAGGCGTTGCTAATGGCAATCGCCTCAGCCCAAAAAGAGATCGTCTTTACGACGCCATACTTTTTGCCCAGTGAATCCATGCTCTATGCCCTGCTCGCGGCTGCGCGCCGGGGTGTCAGCACGATACTGATTGTTCCCGCTAAAATTGACTCGCGCATCTCCCACTGGGCCAGCCGCTCGTTTTTCGAAGACCTCTTGCTTGCCGGAGTTCAGGTGGCTCTTTATAAACCCGGATTGCTGCACACGAAATCAATTACCATCGACGACGATGTCTCATTGTTCGGTTCGGTGAATCTGGATCCACGAAGCCTGCGAATCAACTTTGAAATCACCTTGGCTATTTACGACAGGGAATTCACACAATCACTGCGTGACCTGCAAAACGAGTATTTGGAAAATTCAGACATGTATACAATAGAAGCCCACGAAGAGCGCCACACTGCTGAAGTGTGGGCAGGTGACTTGTCACGTTTGGTAGGACCTTTACTATAAATGTTAGCGTTCGATTTTTTGCAGCAGGTGGTCTGCCAAGGTATCCATTGAAACAGCTTCTTCAGTACGCTCGGCCATGGACTTCACTTTCACTGTTCGTGAACTAAGCTCATCGCCGCCAACGATCACTGTAAAAGGAATCTTTCTGTCATCTGCATACTTAAACTGATTCTTAAGTTTCGCAGCGTCCGGATAGACATCCACACGCAAGCCACGCTCACGCAAATCCGTTGCAAGCTTCATCAACGGCGCACGCAGTTCCTGACTGAAAAGAGGCAAAAACACTTGTGGAGTGGAATTGGACATTTTCAACTCCCCGGCTTTTTCCTGAATCAACAGGAAAAGTCTTTCAAAGCCGATGCTGCCACCAAATGCTGGAACTTCTTCACCACCAAAAACTTCAAGTAATCTGTTGTAGCGTCCACCGCCACCCAGGGAACCTGAAAGTTCCGGATGTCTTAGTTCAAAAATAGTTCCTGTATAATAATCCTGACCACGAACCAGGGAAGGATTGAAAATCACTTTTGTGCCCGGTGCTGACTCTTCTAAAACATTCAATAAAGCTTCCATGGATTCAGCCGACTCGGCATGCACGGACTTCAATTTCTCCAGGGAAGTTCCATCCAGAACCAGGCGAATGCCTTCAGGCACGCGACCTAATTTTGTCGTCAGTTCTTCTTCAACACCTGCACGCTGCACTTTATCCAACTTATCCAAGGTCACTAAGGCCTCGGTCCATTGTGCGTCGGTTAGATCAGCATCTTTTAATGCCGCCAAGAGTCTGCGATCATTCAAGTGAAGCTCGACGTTTTCCACCTGAAGGCGCGAAAACACTTTCAAGATCGCCGTCATACAATCAGCTTCAGCACCGACTTCCTTGGATCCCAGTACATCCACGTCACACTGATAGAATTCACGGTAACGACCTTTTTGCGGGCTGTCTGCACGCCATACCGGTCCCACCTGAAATACTTTAAACGGTTTTGGAAGTTGTTGTTTAAAGCGCGAATAGTAACGCGCCAAAGGCAATGTCAGGTCAAAGCGCATTCCCATATCAGCAAGATTGCCCTCGCCCGCCTCCAGGGAACGTGTCAAAGACTCGCCTCGTTTAAGTACTTTGAAAATAAGCTTTTCATTCCCGGCACCACCGCCCTTGCCTTCCAGAGTCGACAGATTTTCCATGAATGGCATCGTGATGGCCTGGAAACCATGGCTTAGATAGGTCTCGGAAATTTTCTCGATTAAGAAACTGCGAACCGCAGATTCTTCAGGGGTAAAATCACGAAAGCCAGAGGGTGGGAGAACGGAAATTTTGCTCATGCCTTAGTTTTAGCGAAATTGGCCCAACTCGGCAACTCCAGAGCCCACCGCACACAGCGTTAGAGGGCTCCGACTGCATCGATCAGTGTCTATAGTCTTTTAAGTATTTCTCAAGTTTATCAAATGACTCCATCCAACCTTCAATACAGTCATTTTGGAACTTGGTGGGAATCCCCTCATGGGAAAGTTTGAAGCGGCTGCGCTTTTCACCCAACTTTTCGAATTCAAAAGTGATAAAGGCCATTTTGGACCAATCGCCTGGCATACCTGCCTCTTCAGGTGAAATCGGACGCCCTTGCTTGTCTGCGAACTGATCCGTCATCACGATGCGCACATTCTCGATAATCTCCTCATAGTGACCGGTCATTCCACCGACATTACCTGTATCTGTGCCACCATCCATACTGATAAAGAATCGTCCCCCTTCACGGAAGTCGATATCGGCTTCGTCTGCAAAAAACTGCTGAGGCCACCACCACTCTTTCAAAGAATCAGAATCTGCAAATGCTGCAAAAAGTTCAGACACCGGAACATCGAATTGCCGCTCGATTACCAACAGCGGAGCCTGCGGTGTCGATGCATTATGAATGGGCCGTTTGCGTCCTTTTTCCTGAGATGTCTGCATAAGAACTCCTGATAGTGTGTGTTTTACAATAATCCTTTCCTGATTTTTACAGTTAACTAGGCTTCTAGGAATTCCTTCCACTTCAGAACGTATTCTTACAAGGTTCACAGCTATTATTTTCTGGGACTCGACAGTCCTCGCAGTGCAAGACCTAGACGGATGTTGGGCACAAAAAACAAAAAGCCGAAGACTTGCTTCGGCTTTTGTACTTTACATAATTTACTTCGGGCTTACTTACAAACAGCTCGGTAAATTACTGTTTTATTGAAAATCATTGCATCCGTTTCGCAAGTCTTCTGGCTAAGGCTGCAATCCGCTTCCGTAACGATTTCGCCAGAAGAGGCCTCGCGAACAACTTTGTTGGCGTCACACCAGCTTAGCTCCTGATATGATTCGGCGCGAGTGTAAACACCCGTGGAACGGTCATAAAAACCTGCCGCCATGGCAGAACTTGAAATTAGCAAAAGGGCACCAACGATCATTTTCATAAGCTATTTTCCTATCCAAATTAAAGGGAACTTCAATCAACCCTGCCGGGAATTGCAATTGGCGTGCTTGCCATAATTGGAATTTGGCGGCCCCTCTGGCAAAATTCCTGGCCAAAGTTTTGACAGACAGACCCAAAACGGCTGCGACCCACTGCGAACTTACATGAGAGCGCCAGTCGTAAATCCCTTCACCTTGGTGCATATTGGGGTAATTATGATCACATTCTTTATAACTTTTTTGACTGCCTTCGCATTTGCTAAACCCATCCTATTGACGGGGCTTGAGCAAGTGAACAAGGACCTCAACAATTCTCAGGTTTTCAATCCGCAAACGTGCCCGGAATACATCAACAAGGTCACCGATTACCTCTTTATCCAGCCTGCTAACCATTTCATCCCCCAAACCCCCGAAGACATTCAGAGCTTTAAAGAGCATGGGACCGAAATGGTTCAGGGTGTCTTCATGGTGCGGGTAAAACTGAATGAATTGCTGCAAAGATTTGCCGGTGAAAAGAACCTTTCTGCCACCTGTATTTTGAAAATGCGCGAAGGCATGCAGTACGCCCGATTCACCGAAGAATATCTGATCGACTGGCTAGTGCAAAACAAAGTCGTGGCCTTCAAAGAATCGCCCATTCTGGGCGGAGAGGCACCGTTTCTTCTTAGAAACACCAAATACGCGGCGGTGAATATTGAACCCGGAGATGTTCTGCTTATTCGCGGTAAAAGCTACGTCTCAGCGATGATTGCCCGCATCGGTGATGAGGAAGGTAACTTCTCGCACATGGCCATCGTGGGCGAAAATGACAAAGGCGACCTTTTTATCGTCGAGTCCCTGATTCAATACGGAGTCGTCACAACTCCCCTGGAAAAATGGCGGCAAACCGCTGACGCCAGGGTTGCACTTTATCGTCAGAGCGATATCGATCTGGCCCATAAGGCCGCCCGCTATGCTTACCAGTGGAGTCAGAACCCCGAAGAATACGACTTCGCCATGGACGACGCAAACTATGACAAAGTTTTTTGTGCAGAAGTTATCAAAATTGCCTATGACAAGGCGTCAGAAGGACAAGTCATCCTTCCTGCTTACCGCAGCCACGTCAGCAAGTTCAAAGGCGGTGACTACCCCAAATCACTGGGAGTGACGAGTGATAATCTTTTTGCTCCTTACGACATCGAAGTGGATCCCCGATTTGATCTGGTGGCAGAGTGGAAGCATTTCCCGCTTTTGCGACAAGTGCGTATGCAGGATTCTGTTTTTCAAAGTATCTATGCCTGGATGCCAGCTTTAAATTACAAATTTTATTCCAATTGGTGGATTACCACCCAAGCTTATGTGGGAAAAGGGATTCGTTATTTAGGATTTATGAGCGATGAGTTTCCGACCTACATGCCCATCCAAACCATGGAATCGGTCCTGCAGTTTGAGACAGTTTCCAAAGCTCTGGAAAAAAATCTGGAAGAAAAAGAAAGTCAGTACTACACAGCTCATGGGTATTTACCTTCATTTATGGATATGATGAGAATAAACGATGAATACCGCCGCGCCGACTGTCTGCTATATCAAAATGGAAAGTCGTCGGAATTTCACGACATCTTCCGAAGTGATGGCTGCCACTGAAATAAAAAAAGCCGAGGCAGGACCCCGGCTCTTTAGAAACTTTAAAAAACCAAAACTACTACTTCACAGAGTAGATCAAGCTTCCGCCTTTAAGCATTGTGATCACTTTCGTCTTCAAGGAAGACGCTACCGCAGGGCAACCCCAGCTACGACCTTGGATGACGCTGCTTTCTTTCACGTAAGAAGCACCGTGAACAACGATCGCACGACCGCGGGCATTGGAGTTTGTCGAAGACATACCGTCCAGTCTTAAAGAAAGACCATTGCTGCCGTTATAAGTGCTGCCCGTTAGGAAGTAACCAATGGAGCTCGCCTTAGAACCGGATACATTGCTGAATTTTTCTGCAATACCGTCATGATTTGCATCGGAACCTTTTCCGTGAGCAACGTGGATGCTCCAAACTTTACCCGTATTCATGTCGATGATGTGGAAACGGGCTTTTCTGGAACTTTTTGAGTAATCGATCACAGAAACATAGCGCTTGTTTTTGATTTTTGATTTGTTGTTTTCGAAATACACCAGGGCATTACCTAGGGCTGTTGTCGGAACAACGCGATTCGGATCAACGTAATCGTACTTAGCAAGGATACTCGCACGGCTGTATGTTGAAAAATCCGAAGCTTGATCTACCGTGTCTTCGATCATGTTTTCCGGAGCTTCATTTTCGCTGACTTCAGCAGAGTTGAAAGCTTGCTCGTCTGTGGCATCGTCTGCCAGGGTTTGGGTTGTTTCTTCATTTGTAAGGGCGTCGGAAGCGGCATCCGCTCCACCGCCTTGGCCACAGGCTGCAAGAGTAAGGAAGGCCGATACTGCTAGGAAATTCACCAGGTTTTTTTTAGTCATTATTCCTCCATGAAATTTGACTTGTGTGTTCTTCGACAAATACTAGCTAACATTGTTACAACTTGGCGGTTTTCATGGCGAAGGTGCAAAATTTAAGACCAATAGGCCGGGTCTTTTCAGAGTATCCCTTGGGTCTTTTAGTACCTTGGTGAGTGAATAAACTCCTGTTTCGGATGCAAATAAAGAGGGCACTCAGGTATTTTTTACCCTTCTCCCCCGGAAAAAGGCGTCTTACCCCTTGCGGAAAACGCCGCAAACTGGCTTATTACACCCATGCAAACACAGTCATTAAAACGCCCCGAACTCCTTCTTCCCGTCGGCACTAAAGACATGGCTTTGGCAGCCATTCATAACGGCGCCGATGCTATTTTTATGGGCGTTCCTGGCTTCAATGCCCGTGGTCGCAGCCACGATTTTCAAATCGAAGAAGTCAAAGACATCATCGACACCTGCCACCTTCATGGCGTGAAGGTAAACCTGGCATTTAATATTTTAATTTTCCAAAATGAGTTTCTTGGCGCGGTTGAAGTTCTGAAAAAAATCCTGCCATTGAAACCCGATGCATTCATCGTTCAGGATTTGGGCCTGGTGCGCTTGATTCGCCACATGGCACCTGAACAGCGCATTCACGCCTCCACACAAATGAGTGTCACCAATGCTGAAGCCATCACGTGGTTGGACGATTTGGGAATTCAGCGTTTCGTTTTGGCGCGCGAAAACTCCATCAAAGAAATTCACGCGATAAAACAAAACACCACCAAAGAAATTGAAGTCTTCGTTCACGGTGCTTTGTGCGTTAGCTATTCCGGCCAATGTTTCACTTCCGAAAGCATCGGTGGCCGCTCCGCAAATCGTGGGCAATGTGCCCAAAGCTGCCGCTTTAGCTACGAAATGCATGTGGACGGAGAAAAACGTGACTTGGGTGGAAAGTCCTTCCTGGTTTCCCCGCAAGACTTGTGCGGAATTAATGAAGTTCCAAGCTTGTTGGACTCCGGCGTTGATTGCTTTAAAATTGAAGGCCGCTTAAAAACTCCTGAATACGTGGCCACTGCTGCCCGCAGTTTTGATGAAGCCATCACTTCCGCACAACGTAACCAAGCCCTGGCAAATCCGATTCTTTTAAAAAAGCAAATGGCCACAGCATTTTCCCGTGGCTTTTATAGCGGCTGGTTCCATGGTGTAAATCATCAGGAATTGGTTGAAGGTACATTCAGCGCACATCGCGGTTTTGAATTTGGTAAAGTAGTTCGTGTGAACGGCAACGCTTTGGAAGTGGAAATCACTGAAGACAAAGCCCAACAGGGTTTGAAAACTGATTTCATCCAGGCTGGTGACGGTATTCTTTGGGTCTTCAAAGACCGCAATGACCAGGACGCTGAAAAAGGTGGATTCGTATTCGCGGTAAAATCACTTTCACCCCGTCGTTTTGCCCTGGAGTTTTCAAGAGACATCGCGATGAATGACTCCTACGTTGGCGCGCGCGTGTTCTACAATCACGACAAGGATCTGAAGAAAGATGTTTCTTTAAGTGTTGAAGACAAGCAACGTAAAAAGCGTCTGCCCGTTTCTATTCGCGCTGAAGCTTCTTTGGGCAAACCACTGACGGTGACTTATACAGACGGCAAATACACTGTTTCTGCCACTTCTGAAAACGTCTGCGAGCCTGCCAAGAACAAAGGACTTAACTCTTTGGATCTGCGTGAAGAGTTGTTTGCCTTGATGGGAAGTCCGTTCCGTGGCGAAGGCTTCGAGTGCGAACTTGATCCGGAGACTCCGCTATTCCTGCCAAACAAACAGGTCAAAGAGCTACGCCAAAAACTGGTTAAAGAACTGACAGACCTGCGCATTCAAAATGGCACAACACCCGTCATCGCTCCTCAAGAACAAATCATGGAGTGGATTGGCAGCAAAAAGACCACCGAGCGCAAAGCTCAGGGTTTGAAGTTTAACTTACTTCTGCGCGATAAATTCCAGGTGGATGATGTTGTTCAAGCCGTCACAACGGGCCAACTGGATGCCGCGGCATTAAACCTGGTGATTCTGGATTTTGAATTTGGTTTGGATTTTGAACCAAGCTTGAAAGCCTTAAGAGCCGCTAACGTAAAAGTCGGCGTCGCCACAACTCGTATTCTTAAACCAAATGAGCACCGCAATGTGAAGCATCTGCTAAACATGAATCCAGATGCGATCCTTGCCAGAAACCTGGGCGCGGTTCAATACCTACAGTCAAACAACTACCAGGGGCAGATCCTGGGGGACTTTAGCTTAAACGTCACCAATCACCTGACAGCTCAATACCTTTTGGATAAAGGGTTGGAAAGTGTTTGCTTGGGTTACGACCTGAACAACCTGCAAGTCAGCGAATTGATCCAATCCGGTCAATCCGAGCGCTTTGAAGTTACTGCTTACCAATACATGCCAAGCTTCCACATGGAGCACTGTGTGTTTGCTGCGTTCCTGTCCAAGGGCACTAGCTTTAAGGACTGCGGAAGACCTTGTGAAAAGCATGATGTTAAACTGAAAGACCAATTCGGCAACTGGCACCAGATCAAACCGGATCAGGAATGCCGCAATACCATGTACAACGGGACTTCACAGTCCGCAGCCCGTTACGTTAAAGAATGGGCATCTCATGGCTTGGGCTATATCCGCTACGAGGCCCTAAAAGAGCGTGGCGCCGAATTGATTGGCAAAATTCAGGCTCACTTGGATTTTATCAACGACAAAAAAGATTTGAATGTTTTGATCAAGGAACTGGGCAACGTGGAAAGCTATGGCTTGTCAGAGTCTCACTTCCAGCGTGAAAAAGAATACCAAAGCAGGAAAAAATAAGGCTGCCATCAGCAGCCTTGTTTTATTTGAATTTTGATTTCAGGTACTTTTCGTATTCGCGCAAGATCGAGTTCATCACGCCTTTTAGCAGTTCATCAAAGGCAGGATCCTGCCCTTCCTTGCCACCTATGCTTACAAAATCTTTTAAGATCTGCTCTTCGCGGGTGGCATTGAAGAAGGGCTGACCTTCACTCTGTTTAATCTTCCAAACTTGCATAGTCAGGTCACGACGGCGCTCCAATAGCGCATGCATTTCTTTATGAACCTGATCGATTTCCTGACGAAGACTGGCAATGGTTTTCATAGCTCTACCTAATTCTTTTCATCAATGTACTTAAAGTAAGCCCGGCATAGCGAGTTGTCTTCTTTGATTCGATTGTAGCGCAGCACCTTGTCCATACGGCGTGCTTTACAGCGATTCACCATGGGACCAATCAAAGCGCCGGGGCGCTCTTTTAAAGTCGGCTCAGCCTCTTCCCGACAAATCTTATCAGCGGAATTCCAGGCCGTCTCACACACTTCCGCAGTCAGGTTGTAACAAAGTCCTTGAGGACTGGAGGCCCCGCAAGGCTTTTTGGCCAGCCCTTGCTCGATCTCGCGTTCGACCACATAGGTGTTCATCATATGAATCGCAAACAAGACAACGAACAGCGATCCGGTTCCGATTTCCCAATAAATTGAAATCCCTGACGCCCGCGCCAGCGGACGAAAGTAAATCAACAGTATTCCAACGATCAACAAGGCCACATAGATAAGATCTGACATATATACTTAGGATACCGGTTTTCTGACTGACCTCAAGTAGCTATTTGGCTTTTTTGTATTTGGGAAATAGAGGTAGATAACGACTGTATCCTTTGGCTTCCATTTCCTCGACGGGAATAAAGCGAAGGGCCGCGGAGTTTATGCAGTAGCGCTTGCCACCCTTATCCTTGGGACCATCATCAAACAAGTGACCCAAATGGGAATCTGCACCTTTGGAACGCAATTCCGTTCGTTCCACTGAAAGTTCGTGATCAGGTCTGGTGACTACCGCATTTTCATCAATGGCCTTGGTGAAGCTGGGCCACCCTGTGCCGGAATCATACTTGTCAGTGGAACTGAACAACGGCTCGCCACTGACAATATCCACATAGATGCCGTCTTTTTTATTATTCCAATAGGCATTATCAAAAGGCTTTTCCGTCATGGAGTTCTGAGTGCATTGGTACTGCATTGGCGTCAAAGTTTTCTTGAGTTCAGCGTCGGAAGGTTTTTTGTATTGTGCTTCTTTAGCCATAAGGCTTCCTGAAAACATCAGGCCCGCAGACAGAATCCACATCGTCACAAAGTTTATGCGCTTACCGTTTCTCATAAATCCCCCAAGCAAACGTTCATGAACAGAATTCCGGGGTTTGGATCATAATGCAACAATACTGTTGTCGGGATTTACCGGGTTAAGTCCAGTCATTTGGACGTTTGGTTAAGTAATGTGGTTGGGTTCCGATCTACCTTATATGAAAAACTCGTTGAGTCTGTTTATATGTGGGCTTTTTCTTTGTGGAAATGTGTTGGCTTCTGATTCCGGCTATCAAGCGGACCTGCTTGCCACCTTGCAGATCTATGCCAAGCAGAACAATATCGGCCTGAATAAGCCAACTGACAACTTCATGGGATTCTCAATCACGACCGCTGGATCAGAAAGCTCAGTCACCGTCTATCATGCTGACTCTCCGGTTGATATCGTGACCAACGATTACACCTGCAAAGATTCCGCATGCGAACTCATAGCCAGAAATCCCCGTTGTTTCTATTATACTCCTGGCAGCTCTCACGCTGCGATGGCGCTTTATGATGTGGCCTTGCTACTGGCACAGACCCCTCGTGATTGGAAGTTTGATCAATTGAAGTTCTGGCAGCTGGGAAATATCATTTACGGCCGTATCACAAACGCTACGAGCATGAACAACGAATTCTATGCGTGCCAGCAGCAGCCGCAAGGCCTGATCTGCGAAAGCACCAGCGAACTTCCTGACGAGCCCTAATCTCGCATCATACTTCTGTTATCAAACATTTTACGCCTGATAGCTAAGTCGAAATAAGTCGCTGACCAACAGTGATGGCACCACTACACTTTCAATGAGTACTGAATTAACAACACCAGGAGATAGCCCATGACTGATCTTGTAACCTGCGTTTGGTTTGACCATGGCGAAGCCAGCAAAGCCGCTAAATTCTATGCCTCCACATTTCCAAACAGCACCGTTGGCAGGGTCAACAAAGCGCCAGGTGATTTTCCCAGTGGCAAGGAAGGCGTTGAACTGACGGTCGAGTTCACTGTTTTTGGTCGCAAGTTTGTGGGCTTGAATGGTGGCCCTATTTTTAAACCCAATGAAGCTGTCAGTTTCATGATTTTAACCGAAAATCAGGAAGAGACAGACAAGTATTGGAACGCCATTGTTGGCAACGGTGGCAAGGAAAGTGCCTGCGGTTGGTGCAAGGATCGCTGGGGCTTTTCATGGCAGATCACTCCGAAAATGTTGCTGGATTATACAACCCATGCCGATCCAAAAATCGCCAAGAAAGCTTTTGATTCCATGATGACGATGCAAAAAATCGACATCGCGACCATCGAAGCTGCCGTTCGAAAATAGTCTCCATTAAAAATCGAAAAAACCCGAACTCAACTTCGGGTTTTTTATTTCTATCGCTATCAGCCACCTGTTGGCAAAATCCTTGCGATTCCCTATCATCAACCTTATGAAAATAATGGGTCACCGAGGCTCCCGCGACCGGGCTCCTGAAAATACGATGCGTTCCTTTAAAGCTTTGCTGGATTCCAAAGTCACCGTGGTGGAGTTTGATATTCATCAGACTGTGGATGGAGTGTGGGTGATCCATCATGACGACACCTTGGATCGCACGACTACAGCAACTGGCCCTTTAAGCTCTCGAACCTGGAATGAGTTGAGTGAAGTTCGCACCAAGGAAGGCGACGCCTTGCCAAGGCTGGAAGATGTTCTGACGCTTTATCAAGACACGGCGATGGAACTGCAGATTGAATTGAAATCCCTGGGTGACTTTGCGAACCTCGGTAAAATTTTAAATCAGAATTTTCCATTATCACGAATCACGGTTATTTCTTTTAATCATCAATGGCTTCACGATTTTAAAACCAGTAATCCAGAAATTAAAACGACATGTCTTTTGTTTGGCCTTCCGCTTAATCCGGTCGAAATTGTTCGCGCAGCCAAAGCCGATGGAATTTCTCTCAGCGTGAATTGGATAGATCAGTCCTTAGTTCAAAAATGCCATGCTCAAAAGCTGACGGTCACAGCCTGGAATGCAAACGATCCTGTGGTTTTCGATAAAATGAAATCCATCGACGTGGATTTTCTTGGCACCGACATTCCGTTTACTGCAATGGATTGGATTTAATACGCACTCATAAGTATACGGTGAGTTTCCACTAAAACTCGAACAAATCTAAGTAAAGCATCCTCCTTTTACTTGTGCTTTAGCAGCCTGTATTGACTCTCGAAATCGAGACTCAATACAGTCTTCCCAAAACAACAAAAGGATGTTTATGAAGAAACGCTCGACGTATTTGATTGGACTGACCTTACTACTGCTAAGCGCACAAGCTATGGCCGTGAATATTTATGTCTCCCCCGCAGGAACCGACACTGGAAACTGCCAAAGCAACGCGCAACCCTGCAAAACTCTTAGCTACGGCATCGGCGTCAGCAATAATGGCGATGCAATCAATCTTGAATCCGGTATTTACAGCGAGCAAGGCCCCATCTCGATCAGTAAATCCATTTCAATCATAGGGCGCTATTCTGGTGTCGATGCAAAACTTAGATATGCCGGTGGATATAGTGAATCCGACATTCAAGTGACCCACGGATTCTTTGTAACTGCTAGCGGAGTGATTTTCGATGGGATTCAACTTTCAAACGCAGTCGTATTCGGCATTAAACTTGATGATGCCGTCAGCGGGACGATAGTTCGCAACAGTATTTTTAAAAACAGCCAAACCCCGCTTGGAATTATGAATACAGGCGAAACTCCGATGACGATCACACAGAACGTTTTCATCAACAGCAGTTCGTCAGCTATAATGGCTTACAATGCGGGAAATATTTCTGTTTCAAATGTTCTTATTTCTGAAAACCTGTTTATAGATCATCCTGTGGTTGCTGTAGATCTGGAAGGTGCTGGTCCAATAGCCGTGATTTCCAATGTCACCATTGATAACAACAGCTTCGAAAATTGTCGCCTTTGCATTATCTATAAGAATACCGGCAGCTCTACAGCCACAAACAATACTTTTCAAAATCCGCCAAATCCTGACAGAAACATGATTGGCATTTGGATCATCGGCTCCAATGATGGTCTCACGATCACCCAGAATGAATTCACCGGGGGAGCCTATGGCGCCTATCTGAATCAAATGTCAGGGTACCCTAACAACAACATTAAGATCTCCAGAAACTCATTCGGTAACCAGGCTGAGGGTGGAATTGGCTCAACCGATGCACCCGTACCACGAAGCGCCTATGCGAGCTGTAATTGGTGGGGCGACGCCTCCGGGCCTAAATACTCATTGAATCCAGATGGAACTGGCGCTGCCATTGTCGGCGACGTTGAAGAGGGTGACTACACACCATGGCTCGCAACGTCCAACTTGAATGGTCTTTGTGGTGATGAACCTCCTCCAACACCACCGGAGAGTGGAACATCCAAGGATTTTGAAGGCATCTGGAAATCAGGAAAAAAATGCCTGGTGATTTCTTCCGACCTGGTAACAGCGAACAGCTATAAAAAAATCGGCCCTTTGAAAGTAAAAGATCAAAATGGAACTCTTATGGCCTTTGGGACATCTTCCGAACCATCAGGAGACTATACATCGGGAGTCATCACTTACCGAGGCCTCAATCCCCGCTATCAAGAAGTAAAACTCACAAACAAGAACCGTCTAAAAGTCGATGAATACTACAGCTTCGGGAGCAGGAATCCGTTCAATCACTTTGACACCGAAACTTATCACCGCGTGCGCAAGTGTGAGTGGAGACCGCGTATCCTCCCGCCTCGCCCTCGTCCTCCTCATCCACGCCCTCAACCAAAGCCAACGCCGTCTTCAACAGACGCTCAGCAATTAACTGCGAACTAAAATAGAAAGAATTTATATGAAATTTTTAAAAATTTGTTTCTTGTTAATCTCGACTTTATTTTTTAGTACAGCCTTTGCCACCAATGAACAGCTGGTTGGTACCTGGACGCGTGTTGGAGGCGACTCTGCCTGGGGCAAAATTGAAATCGATAGGTCCCTGAATGCCAAAGGCTACCGCATATGCAATGATACTATCTGCGGCGAACCCGTTAGATTTAGGCTGGCAAGTTATGGTCGAACGAAGCTGACCATCTCCCACACCCGCGCAACGGGGCGCGTATTGGAAGATCGCAAGAACTTCACCAGTACCAACTTTTTTGAAGTTCAAGGTGGACGCTTAACGGTCCGGGAGTATCAGAAATCAAACATCGAAGGATACCCAAGCCTTCAGTATACAATGATCATGGCCAAGGGCCGTAGATAAAGAATAAAAAAAAGGGGCCTAGGCCCCTTTTTCATTGCTACTACTTGCAGCTTTCGATCTGTTTTTCTTGAACACGAAGTGGACGCTCTTTGCGCCAGTCAGCAGCTTCGTAAGTGTATTGAATGTAGTTTGTTGGGAACTGCGCCGTGCGAAGTTCTGACTTCACGCAATTAGGACGTGTTGAATCTTTACGATCATATTTCACGCACACTACTTTTTCATAGAATGGAGAAACAGAAACTGTTTGTGCTGGGATTTCTTTAACAGTGCGACCTACGCAGACTCTTTTTGGATAGTGAGAATCTGAGCGATCCCAACGGATAGATTTGCAGTATTCTTTCGTGTGTTTTGGAACGAACACGCGGAATTTTTCATTTTTTTCGTCAACGCAAATTTGCTTTGCGGAAACTTTACCTTCTTGAGGAACGTAAGGGTTTTCAGAACGGTTTACGTACTGGTCGCCATATGCGTGCGCGAACATCGGAAGAGCCAAAGCCAATGCAATCAATAGTTTCATAGGATTCTCCTGTTTTTTGCCCACACTTAATACGAATCACATTTGTGTACAAGAGGAATAAATAGTTACTTATTTTGTAATTCTCATATTTTTCATGGAACAGTTCGGATTCGCCATGGCATTTAGTTTAATTAAACTTGAATCCGCTCATCCCTTTACGCAACGAGCTAAGATGGGATCCCCTAACTACAACAAGTCGTCTATCAGGGACTTAATTTGATTGAGCAAATGGGGCTCATACAGGGGTTTAGAAGCGGTAGCCTTAATAGTGGGCGGAGCATTTCTATCTTTGGTAGTGGGACCCGATTTAGAAGCGGCTCGTTTATTTTTTTTGGTTTTTACAAACTCACCTTCGGCGCAAGGTTCCCATTTTTCAGAGATAATATGCCCCGCACAAATTTCGCGCATGAGCGACGTCTGAATCTCCACCCCATCCAATACAGTCAAAAAACGATACTGAATTTGATGTTGGTACTTCAACCAAACCTCGGCGGTGTACTTCACCGATTTTTTTGTCTCAAGCTTTTTCATTTCGTATCTTTGCTCGAAACCAAACTCATCCGTCAGTTCAAAGAACAAAGACTCGCCGGGCTGCAATTCCACGCGCAACAGCTCCACGTTGGTGACGACTTTGTCACCAACTGGTTTCGTTGAATCTAGAAAGAGCGGGTTGATGGTGCTCAAGCCCACATTTCCGCAGCAAGATTTGCCAAAGCCAGACCCGCTGGATTTTTTGGAGAGTACTCCAACATCGGCAGGTGATTGTGATGAGCTTCTTCGACCACAATGGATTCCGGAATGTAGTTGTTGAATACCGGAATCGTGTACAGCGTGCGCAGATCGTTGATAACTTTTTCCACGATTTTACGATTGCGGTACTTGGAGATAATAATTCCACGAACTTCAATTTTATGACCCAGGCCTGTGTGGATGTGTTTCAAAGTATCCAAAATCAAGTCGATACCCTTCAACGAGAAATACTCAGGGCAAATAGGAATAACGATGTCCTTGGAGGCAATCAAGGCATTCACAGTCAAAAGCCCCAGTGACGGAGAGCAATCAATCACCACGATATCGTAGTTCTCTTTAATTTCTGCCAAGGCTCTTTTCAGAACACTTTCACGACCAAACTTTGTAGCCAGGTGAATTTCGATACCGCTTAGCATGATCTCGGCTGGAATAACGTCAATGCCGAATGCTTCTGATTGAACGATCGCTTCGCTCGCTTCCAGCTCACCAGTTAAAACGTCAAAGATCGTGTTTTCAAAATCCGTGTCGCCAAAAATCGCACGAGTTGCTGAAGACTGTGGATCCAGATCCACCAACAAAATCTTCTTACCTTCCTTAGCCCATTGTGCTGACACATTAATAGCCGTGGTTGTTTTGGCAACGCCGCCCTTTTGATTGATGAATGAAACAACACTTCCCATGGATTTCCTCCGATTGCAGATAATACGCAATACTTTAGGCCAGGATTTTTCCATTGAGAAGCATTCAGAGTGAATTTCAGGAAGACTTTAAGACAAAGGTCTAGGTGCTTGAAGTATTATGTCACACTCTTCGAACACCAAAGAAAAAGCATTAATCCAATGGTGGTGGGTTATCGATCATTTCCTGCATGTTGGAGCCATAGCGGCCATTTGGAACGACCATCACAGCTTTGCGCCAGTCAGGCGTGGCTAGAATAAAGCGCCCTTGCCCTACGCCAGGTGCGTAACTCCAGCTGGTATTAACTGCTTGAGCATTCGGCCAATAGTCAGCACCAACGTTGACCAGATACTTGGCAACGTTACGATCGTCCGCGCCGCTGGCATTTTCCAATACCAATCTGGTATCCATGCTGACAAAGACAGCGCGAATATCCTGGGGAACTATCGTTGAATGTGTTCCGTAACCATGGGCAAACAATGGATACTTGGGCTTAAAAGACAATCCTCCAGAGGACTCAACGCGTGTGCCGTTACTGGAGGCAAACGTGAATGGATATTTCCAAGTATCAGTATAAGGGGAAACGTCGTTCTTCAACAGACTCCATTTCCGGGTGGCCTGGGACAGAACATATATTTTCATATTACGATACTGCACGCGGGTATTCTTCGCTGTATTTCCTTCAGCTTCAAAAACCTGCAACCACGAATTTAAAATGTAACACCACTCAGGCTTGGAATGTTCAAACCAACTTGGAATATCAGCACCCGATGGCGACTGCATGATAATCCCTGGCTTTCTTTGCCATTCATATTGAATATCCGGAATAACAGCTTCATGGGAAGTCGCCGTTTGCCCTGCCACAATCGCCGCCATCGTCGGATTCGGAGACGGAGTCACCGTAGGACTTACTGTCGGAGATACCGTTGGCGTCGGCGTTGGAGTAACTGTGGGTGTCGCTGTGGGAGTGACCGTCGGAGACACCGTAGGTGTCACTGTCGGGCTTACTGTAGGCTTCGGTGTTGCGACCGGGGAAGGATTGGATTGCACACCCTCAGTGCTCGACGAAGGGGTCTGAGTTTCAAACTTACTGCAACCCAGAAGTGAGATCATAGTTAATAAACCAAAGGCGATTTTCAAGTTGTCCATATACTCTAGAATAACGGACTTCGCCTCATTTAACCTTAGTACATTCAGGGAAATCCCTGAATGAGACAAAGAGTCCGTTCCAAATAAATTTAATCCAAACGGAACAAGGCAAATTTAAGGTAACGGAGCTCTTCCATTGCCAAAGGATAAGGATGATCCACAGGCTGTCCACCCATATAAACCAAAGTGGCCTTTTTACGAGAGCGGGAAAACGCCTCTTGGCAAATATCCATAAATTCTTTTGTGGAGATATGGCTGGAGCACGAACTCGCAGCAAACAACCCTTCTGGGTTCACAAGCTTGATCGAGTTTGAAAAAACTTTGGTGTAGGCAGCTTTGGCCTGCTCCACTGATTTTTCATTTGGCGCAAAGCTTGGGGGATCCGTAATCACGATGTCGTACTTTTTCTTTTCTGTGTTCAGCTGCTCAAGATATGCAAAAGCATCGGTGGCCACATCATGGTGAACCGTCTGCAGTCCGTTGATTTCAAAATTCCGGGCAACAGCCTGAATGGCAACTTTCGCGATGTCCACGCTAGTCACTTCTTTAGCGCCGCCCTTGGCAGCGAAAATTGAAAATCCACCGGTGTAGCTGAAAAGATTTAGAACTGTTTTATCCTTGGCAAAGTTCTGAATCATTTTGCGATTGTCGCGTTGATCCAGGAAAAAACCCGTTTTTGCAGCATCACGGATGTTCGAGGCAAAAAGAACACCGTTTTCCAAAAACTGCGTTTCAGGTGCCAAAGTTCCGACGATGTTGACACCCTTTTCATCGGCATCATTGCGGCGCTTAAGATAAACGCATTTGATTTGAGGGAAATCCGCCTGAAGTTTTTCAGCAATCGCTTGCGCATTCCAGGTCTTTTCCATGATCGCGTGATCATGCTTAATCACAGCAGTATCG